>JBCCZJ010000122.1:0-11762 GCA_039187915.1 Myxococcota bacterium
CATCTCGCGCGCGAGGTCGACGTCCGTCTCTCCGACGAAGCGGAACGCGTCGAGGTGGTGCACGACGACGAAGACCGCATGCGGGTCACCGTCCATGCCGCCGCCGACGCGGGGTCGGCCCCGGTCTTCGACCGCACCTTCGATCACCGCGAGACGAAAGAGGTCCGGCTCTATCTCGGCGGAGGCGCGGCCGACGGCGTCGTCCGCGGCGGCCCGGGCTGGATTCGTCTGCGCGCGATCGTCGAAGCGGACGCCAAGACGATCGACGTGAAGGGCAGCACCCATACACGCATCTACGACCCCGAAGATCGCGCCACGATCCGACTCGGGGCGAACACGCGGGTCGACCGGCGGCCCTACGTTCCGCCGCCGCCGGATGCGGGCTTCGTCGACGTCGAGGACGTCCCCCCGCGCGATTGGGGCAGCGACACGATCCCGCTCCCGGAGTTCGGCTTCCAGCCCGACGTCGGCGTCTTCCTCGGAGCCGCCGTCGCCCACACGCGCTACGGCTTCCGCAAGGACCCCTGGTCGAGCAAGCACAGCCTCGGCGTCGGCTGGGCCACCGAAGCGAACGCGCCGCGCGTCCGGTACCAGGGCCAGTTCCGCCCCGAGAACCGGAAGGTCATCGCCCAGGTCGACCTCCAGTACTCGGGGATCGAGGTCCTGCGCTTCTACGGCTTCGGCAACGAGACGCGCGACCGCGGCAACGACCGCGCCTTCCGGGTGCGCAACCAGTTCTACGAGGCAGCGGTCAGCGCGGTGCTCCCGATGGAGGAGGACCGACTCCGGCTGCGCGGCGGCGTCGGCCTGCGCCTCTCACGGACCGCGAACGGCCGTCGCGTGATCGATGGCTTCCTGCCCGACGGGAGCGGGACGCAGCCCCCGAATCCGATCTTCCCGTACGGGAACCACGACTTCTTCGTCGGCGATCTGCGCGCGGGCCTCCGCTACGACACGCGCACGTCGGTCGAGACGACCAAGGGCAACCTCCAGCTCCCCTTCCTCGACAACCCCGCGGCCGGCTATCCGACCGGCGGCTTCCTCTTCGACCTGGAGGCGCGCTATGCGCCGCCGCTCTTCGGGGACGTGCGCAGCAGCTACGCCTCGATCCGGGGCTCGATCGCCGGCTACTTCTCCGTCGGCGAGGGCGATCGCGTGACGCTGGCGCTGCGCGCCGGCGGGATCGAGACCTTCGGCCCGACCCCGTACTTCGACCTCGCGACGATCGGCGGCGGCCGCTTCTTCAGCGGCGATTCGACGAATCGCGGCCTCCGCACCCAGCGCCTGACCGGCGATTCCGCGGTCTTCGGCAACGCCGACCTGCGCATCGTCCTCGGTCGGACGAAGCTGATCGTGCCCGGCGACTACGGCGTACACGGCTTCTTCGACGTGGGGCGCGTCTTCTTCCACAGCGAGGGATCCGACGAGTGGCATCCGACCGGCGGCGGCGGCGTCTTCTTCTCGCCGCTGATCCGGACGAACACGCTCAGCCTCTCGGCCGCTGGGGGGCCGGAGGAGACCCTGATCTACTTCCGGATCGGCTTCCACTTCTGAGCCGGCGCCCGGCCCGGAAGCCTACTCCCCGGTGAACACCGGCGGCCGCTTCTCGATGAACGCCTTCGGTCCTTCGACGGCGTCCTTCGAGGACATGACCTTCATGCCGTGCTCCATCTCGATCTTGAAGGCCTCTGCCTCGGGCATCGACTCGGTCGCGCGGAGCGTCGCGAGGATGCCGGCGACCGCGAGGGGGCCGTTGCTCGAGATGCGGTCCGCGATCTCGCGCGCCTTCGCGAGCGCCTGCCCGTCCGGCACGACGTGGTTCACGAGGCCGAGGTCGTAGGCGCGCTGCGCCGGCAGGTCCTCGCCGGCGAGCAGCATCTCCGCCGCGACCGCGTAGGGAATCTGTCGGCGCAGACGGACCGCGGAGCCCGCCATCGGGAAGAGGCCGCGCTTGACCTCGGTCACGCCGAACATCGCGCTCTCGCCCGCGACGCGGATGTCGGTGCCCTGGAGGATCTCGGTTCCACCGGCGCGCGCGAAGCCCTCCGCCGCGAGGATCACGGGCTTCGTCGGGCGATAGGTCTTGAGCCAGCAGCCCATCGTGATGTCCGGGTTGTCGAAGACCCGCTGCATCCACTCGTTCTCGGCCTTGCCCGTCCGCAGCTTCGGAATCTCGGACAGGTCCATGCCGGCGCAGAACGTGTCGCCCTTGCCCGTCAGGATCGCGACCCGGATCTCCGGATCCTCGTCGAGCTGGACCCATGCGTCGTAGACCCGACACATGACTTCGCAGTTGAAGCAGTTGCGCTTCTCGGGGCGGTTCAGGGTGACGGTCAGGACATGACCGTCCTTTTCGGCGAGAACGGCGGGCTCGGACATCGGCGGGCTCCTGGCGGATGAATCGACGGGGAGCTGGCAGTCTACGAGAGCGGCCGAAGCCATACACCCTCGGCAAGTGGGGCCGGAGCGCACCTCGAGACCGGATCGAGGGCCGCCACACCCCGCGCGCACGCCCGACCCCCGGGGAACTCAACCCGCCGCCGACGGGCGCCGATGCACCGCTCGTCCGGTTGCACCGGAAGCGGCGCCGTCTCCTCGACGAGCGGGCCCCCATCCGGTACAAAACGGCTCCACGGCAGGGCGGTCCCGCCCTGCTGCCGATCCCCGATCGTCTAACGGCAGGACAACAGACTCTGAATCTGTGAATCGTGGTTCGAATCCACGTCGGGGATCCATTCGCGCCGCCCGCGCGATCGCGCGCCGCACGTTCCGCGCTCGCACGAGCCGCACGTTCCGCGCTCGCACGAGCCGCACGTTCCGCGCTCGCACGAGCCGCGCCCGCCGCGCAGGCACACGCTGCGCCTTCCGCGCAGGCGCACGCCGAACCCTCCGCGCAGGAACGCGCGCGCAGCGCCGCCCACGGGCGACCCGCGTCCGCGGCCGAGCACGGCGCCTCAGGTCGTCCGCCCCCGGCGCCGAAACGGAGACATGCGTCTTTCGAACCGCTTCGGTCCGGCCGGTCTTTCGATCCTGCTCCTCGTCCTCGCCGTCGGATGGACGCCGCCCGCCGCGGCCCGCGACGCGATCGAGGTCGCTCCGTCGATCGACCTGCGAAGCGAGGACTGGATCCCGATGCCGGTCGAGGAGATGAAACGCGCGGCGGGGGACGCGGCCTTCGATCGACTGACCGACGCCGGCCGGCTGCGGATCGCGCCGGATGCGACCGGCGGGCGACTCGCCGTCGAGATTGCTCTCGTCGGCCCGGCGCAGACCGTCGGCGTGACCATGACGCTCGACGCGGCGGGACGACCGACCCTGGTCGCGAACGCGACGCTCAGCGTGCGCGGTCTCGACCATGCCGGCCTCTACCGCGCCTTCCGCCACGTCGGCAGCGAAGCCGCAGAGCGCCTGGTCGCGAAGCTCGATCTCCTCGCCGAGATCCCGGCCGCGCTCACCGAGCGCCCGTCCCTTGGCAACCCGGAGCGACGCGCCCGCTTCGAGGCCGCGCAGGCAGCGAAGCGGTCCGCGCGGTACGCGGAGGCCCGCGCGATCTTCGAGGCGGTCGTCCGCACGGCGCCCGATGGCGGCGATCCGCTCGGTGCGATGGCTGCCGACGAGCTTCGCTACGGCCTGCCGAGCTTCGAGGCCCGTCAGGCCCTGAACGCCTTCGGCGGAGCGGGCCTCCGGAGCGGCCGGAGCGGCCGCGCACGCCTCGCGCCGCTCGACCGCGCCGAACACCTCTTCCGACAGATCCAGGCGGAGAACCCGGGCGACGCCGAGCGACGAATCGAGGCGGACCGCGCGATCGACGAGATCGGGATCATCCGCAGCGCCTTCGCGAACGCGCTCCGCGCCCAGTCCATGAGCGAGCTGGGCGTGGCGAAGCGCATGCTCATGCAGTTCGTCATGATGGAGGGCGCGTGCCCGGATCTCGATCGCGCCCGCTCGATCCTCGAGCAGGATCGCGCCACCTACACCGTTTCCGTCGAAGCGCACGCGGGCTCGAGCATGGGTTCGGACGCCCGCGTCTATCGCTTCGACTTCGCGGACGGCGGCGAGCCGGTCCGCCTCGACTGCGACCGCGGCGGCGTCCGTCTGCGGCGCTAGCCAGGCCGCGCCGATCGCCTCGCGCGCTTCGCTTCGCGCCCGCCCGCGTCGTCGAGCCGCTTCTCGAGGTCGAGCTCGACCGGCGCGAAACCTTCGTTCTCGTAGAGCGCGAGCGCGCGCTGATTGCCGGCGAGGACCGACAGGCGAAGCGTCGTGACACCAGCTTCGCGGACGCTCTCCTCGGCGCGGCGCAGCAGCGCGCGACCCAGCCCCTCGCCGCGCACCTCCGGATCGACCACCAGATCGCTCACGTACCCCATCTCGCCCGGCGGATCGTCGAGCTCGTCCGAGACGTAGCGGCGCCAGACGCTCACGTAGCCGACGACGCGCCCCGCGCGCTCCGCGACGAAGAGGACCCCGTCGAACGCCCGAGCGCGTTCGAAGACCTTCGCGAGATAGGCGTCCGCGATCGCCTCGCTCGGCCGCATGCGCGGATCGATCGCACGCTCCGTCTCGTGGAGCGTGACGAAGAGCGCGCGAACCGCGGCCGCATCCCGGCCCGGGTCGTAGACGCGGATCGCGGTCATGCGAGCCGGCCCGGGGCGTCGACGCGGATCGCGATCATGCGAGCTGGCCCGGGACGTCGAAGCGGATGACGCTCATGCGAGCCGGGCGCGATCGAAGGTCAGGCCTGCGCCGAGGACGACGATCCCGACGAGATCCACGTAGAGCACGCGCAGGAGTGCGGCGTTCGCGTCGCCCACCAGCAGGACGAAGAGCACGTAGGTCCCCATGCTCGCGAGGCCGACGAGCCCCGCCAGTCCGCGCAGCTCGGGCCGCACGACCGCCACGGCGAGGAGCGCGCCGACGAGCGCGATCGTGACGGCGCGGTGACGCAGGACGATCTCGAGGCTCGGCGCGTCGACGGGAAAGCCGTAGAGCGATTCGAGGCGGCTCGCCGAGAGCGCGCCCAGGATCGGGATCAGATGGATCACGGCAGCGATCGCGAAGCAGGCGGCGGCGAGTCGGTTCATGCGACGAGACTACCGGAGCCGCCCCTAGCCACCAGAGCCAATCCGAGCTCGCACGGCCGGTCCATCCCTTCGGCCGCCGCGCCCGCTGCCTCCGTTGCCTCCGTTGCGGGGAAAGCCGACGCGTCCGGCACGCCGAAGTCCGCCGCGCAGGCTTCGTCGGCCGCGCGATAGGCGAGGACCGATGCCATCACGACCGAGGTCCACAGGATGACGAGCCGCCCCAGGTGAATCCAACGCGTGTAGCGCGCGACGGTCTCGCTCGGGGGCGCGTCCGCGCGCAGGACGGCCTCCCAACGCCGGAAGAGCAGGATCAGCGCCGTGAAGATCACGCCGTTCGCGAGGTTGCCCCACGCGATGTAGCCGGCGCCGTCCGCGATCGTGCAGCGGATGTCGGGATCAGCGATCGCGATGCCGATCCCGGAGACACCCAGGAACGAGACGGCGACGAGCGCGTCCGAGTAGTTCACCAGCCGATCCGCCAGCGCGGTCTCGTCGCTCTCTCGTCGGGACGCCATGCGGGTCGCCTAGCGGCAGTTCGGTCGCCGCCCCTGGGCGCGCGCCGTCTCATAGAGCTGCATCGCCTCGGGCATCGCCGCGCTGAGCCGCGCGATCCGCGTGGCTCCGCTCGGGTGCGTCGACAGGATCTCCGGCGGCCGCTGACCCGATGACGCGCGACTCATGTTCTCCCAGAGCGTCACGGCCTCCTGGGGATCGAAGCCGGCCCGCGCCATCAGACGGAGACCGAGACGGTCGGCCTCGCTCTCGTGGTCGCGACTGAACTTCATCAGGCCGACCTGCGCGCCGACACCCAGGACCGAGAGCAGCTGCTGGCTCTCGGGGGTCTGCGAGCCCGTGAAGATCGAAGCGACGACGAGGCCGCCCTGGGCGGCGTATTGCTGGGAGACTCGCTCGTTGCCGTGCCGTGCGAGCACGTGACCGACTTCGTGGCCCATCACGGCGGCGAGCTGCGACGGCGTGGTCGCGACGTTCAGGAGACCCGTGTGCACGCCCATCCGCCCACCCGGCAGCGCGAAGGCGTTCGCGCTGTCGTCGGCGAAGAGCTCCGTCTCCCAGCCCTGCACCACGACGACGCCCATGTCCTGCGGCGTGAGGACGTTCGTGATCGAGTCCGCGATGCACTGGACGTAGGCCCGCTGTCGCGCGTTGGTCGAGAGCGGCGTCGTCGTCTTCATCTCGTCGAAGGCGGCGATGCCCATGGCGGCCATCTCGGTCTCCGACTGGAGCAGGAACTGCGTGCGCCCGAGCGGCGACGTCGCGCAGCCCACGCCGGTCATCAGGAACAGCACCGCGAGCGCGGCGAGACTTCGACGGATCATCCCTCCCCCTCCATTCCAGGGCCTCGAAAGCGGCACTCAGGGTAGCGCTCCGCTCTGCCGGTCGCTGAGGCGTCCCTGCGCGGTTCGAGCCGGGACGCAGGCCGGGCGACGCGCGGGGAGCGCATGGCGCTCACGCGTCCCGGGAGCGAGCGGGGTTTCGCAGGCGATCATCGGCGTTGCCGGGAAGGAAAGGCGGGTCCGACCTTCGGGCGGTTTCGTCGCCGACCTACGGTCCCGCGAGCCACGCGAAGAAGAAGCGCCGCCCGCTGCGATTCGGCCCGGGGTCCTCGCCGCTCGCTCCACGTCCGAAGCGCCGCGCCCCGCAAAGCAGCCCGAGCGCGGAGACGAGGAGCGCGCCGATGAAGCCGGGCTCGGGCGCCTCGATCGCGCCGATATCGCATTCCGGCGAACCATCGCCGTCGGCCTCGACGGGGCGGGCGTTGCCGAGCTGGTCGACGGTCGGGCAGCTCGTCACGAAGGCATCGTCGATGTCGAGGAGCGGACTCCCGAGGAGGGGAACGCGCGCCAGGGACCCGTTCGCGGCGACCAGGGGGGAGAGCTGGAGAGACGCGCCCGACGAAAAACCGAAGTCGTTGCCGAAGAGGCAGGTCGTGTCGCTGGAGGCCGAGGGGCCAGGAAAGAACGCGTCGTAGAACAGCGACGACGGGAGGTCGCAAGCGGGCGAACCGTCCAGGGCGACCGACAGAAAGGCGATGTCCAAGGGAGGGACGTTGATCTCGTTCAGCTGAACCGCACTGCCGCCCGCAGCCCCCGCCGCGATCGTCGTGAACTGGAGATCGACCCGCTCGATCTGGTTCACGAAGAGTTGCGACACGGGAAAGATCGACCCGCCGGATTTCGCGTTGTCGCTGATCGTCGTGTTCTCGATGACGTGCACACTGCCGAGGCCGCTCAACTCGACGCCGGCGCCGCGCGGGTTGCTTTCGTTCCGCACGATCGCGCTGCGTCGGATCGTCGTCCGGACCGGAAGGATCGAGGACGTGTCCGCTCGACTCGAGACCCCGCCTCCGTAGGGCAAGCCGGAGCCTACGGAGACCGCGCGGTTGTCCGAGACGATCGTGTCGTTCAGAACGAGCGCCCCGTGGTTCATGATGCCGCCGCCGCCACCCGACTCGTTGTCCGTGACGAGACCGCGCGCGACCTCGAGTCGCCCCCAGTTGAGGATGCCGCCGCCCTGCTCGTCCCCCGAGCCGGTGGCGGATCCGCCGCGGAGGGTGAGGTCGTGGAGATGCACGATGGCCCCTCCGGTCTGGGGGACCAGCGGGACGTCGAAGACCCGGTCGAGACCGTTGGCGTCCACGAGCGTCGTGTCGCGGCCCGCGCCCCGCACGATCACGTCGGCACGAAGATCGAGATCGCCCGAGGCTGCCAGCTCTTCTCCGGCGCCCGCCAGCGTGAGCCCATACATGCCGGCCGGGAGCAGGATCTCGCTCCAGTCCGAGTCGGCATTCGCTTCCTGGACGGCCGCGCGCAGACTGCACGTCCCGCCGGCCGTTTCACAGACTCCGTCGCCGGGATTCGCATCGACGGCATCGACGGTCTCGTCGACGACGAAGCTCGATCCGACGGTTCGGAAGAACGCGAGGCGTTCGAGCTCGGCTTCGACCTCTCCTCCGCCGGAGGCCGAGTAGACGATGGCACCGGCGAAGTCGAGCGGGAACGTGGGTGCGTCGACCCGGAGGAGCGCCGTGGGACCGATTTCGGTGTCCGCGAATCCATCGACGGCCACCGAAGCCGTCGCCGTGCCGAGGTCCCGGTCGATCAACAGGTCGAGCTCGGCCGAGGCGCCCGCGGCGATCGCCGTCGCCTTCGCCGTCGAGAGCAAGACCGACTGAACGATCGGGATGCCGCCGAACCCATCACTCTGGGTGATCAGCAGTGCGGCGACCGGAGCGCCGGACGCGTTCGGCTCGACCGTCAGGATCGCGCTCACACCGGCGGCCACGACGGCCCCGATGTCGAAAGCCGCGCCCACCGCCAGGAAGCCGGTCTCGTCGTCCGTCGATGCGAAGCTCGAGTAGCGCCCGCGCATCGCGAAGGAGTCGAAGGCGAGAGGCGCGAGGCCGCCGCTCGCCACCCCCACCGTCGCGTTGTTCGGAACGAGCGTCGGATCGGCGAAGAATCGGGCGCTGGTGCCCGTCAGCGTCACCGGCTGATCGGAGACCACGAGCGGCGAAACCAGGGATCCCGCGGAGATCAGGTCGATCTCGGGCGTCAGGGGGAACGCGGTCTCCGCCTCGAAGTCCTCGAGATAGACGAGGGGCTCTTCGGCGAAATCGAGCGCCGCGACCGGCGTCGCGAGGGTCGCCGCGGCAACCCACCGCGCCAGGAACGCCAAAGCCGGAAAGCCACCGAACGAGAGACTCGAGCGCCGCCGGGGATCCATGATGAGCCTCCTTCTACACAGGCAGAGGATGAAACGGAGCACGCGGGCGACGCGACCCGTCGGCGGGCGGTCCGGCGCGCGCCTCCTCTTCTGGTCGTAGGTAGCCGGGGCGCGCCTCTTCGCGTTGGACCCGCCGTGCACGTCGCCTCGAATTCAGGTGGAATTGACGTTCGCGCTTCGAACGAGCCGTTTCGGATGCGATAGAAGAGCCGAGGCCGGCGTCCGTGGCGCTTCACCGGGCCGATGTCCCGCGGGTCTCCTGCTAGGCTGCCTTCCAGGTTTCCGTTCGCGGGCCGCGTCGCAACGTCCTCGTCTGTCGCTTGAACCATGCTTTTTCAGATCGGCCCCTTTCAACTCGATGACGATGCGCTCGAGCTCCGTCTCGAAGGGCGTTCCGTCGACCTGCCCCGACTGCCGATCCGCCTGCTCGTCCTGCTGGTGAGGCATCGCGATCGCATCGTCTCGCGAGACGAGGTCTTCGCGTCGCTCTGGCCGGATCGAGCCGTCTCCGACGGCATCCTGACGAGCACGTTGTATTCGTTGCGCCAGGCCCTCTCCGCGTCGGGCGAAGGGCGCTCCTGGATCCATACGATTCGCGGGAAGGGCCTTCGATTCGAAGGCCCCTGTACGGCGGTCGAAACGGGCGAGCGACTGCCTCGCCCCGCTCCATTCGTCGCGCGCGACGAAGTGCTCGCGAAGCTCCTGCGCGCGACCCGAGCGATGCGCCAGGGCCATGGCCGTCTGGTCGTGATTCCGGCGCGCGCCGGCATGGGAAAGACGCGCTTGATCCGCGAAGCCCTGACCCGACTCGATGGTGACCGGGTCATCGAGGCGCGCGCCGAACCCGATTCGCGCGACGATCCGATGGGGCTTTGGCTCGAGGTGCTGTCGGGACTGGGGGCGGACACGCGCGGCGACTTCGAAGCCGCGCCGCCGGCCCGCATCCACCGCGAGGTCCGCCGGCGCCTGGAGGCGGCCGTGCGCGACCAGCCGACGCTGATCGTGCTGGAGGATCTCCATTGGGCGCACCCTGCGAGTATCGGAACGCTGGCGATGCTCCAGCCGCGGATCGCCGAGACGAACACGCTGATCGTCGCGAGCTACCGGCCCGGGGACGTGTCCCCGACGGACCAGCGCCTCCTGCAGCTCGCGCTCCAGCCCGAAGTGATCCGCCTCGAGCTCGCCCCCTTCGAGGTCGCCGACGTCTATACCGTCCTGACGACGATCCGTGAGCGCGACACGACGCAGGACGAAGTCGCCCGGATCCTGCGACGAAGCGAAGGCGTTCCCCTCTACTGCGTGCAGCTCGCCTTCGAGGACGCGGCGACGGGGGAACGAGGCGAGTCGACGATCCTCTCCGAGCAGGTCGCCCGGCTTCCGAAGAAGATCCGACTCGCGCTCGGGTACGCGGCGCTCTTCGGAATCCGCTTCGAGATCGAGCTGGTCGAGCGAGCGATGGACGCCGCGAGCCGCCCCGGCCCGGAGTGGATCTCCGATTCCCTCGGAGCGGGCGTCCTCGTCCGCGACGGCGAACGCCCCGGTCGCTGCCGCTTCGCTCACGCGCTGTATCAGGAGGCTGCGCTGAGCCTGATCGGATCCCACGATCGCCTGGAGGCCCATCGACGGATCGCGGATCTGCTCGAGACGACGTACGTAGACCCCCCGCCCTCGATCGTTCGCGCCCTCGCGCGGCACACCGCGGCATCGGCGTCCGACGTCGACCGACTGGAACGCGCCGCGCGCTGGAACCTCGAGGTCGCCCGCGCGGCTTCGAAACGCTTCGCGTGGGAAGAAGTGCTCGAATGGACCGAGCCGGTCCGCGACTGCCTGGCCCGGATTCCCGCGACCGAGGCGCGCCAAACGGCCGCCTTCGAGACCGAGCTCATGAACGGCACCGCGCTCGTCGCACTCCCGAAGAGTCTCGCGTCGCTCCAGGACGCCATCGAGCGCGCCGAGCGATTCCTCGCCGATGCCGATGCCGATGCCGAAGCCGACGTGGAGGACCAGAGTCGACTGGCAGCGCTGCGCGCGCTCGCGGCCCATCAGTCCGGGGACCTCGCCGGGGCCGATGCTGCGCTCGCTGAACTCCGCCTATCCGGCGAGCGCGCGTGCCATCTCGCTGATGCGCTCACGATTCTCGTCGACGTCCAGTCCGGCCGATTCGACGCGGCGCATGCGCGAGGGCTCGCCCTCGCGAGAGACCCCGGCCCCCCGACGCGGTCCCTCCTTCCGACGTGGGAGGCGAGTGACGTCTGCCTCGCGTTCTCTTCGGTCGCCAGTCTCGCCCTCGGAGAGGAAGACGTCGCGACGATGGCCCTCGAAGTCGCCGAGGCTCGTGCCCGACAGCGCGGCGATGCGATCACCCACGCCACGATCCTGTTCACGGCATGCGTCGCGCACGATCTTCGCCAGGACTGGCCGCTGCTCGAGAGGACGGCGGCGCGCATCGACCCGCTGTGTACCGAGTTCGACGTCCGCCGGTTTCTCGGCTCGGGCTTCAGCTTCGAGCAGTTCGCCAAGGATCACCTGACGCCGACCGGCCTCCCCTTCGAGATCGTCGCCGGCGTGGTCCAGAATCGCGCGAAGCGCGTCGAGGGCACGTCCTTTCGACCCTACTTGTCGAGCTTCGCGGCCCGTCTCTTCGATCGGGCGGATCGGCCGGACGAAGTGCGAGCCTGCTTCGAGGAGGCCGTCAGCGCGGTCCGGGCGGGCGAAGTCGGATTCGGGCCCGAGGTCCTTCGCGAGCACGGCCGTTGGCTCGAGCGAGTGGGAGAGACCGATGCCGCGCGGACGCGGCTGGAAGAGGCCCGCACCCTGGCGACGGATCTCGGCGCCGTCGCATGGGCGGATCGCGCTCGCGCCGACCTGCGCCGACTCGACGGATCGTAGCGGCGAGGAGGGCGCCCGATGGCGGAGAGAGTGGGATTCGAACCCACG
>JBCCZJ010000123.1:0-11750 GCA_039187915.1 Myxococcota bacterium
CGATCACCTCGATCGCGTCGTCGGGCGTACCGCACGTGAGCTTCCCGAAGATCGGCAGGCCGGGCCCCGTCCAGGCGTCGAGCATCGTCTCCGTCGACTCCGCGAAGGGCGGCTTCACGCCACCGAGGGCCTCCATGTAGCCGGCCAGCCGGAGCGTGCCGTGCGCCATGTCGCGGCGCGCCTGCTCCCGCGACTCGGCGATGTGCATGGGCACCACGAGCCGCCAGTGCCGGCGATCGACGGACTGGCCGTGCTTCGCGGCGGTCTCCTCGCAGACGTCCCAGTGTTTCGGGAGCTGCGCGTAGCCTTCGGGGCCGCTCGCCGCGAGAGAGAGCAGGCCGGCGCCGTGCTTGCCGGCGGCGATCGCGCCCGACGGCGAGATCGCGCTCGCGACGGCGATCTCCGGGGCCGGCCACTGGACCGGAGGAAGCTGGCTCGAGGCCTCCTGCAGGTCGAACCAGTCGGTCTTCCTCGTGACGACCTCGCCGCGGAGAAGCGGCACGAGCACCTCGAGCGCCTCGCCCATCATGCGGCGCTGCTCCGCGGGCTCGATCCCGAGCATGAAGGCGTCGGTCACCAGCTGTCCCGGTCCGCAGCCGAGCATGATGCGGCCGCGCGACTGATGATCCAGCTGGAGGATCCGGTCCGCGAGCATCAGCGGGTTGTGGTAGGGCAAGGACACGACGCCGGTCCCGAGCCGGATCCGCTGCGTGAGGGCGGCGGCGTGCGCGAGGAAGACCTCGGGCGACGGGATGATCTCGTAGCCGCCGGAGTGGTGCTCGCCGATCCAGGCCTCGTCGTAGCCGATCGCGTCGAGATGCCGGACGAGATCGAGGTCCCGGTGGAGCTGCTCCGTCGGATGTTCGTCCGCCGGATGGAAGGGAGCCAGGAAGACGCCGAAGCGAAGGGGGCGCGGCAGCAGGTCGGTCATGCGGGTCCTCGTCGGGGATCGGTCGACGATCCAGGGTCGGGCTTCGAGCGGTAGCATGTCCGCTCGGAGGCGCCCAACCCCGCTTCGGGACGTCTACTCCGCCGCGTAGATCGACCGGCCGCGAGCGAAGGTCTCCACGATGCCGACCTCGCCGACCGCGTCGACGGGGACCGCAGCCGGGTCCTGGGCCAGCACCACGAGGTCCGCGCGCTTGCCCGGCGTGATCGATCCCTTGCGATCCTCTTCGAAGTACTGGTAGGCCGAGCCCTGCGTGATCGCGTAGAGGGCCTCGTCGAAGGTCACGCGCTGATCCTCGCCGAGGACGACGCCGTCCCGGGTCTTCCGCGACATGGCGATCTCCATCAGCAGCATCATGTCCGGAGGGACGACCGGAGCGTCGTTGTGGATCGTAAAGGGCAGCTCGCGATCGAGGCTCGAACGCAGCGGGCTGATCCGCATGGCGCGGTCGTCTCCGAAGCTCTTCCGGTGCCAGTCGCCCCAGAAGAAGGGATGCGCCGCGAAGAACGAGGGCACGATCCCAAGCGCCTTCATCTTGTCGAGCTGGTCCTCGCGTGCGAGCTGGGCGTGGATCGTGACCGAGCGGTGGTCTCTCGACTCGCCGTCGAGCCCCTCTTCGATGCCCTCGATCATGAGGTCGATCGCGGCGTCTCCGTTCGCGTGGGCGAGGATCGGGATGCCCGCCTCGAGCACGCGCTTCACCTGCTTCTTGTAGTCGTCCGGCTCGACCATCGGATAGGCGACGTAGTTCGGATCCGCCCCGGGCGGCCCTTCGTCGTAGGGACGGGTCAGCCAGGCCGTACGGCCCTGCGGCGAGCCGTCGAGGACGAACTTCACGCCCGCCACCCGGACTCCGTTCCGGTACTCGGGCGAGTAGCCGAAGACGTCGAGGTCGGACGTGTCCTTCTCGTTGTGGAAGGCGGGGAAGATCGCGATGTCGATCGCCGGCGGCTGGAAGCGGGCGAGGAGCGCGAGCCCCTTCGCCACCTCCGTGCTCGAAGCGCCGTCCTGCACGGTCGTGATGCCGTAGGCCGCGTGGTAATCGATCGTTCGCCGGACGAGGCGCGCCTGCTCCCGCGGACTCGCGCTGGCCGCCGCCGCGAGCAGCGGCGCGAACGCCGCATGGGCCGCGGTCTCTTCGAGGACGCCGTCCGGGATCGTCGTGCCGGGCTGGCGTCGGATCACGCCGCCGTAGGGGTCTTCGGTCGTCTCGTCGTAGCCCGCGATCTCGAGCGCCATCGAGTTCGTCGCCGCCAGATGCCCCGACACGTGAATCAACACGATCGGATGCGCGGTCGAGGCCCGGTCGAGATCGTCGCGCGTCGGATGGCGCCCTTCGGCCAGCAGCGAATCGTCGTAGCCATAGCCGGCGACGGTCTGGCCGGGCGGGATCGCGAGCTCGGCGATCCGCGCGGAGAGCGCCTCGACGATCTGCTCGACCGACGTCATCGGCCCGACCGGCGGCGAGGACGCGTTCAACATGTCGATGAAGCCCATGGCCATCGTGAAGTGGCCGTGGGCGTCTATGAAGCCCGGGACGAGCGCGCGCTCACCGAGCTCGACGACGCGCGTCTCCGGGCCGACGAGCGTGGCGACATCCTCGCGCGCGCCCACGCCTACGATCTCCTCACCCTGGATCGCGACCGCATTCGCGCCGGCGGTCGCGGGATCGACCGTGTGGATGTGCTCGCCGTAGAAGACGGTGTCGGCGTAGGGCGAGGTCGGCGCGAAGGGACCCGTCGTGCAGGCAGCGACGAAGAGCGCGATCAGCGTGAGCGAGACGGGGGCCGGGAACGAACGGAACGCCGTCGAGCGGGCAGACACCGAAGACATGGACCTCTCCTCCTGGCGCGGCCGATCCGCCGCGCGTGGCGCGCGAAGATAGCCAGGGGAGGCGACGGCGCTTGCGGTCCGGCCCGTCGGATTCGATGATCGGGGTCGACTGCCGCCGAGAAGAGGATCCGCATGCCGCCCTATCGCGAACGCCCCGACTGGCTCCGCCGCCTGAACGCCTTCGGCCCGGCGACGGCGGCGCCGGAAGGCCTCGTGCCCCTCGACCCGGACGCGCTGCTCGCCCTCGCGCGTGAGACGACCGGCTTCGACGAGATCGGCGACGACGACTGGCTCGAGACCTATCGCCGGATGGTGCGCTCGATCGACGGCGAGTCCGGGGCGAATCTGATCGGTCGCTTCCTCGCCCGCGCCGAGATCCTGCGCGTGCTCCAGACCCGCCTCCGGCTCTTCGACGCCTGGGCCACGAATCCGGCGATCCTCGAGGAGCCGATCGAGCGACCGATCTTCGTGCTCGGCGCGCCCCGCACGGGGACGACGATCCTGCTCGAACTCCTGGCGCTCGACCCGGGGGTCCGCGCCCCGCTCGCCTGGGAGGCTCACCATCCCCTCCCCCACGGCGCGTTCGTCGACGCCGACGCCCGCCGCGCGCTCGCCGAGTCCGAGCAGGAACTCTGGATGGACATGCAGCCGGAGTTCGCGACGCTGCACGAGATGGGCAGCGACCTGCCCTGCGAGTGCGTCCACTTCCTCGCCCTCGAATTCGGCGGCCCCTACTGGGCGATGCAGTACCAGACGCCCGGCTTCACCGAATGGGCGATGGCCCGGCCGGAGATCGTCCCCCGCACCTATCGCCTTCATCGCCGCTTCCTCCAGACCCTGCAGTACGGCGAGGAGCGCAAGCCCTGGCTGCTCAAGTCGCCCGGCCACCTGCAGACGATCCAGGCGCTCTTCGTCGAGTACCCCGACGCGGTCGTCGTCCATACCCACCGGGATCCGCAGAAGTTCGTGGGCTCCGCTTCGAGCACGACCGCGATGCTCCAGTGGCTGCGGACGGAGGCAGTCGATCCCGCGCTCCACGGCCAGCTCGGCCTGCACGGATTCGGCATGATGCTGAACGGCGTGAAGGCGCTCCGCGAGAGCGGCGAGATCCCGAAAGCACAGATCATCGACAGCCACTTCTCGGACCTGATGAGCGATCCCGTCGCCGCGATCCTGAAGATCTACGACGCCGCCGGCCGCGACTGGCCCGACGGCCACGCCGAGCGGGTCACGGGCTACCTCCGCGAAAAGCCGAAGGGCAAGCACGGCCAGCATGCGTACACCCTGGAGGAGTACGGCCTCGACGCCGCCAAGGTGGACGCGGTCTACGCGGACTACGTGGCGTACTACGGGATCGAGCGGGAGAGCTGACGAAGCCGGCTCGCTACGCTCCCGGGACCCGCCTCGGGCGCAAGTCGCCCACCTCTCCGGAGCCCACCCATGGATCTCGACCTCCTCCTCCGCCAGGCCGACCTCGTCGACGGAACCGGCGCGCCGGCCCGACGCGCCGACGTCGGCGTCCGAAACGGGAAGATCGAAGCGATCGCCGACGCGGGAACGCTCGAGCGCGCGAGCGCAGCGGAGGTGATCGAGGCGGAGGGCCTCCTCGTCACGCCGGGCTTCATCGACCCCCACACCCACTACGACGGCCAGGCCACCTGGGACGATCGGCTCGCGCCGTCGGCCGACCACGGCGTCACGACCGTCGTGATGGGCAACTGCGGCGTGGGCTTCGCGCCGGTTCGGCCGAACCACAAGAACGTGCTGATCGACCTGATGGAGGGCGTCGAGGACATCCCGGGCGCCGCGCTCCACGACGGGATCCAGTGGGCCTGGGAGAGCTTCCCGGAATACCTCGACGCGCTGGCGTCGAAGCCGCGCGCCGTCGAGGTCGCAACGCAGCTGCCGCACGGCGCGCTCCGCACCTACGCGATCGGTGACGACGGCGACGTGAACGGTCCCGCCACCGACGCGCAGATCGCCGAGATGGCCCGCCTTGCCGGAGAAGCGATCGACGCCGGCGCGATCGCCTTCTCGAGCAACCGCATCACGCTCCACACCTCGACGAGTGGTGAAGCCGTCCCGGGGACCTTCGCCGAGTCGCGCGAAGTGAACGCGATCCTCGCGGCCGCGCGGAAAGACGGTCGCGGCCTCTTCCAGGTCGTTCCCGCCGGCCTGATGGGCGAAGACCCGGACGGCTTCCGCCGCGAGCTCGCCTTCTACCGCCAGGTCAGTCTCGACACCGGCTGCACCGTCCTCTTCACCATCGCCCAGAACAACGTCCAGCCGGAGCTCTGGCGCGAGCTCTTCGCCATGGCGGATGCGGCGAACGCCGAGGGCGCCAAGCTCGTCCCGATGACGATCAATCGCCCGGGCGGCCTGCTGCTCTCCTGGGACACGTTCCACCCCTTCCTCGACAAGGCGAGCTTCGTCGAGATCGCGGGGCTTCCCCTCGCCGAACGGGTCGCCGCGCTGCGCGACCCCGCGCGCAAGCAGCGGATCCTCGAAGAGCCGCGACAGACCCCGATGTACGAGCACGCGGCGTCCATCATCCTGAGCAGCCTGGGCAGCACGTTCCTGCCTTCGACCGACGAGCTCCTCGAGCCGGACCCGGCCCTCTCCCTCGGCCGCGCGATCGAAGCCCGCGGCGTCGATCCGCTCGATGGGGTCTACGACGCACTCTGCGACGCGGCGGAACACGCGGACGGTCCCGGCTTCCTCAACGTCTTCATGGGCAACTACGCCGAGGGACATCTCGGCGCCGTCCACGAAATGCTGAGCCGCCCGGGCACCCTCGTCGGCGGCGGGGACGGCGGCGCCCACGTGACCGTCATCTGCGACGCGAGCTACCCGACCTACATGCTCGAGCACTGGGTCCGCGACCGGACGCGCGGGGACCGGATCCCCGTCGAGCAGGCGGTCCGCATGCTCACGAGCGACCCGGCGGAGCTCTTCGGCATGCGCGACCGGGGCCGCATCGCCCTCGGCCTGCGCGCCGACCTCAACGTGATCGACCTCGATCGGATGGCGCTCGCGACGCCGCGGGTGGAGCACGACCTCCCGAGCGGCTCGCCGCGACTTCTCCAGGCGGCGACGGGCTACGTCGCGACGATCTGCGGCGGACAGGTCACCTGTCGCGACGGCGTCGACACGGGAGCGCGACCGGGCGGGCTGTATCGCGGATGAGCGACGACGAGATCGTGCGCGGCGTCACCGCCGAGATCGAGGCGTTCCACGACTTCCTGTCGGCATGGTTCCGCGGCGACGTCCCGCGCGACGACGCGGCCTTCGATGCGAACCTCTCCTCCCATTGGCCGGCGGGCATGGTCAACATCCAACCCGCCGGCGGCGCGTTCCCGGGCGAGGAGATCCTCGAGAAGATCCGCGACGGGTACGGCACGAATCCCGACTTCACGATCTCGATCCACGCGGTACGGCTGATCGACGTCGTCGAGAGCGGAACGACGTCACGCGTCGTCGCGACCTACGTCGAACGCCAGCGCGGCGCCCGCCAGTCGACGCCACCCGAGAACGATCGGCGCTCTTCCGTCTGGATGGAGCGGGAGGCAGGCGACGCCGTCTGGCTCTGGCGCCACCTCCACGAGACGGCGATCCGCTAGACGAAGCGACGATGGGCGGGCTCAGCCTCCGGCGTCCGCGTCCAGCGGGGCCGACCGGCCGTCGAATTGCTTCGGATCGAAGGTCGAGGCTAGGCCGGCGGCCCCTCGAACCGGTCGAGCGTCGAGGCTAGGCGGGCGGCCCTTCGAACCGGTCCATCGTCGGCCCGATCCGATCCACGATCGGCGCGAGCTTGTCGGCGTCGAAGCCGTACCACTCGGCGGCGTTGATCCCGAGGATGTTCGCGATGTCGTCTTCCGGGAGCCCCTCGAAGGCGGTGTCGACCTTGACCTCGGTCGTCGGCCAGGTGCCTTCCGGGTGCGGGTAATCCGTCCCCCACATGAAGCTCTTGATCCCGATCCGCTCGCGGTCGAGGGCCTCCTTGCGGGTGACCATGGAGCCGACGCGGACGTTGCGACGGAAATACTCCGACGGCTTCATCGAGAGATGGCTCACGTAGTCGCCGAGCTTCTGCTCCCCGGCCGAGTGCTCGAAGTGCCAGTCCCAGATCCCGAGCTGATGGGGAACCCAGTCGGCCATGCCCTCGGTCGTCGAGACCTTGAGCTTCGGGAACTTCTCGAAGACCCCGCCCCAGATCAGGAACGTGAGCGGCCGCGCCACGAACCACAGCACCTCCGAGAGGTAGCAGCCCATCCCGCCGCGACGGAGATCGTCGCCGGGCTTCGGCGGCCAGACCCCGAAATACTCTTCCTTCGGCGCTGGACCCGAGTGGTAGTTGATGACGAGCCCGAGGTCCTCGCAGACGGCCCAGAAGGGGTCGTAGACCGGATCGTTGTAGGGCGCGTGATCGTTCCACATGACGGGGATCATGACGGAGCGCATGTCCTGCTCCCGCGCCCATTTCGCTTCCTTGACCGCCTCCTCGATGTCCCACATCAGCGGGACGACCGCGACGCCGCAGCGACGTTCGGGCGCCATCTGGCAGAACTCGGCGATCCAGCGGTTGTGCGCCCGTGCGCCGGCCCACTGGAGCTCCGGGTCGACGCCCTTGGTCGGCAGGCCGAGTCCCGCGCCGAAAGGCGGCGAATTCATCTCCGTGATGCCGTCGGGGAAGAGGACCTCCGCCGCCACGCCGTCGTCGTCGCAGACCTTGAGGCGAGCCTCGTGATCCCAGGCGCCGGTCAGCTCGTACTCGTTGCCCTCGCGCCACTTCTCGTTGATGTCCGCGATCAGGAACATCTTCTCGGCTTCCTGCGTCTGCTTGATCTGGATGTCGAGGGCGACGTCGAAGGTGTCGCGGTATTTCGCGTCGACGTAGGGGCGGTAGTGCTGGGGCTGCAGCCCGGCGTGACCGTCGGAAGAGATGGCGAGGAAGCGCTTCATGGGTGCTCCTGGTGGGTTGGCGGCGGGGGAACGCGCGCGTCTACTCGACGCGCTCGCGCATTTCGTCGATGTTCGGGACGTCACCCAGACCGTAGCCCGGCATGATCTGGTTGTAGCCCTGGTGCGGGCCGATCAATTCGCTCGCGCGCGGGCTGTAGTGCTGGAGATAGAGCGTGCGCCGACGCTCTGGGCCGGTCGGCGGGGGACCCGCGTGCAGGCCGCAGCCGAAGTGGACGGTGGCGTCCCCGGGATCGGCCACGATCGGCACGAGCGGATAGCGCTCCGGAGTGATCTGCGAAGGCACGTTGTGGTACGCCTTGCCCCAGCTCCCGGCCATCATGTGGAGCTGTGAGCTCCGCGGGCCCGCCGCATCGACCTGGATCCCGACGAGGACGCACGGACAGGTCGTATGGCACGCCCCGAACCCGCAGTCGGAGTGGTACTCGAGGTTCGCGTAGCCCGAGGCTTCCGCTTCGAGCCCGGCCTTCTTCACGACGGCCAGGATGCCCTCGATCCGGTCGGGGACCGGAACGACGTCTTCCTTCGAGAGCGCCACGAGCGCGCGGGTCCGCGGATGGTCGTAGAGCGCCCCGATCGCGTCGGACTGCTCGGAGAGGTAGGTGAGTCGGTACGGGAAACGTCCGCCGTCGGCGTCCGTCGCCCACCAGGAGTAGAGATTGCCTTCGGTCGACCCGGCGATCACGCGGTCGAGCTCGCTCGAGAGGGTCGCGACCAGGCCGGCGTCGTATGCGCGCCGCACGACGAGAAAGCCCGTCTGCCGGAGAAAATTCGACATCTCGGCCGGGTCGTCGTTCGGCTCGAAGCGGCGGTGAAGGTCGAGCGGGTCGCCGGCGAGATCCGTGAACGTCGCGCGCGCCGGATCGTAGATCGGTCGCCCGGAATACATGCAACGGATCGCCGGCTCCCAATCGTCCCAGGTCTCGAAGTCGCCGCGCACGAAGCGGACGGCGTTGCTGAACAGCAGACCGTATCGCGTCCGATATTCGTAGAGATAGTCGAGCCAGGACTCGTGATCGACGATCTCGAGGATCGTCCGCGCGTCCTTCGCCGCGCCGGACTCGACACACACGCGCCCGTCTTCGCAGCGATACGTGTAGGAGCGACCGTCCGCGAGGCCGATCGAGATCGGCGCTCGGCCCGCCACGTCCCAGGCGACCTCTTCGTTCACGCCGCGCTCGAGGCGCTCCGGCAGCGTCTCCTGGTGGAAGACGTCGAAGTCGATCCAGGGCAGCCCGGCCCTGCGATAAGTGCCGAAATGCGGTTCCCGTCCGATCTCCTCCGATGCCGCCATCGCGACTCCCCGCGCTCGCCCTCGCCTAACGCGCGCCGCGCACGAGGCGTCCGGGACGAGCGCCCGTGTCCTCGCCGCCCCGGCGCGTGATCTCACCGGAAACGATCGTGTAGTCGTAGCCCTCGGCCTTCTGGAGCAGCCGACGTCCGCCGGCCGGGAGGTCGTTGACGAGCTTGATCGACCGCAGCTTCAGGTTGTCGAAGTCGATCACGTTGAGGTCGGCCTTCTTGCCGACCTCGAGCGTCCCGCGATCGGTCAGGCCGAAGAGCGCTGCCGTGTCCTTCGTCTGCTTCTTCACGACGCGCTCGAGTGCGATCTTCTCGCCTCGGCTCCGGTCCCGCGCCCAGTGCGTCAGCATGAAGGTCGGGATCGAGGCGTCGCAGATCATCCCGCAGTGCGCGCCACCGTCCGAGAGTCCGGACACGCAGTAGGGATGGAGGATCATCTCGCGGATGACCTCGTGGTCGCCGTCGACGTAGTTGAAGATCGGCATCATCAGCATGTTCGTACCGTCGCCGGAGGCGAATGCATCGTAAGCAGCCTCGAGCGGCTCGACGCCCTGCGCTTCCGCGATCGCGGCCACGGAACGATCGGCGGTCGGTTCGTAGTCCGGCGGATCCCCGATCACGTAGAGGCGATGGAGAAACATCGCGATGAAGTCCGTCATCCCGTCGAAGAGGTTGTTCGGATCCGCCGGCAGGTTCTCCTCCGAGAGGATCGCCGCCTTGACCTCGGGATCCCGCATCGCGGCGGCAACCGCTTCGATCGAGTCGCACTCCGACTCGATGCGGCGAAAAGTCGGCCGGCGCGAGAAGGGCTGGTGGGTCTGGAGACCGATCATCAGTCCGAACGGCCGCGCCGCGATCTGCGGGAAGAGCTGCGCGCCGTCGTCGGCCGCCTGGATCGATTCGTCCATGATCTCGCGCCAGAGGTTCGGCTCGGTCTCGTTCTGGAGCATCGCGAAGGTCACCGGCCGCTCGATCTCGGCCGAGAGCTTCTTCATCCACTCCACTTCCTTCTTCGCGTTGACGAGGTCCTGCCCGTCGGCGCCCGCCGGCGCGAGTTCGAAGACCCCCGTGCCCGCGTCTTTGAGCGCGAGGCCGAGACCGAAGAGCTCGTCCTGGGCCGCGAAGGTGCCGGGGACGGGCTCACCGTCCATCGCACGGTGGCCGAGGACGCGACTCGTCGAGACGCCGAGGGCGCCGGCGTCGATCGCCTCCTTCGTGAGGCGACGCATCTCCGCGATGTCCTCGGGCGTCGCCGGCTCGTTCTTCGCGCCTCGCTCGCCCATCACGTAGGCGCGAAGCGCGCCGTGGGCGAGCTGCGTGCCGAAGTCGACGGCCGTCTTCCGCTGTTCGAGGGTATCGAGATACTCGGGGAAGCTCTCCCACTCCCAGGTGATGCCTTCCGCGAGCGCCGTGCCGGGGATGTCCTCGACGCCTTCCATGAGCTGGATCAGCCACTCTTCCTGGCCGGGCTTGACCGGCGCGAAGCCGACGCCGCAGTTGCCCATCACGACGGTCGTCACGCCGTGACCGCCGGAGGGGTCGAGCAGGTCGTCCCAGGTCACCTGGCCGTCGTAGTGGGTGTGCACGTCGACGAAGCCGGGGGTGACGATCCGGCCGGCGGCGTCGATCGTCTGCGCCGCCTCGCCGGGCACGCTCGCGCCGACGGCGGCAATCCGGCCGTCCTTGATGGCGACCTCGCCCGCGTACGCGGGGGCGCCGGTTCCGTCGACGATCGTTCCGCCGGTGATCTTGAGATCGAACATGGGTGGGGCTCCTGGGTCCGGCCGGGTGGGGTTTCCCGTGCGAAGTGAACGCCAGTCATTGTAGCCCGCGGATCGGACCCGCGAGCGGGCAACACGCCGGCAATCGGAGGG
The DNA here is from genome assembly GCA_039187915.1 of Myxococcota bacterium. Taxonomy (GTDB): domain Bacteria; phylum Myxococcota_A; class UBA9160; order UBA9160; family UBA4427; genus UBA4427. The sequence continues at coordinate 10,939 of JBCCZJ010000123.1, forward strand.
TCCGGCGCGTCCTCGGCGGTCGCGCGTCCCCGCGCGGCGGCGTCGCCCCCCAGTCCGAGGGTCCCGATCGGGCACCCAGCGCCGGTCGCGGCACCGGGACCCGCGCCAGACCATCCGGGCCGGCCGGCGTGGCCCGGACGACGCGATCTGCCACCCTCGCGGAGTCCGACCCGACACCCCGCTGCCGCGAGCGGGCCAGGAGGCGATTCGATGAAGCTCGTCGTGACCGGTCACGATGCCGCTGGACGCTCCGTCTTCCAGCACGCCGGCGAACCGACGCGAAGCGCGGGGCCCGGGTCCTTCGATCTGTGGTCGACGAAGGGCGCCCCCCGCGTCCCGGACGCGACGCCGGCCGACGCCCCCGCCTCGATCGGCTACTTCGCCACTGCGGGCGAGACCTGCTTCAAGATCGTGACCGTCCCGCCGGCGAAGGAGCGCGCGGCACGCCGCGGCGACGCGGCGCTGCCTCCCGAGCTCGCCCGCTACTTCGATCCCGACGACCCGGAGATGCACACGACCGATACGATCGACTACGTGATCGTCCTCGGCGGCGTCGCCGAGCTCGAGCTCGACGACGGACGCAAGGAACGCGTCGAGGCGGGCGACTGTGTGGTCCAGCGCGGCACGAAGCACGCCTGGCGCGTGATCGGCGACGCGCCGCTCGTGCTCGGCGCGACGATGATCGGTGCGACCCGCGAATAGGCCCGCGAAGCGCTGAATTCCCGCGGCGATCTGGCTACGTTCCGGCGCGACTCGTTCGAGGAGGGATCGATGGCGACGTTCGGAATCGTGGTCGGCGGCGGGCCGGCGCC
>JBCCZJ010000124.1:0-11724 GCA_039187915.1 Myxococcota bacterium
CCTCGACGAGTTCAGGGCGGTCAACACCAAGCTCGTCGCGCAGCTCTCGCCGCTCGGCTTCGGCTTCATGGCCACCGTCCTGATGGGCATCCCCTGCGTGATCTTCTTCGGCGCGACCTGGCTGCTCGGCGGCACCCTCGACGCGGGCACGTTCCTGGTCTTCGCGATCCTGACCCTGCGCGTCTTCCAGCCGCTCGTCGCCGCCGCGGAGTCCTTCGAGCTCCTGCGCATCGCCGACGCCTCGCTCGACCGCATCGCCCGTGTCTTCGACGCGCCGCTCCAGCCCGAGCCGACCGGGCGCGTGGAGGCCACGCCGCCCTTCGACGTCGAATTCGACGGCGTCACCTTCGGCTACGACCCGCAGGAGCCGGTGCTCCACGACGTCACGCTGCGGGCGGAATCCGGCAAGATGACGGCGATCGTCGGCCGATCCGGATCCGGAAAGTCGACGCTTCTCCAGCTCGTCGCGCGTTTCCGGGACCCCCAGGCAGGGGCCGTCCGGATCGCCGGCATCGACGCCCGCTCCTTCACGACGGAGCAGATCTTCGACCTCGTGACCTTCGTGTTCCAGGACGTCTACCTGTTCCCCGGAACGATTCTCGACAACATTGCCTTCGGCCGAAGCGAAGCCTCCCGCGAAGACGTCGTCGCCGCGGCCCGCGCCGCGCGCGCCCACGAGTTCATCGAGGCCCTGCCGCGAGGCTACGACACGCCGGTCGGCGAAGGCGGCGCGACCCTCTCCGGAGGCGAGCGCCAGCGTCTGAGCATCGCGCGCGCAATCCTGAAGGACTCCCCGATCGTGCTGCTCGACGAGGCGACGGCGTCCCTCGATCCGACGAACGAACGGCTCGTCCAGGAGGCGATCGCCACGCTCGTGCGCGACAAGACGCTGATCGTCGTCGCCCACCGCCTGTCGACGATTCGCGCCGCGGACTCGATCGTCGCCCTCGACGCGGGTCGCTGCGTCGAGCAGGGCACGCACGAGACGCTCCTCGACGAGGGCGGGATCTACGCGCGGCTCTGGTCGGAGCGCGAGCGCGCGTCCCAGTGGCGGATTCGGACGCAGCGCGCCTCCGAGACCCGGTTGGACGCCGACTGAGCTGCCTCGCGCCGCGGCCGATTCCGAGCTCGACGGCGCGAAGCGCGCGTAGGCTCCCTATCCTGGGGGCGCCGTGACGAATCGCGGCTGGCCGGGAGGGGAGGCGTGCAAGAAGAGGCGAGCAAGCTCGGCCGCGCGGAGATCGAGGCCTGCCTCGAGCGCGACATGGAGCGCGTTCTGCCGTACGGGACCGCGGCGTTCGGCATGATCTTCACGTTCGAGGCGCTCTTCCACGTGGCCGACGGCGAGCGTCTCCTCATGGCGTTGGGCGGACTGAACGCGATCGTCCTCTCCTCCGCCGCCTGGCGGCTGTGGGTCCGCAAGGCGCCGTTCGGCTCTCCCGACCGCTGGGCCCTTCTCTTCTGGGCCCTGATCTCGCTCCAGATGCTCGCACACATCCCGAGCGAACCGGTCCTCTCGACCGTCTTCCTTTCGCTCGGTGTCGTGACCTCGGCCATCACGTTCATGCCGGCTCGTCTCGCCGCGATCACGGTGCCAGGCGGCTTCGTGTTCGCCGCGTATTCCGCGACCCAGTCGGCCGAGGCGATCGGCACGAGCGTCCTCTTCGCCCCGTTCAACGCGCTGATCGTCGGGGTCTCCTGCTATTTCCTCCGAAGGAACACCGTCCTCGCGGCAGAACGGCAGCGGGTCCTCGAATCCGAGCTCGCCACAGCGACGGCGGAGCGGGCTCGACTCCAGCGTGAACACGAGAAGGCGTTGCTCGAACGGCAGGTGCTCGAGAGGGAGAGAGCGCTCCGAGAGAATGAACATCTGGTCTCGATGGGGATCCTCACCGCGGGCATCGCGCACCAGGTCAACAATCCGGTCGGCGCGATCCTCGGTTCCGCCGAGCTCGCCATTCTCGAGTCCGAGGCGTCGCGCGAAGACTCTCCGACCGGCCAGGCCCTGCGCGACATTCGGGACCAGGCGAAGCGCGCGGGTCGGGTGGTGCGGAGCGTGCTCGACCGGGCTCGAAACGCGCCGGCCGAGACCTGGCCTGGCGATCTCTCCGAAGTCCTTCGAATCGTCGTGCGAGCGCTCGCGGGCTGGGCAGCCGAGCGTGCAGCGATCATCGAGCTCGACCTCGACCCGGAGATCGCGAAGCATGCGGTCCGGATGAACGCCCTCGAGCTCGAGGAGGCCTTCGTGAATCTCGTTCGAAACGGGATCGAGGCCAGCGGACCGAATGCACACGTCCGGATCGAGGCGCGCGTCGTCGGAGACGACGTCGAAGTCCGTGTCGAAGACGATGGTCCGGGCGTCTCGGAGGAAGATCGGCCTCGTGTCTTCGAAGCGTTCTATTCCAGCAAGCGGGATTCGGGCGGGACCGGTCTCGGCCTCCACCTCGCGCGAAGCATCGTCGAGGCCCATGAAGGAACGCTGACGCTGGCACCGAGCGGCGCGCCGTCCAGGAAGATGGACGGTGCCTGCTTCGTCGCCCGCCTCCCGCTCGTCTCGCCGTAGCTCCCGGGCCGACTGCGCGCGCTCGAACGCCGTGGTCGCTGCGGTTTCCTCCCGCGAATCAGTCGCCTCCCCGGAGCGCCGCGATCTCGTCCTCCGAGAGGCCGGCTTCTCGCAGGACTTCTTCGGTGTGTTCGCCGAGCGCCGGCGAGGCGCGGCGGACGTTCGCCGGCGTGCGCGAGAAGCGCGCCGGCTGCCGTAGGGACGGGATCGGGCCGACCCCTGCGTGCTCGAGCGGGAAGACGATCCCGCTCGCTTCGACCTGGGGGTCGGCGCGGAAGCTCTCGAGGTCGTGGATCGGCGCGAGCGGCGTGCCCTCCGCGTGCGCGCCGGCGACGATCTCCGCCGTGGTCCGCTTGCCGAGGGCCTCCGAGAGGATCGAGATCAGATCGGCTGCGTGCACGAAGCGGTCGACGATCGTCCGGAAGCGCGGGTCGTCCCCCATCTCGGGGCGACCGACCACGCGACACACCGCCTGCCATTGGTGATCCTCGATCATCAGCACCACCACCTTGCCGTCTGCCGTCTCCCAGGGCCGGAAGAGGAGATCCGCGACCGCGGACATGTCCGCCGCCGGGCTCGCGCCGAAGGCGTCGGCGCCGATCCGGTCGAGGTGGAGGAACGACGAGAAGGCATCGAACATCGGCAGGTCGACGCGCTGCCCCTCCCCCGTCCGCTCGCGCGCGAAGAGCGCGGCGGCCATCGCGTAGGCGGCGGACAGCCCCGCCGTCTTGTCGGCGAGGAGGTTCCCGACCAGCTTGGGCGCACCGGGCTCCCCGATCATCTCCGCGATCCCCGAGAGCGCCTGGATCACCATGTCGTAGGCCGGCTGCGCCGCATAGGGTCCGAGCTCGCCGAATCCGGAGATCGCGCCATAGACGAGTCGCGGGTTCGCTTCGCGGAGCGCTTCGTAGCCGATCCCGAGCCGGTCCATCACGCCCGGGCGGAAGTTCTCGAGCACGACGTCCGCGGTCTTCGCGAGGCGCTGGAAGGCGGCGACGCCCGCCTCGGTCTTGAGGTCGAGGACCACGCTGCGCTTGTTGCGGTTCATCTGAGCATAGAACCCGGTGAAGTCGCCGCGGCGCTCGCCGCCCATCGCGCGCGAAGAGTCACCGGTCGGCGTCTCGACCTTGATCACGTCGGCGCCGAGATCGCCGAGGATCTGCCCGCAGAGGGGCCCCGAGACGATCGTCGAGAGATCGATCACGCGGAGCCCCGCGAAGGGCCCGGTCGCCGGACCGCCGAGGTCGATCGGCATGCTGCTGCGTTCGGTCATGCGGAGCCTCCCGGAGAGGAAGAGCGGCTCAGAGGGCCGGCTGGGGGAGCGAATGGGCCGCGTTCAGGGCGGCGATGAAGCCCGTGTTCCGGAGCGGATCCTCCGGTCGCGCCAACGTCTGGCCGCGGGCGGCGAGATCCTCGAGGAGACGGTCGATCACGTCGTCGAAGACGAGATCGTCGAGGTGCGCCTCGCGCACCCGAGCGGCGTCTTCGTCCGGGAAGACCTCGGCCTTCCACGAGACGGAGATCCGCACTTCACGATCCGCGTAGCGCAGCAGCTCGCGGCCTTCGTCGATCGCGAGCCAGTCCGAGCTGGCGTCGTCCGGGACCAGCTCCACGCCGATCGTCGCGTCCTCGATCATCGGCGGGTCGTCTCCGCCGATCGGCGCGACGCGGTGGTACATGATCTCGTTGTCACCGACGACGGCGCGGTTGTCGAGCGGCGCGTCGATCCGGCGGGGAGGCTCGGAGACCCCGTCGGCCCAGTACTCGAACTCGCCGCGCTCACCGCCGTAGAACCAGGAGACCGCCGTCGCGATGTCGATCCGGTGCGCTTCGAAGAGCCCGGAGCGATGCATGAGATGGAGAAACGTCACCGGGTATGTCGTCCGGTCGATCCCGCGGAAGGCGGGGACGTCGATATGGGCCGGTCCAGCGCCCATCGGCCCCATCGCGTTCACGTAGACGATCTGAGGACGCACCACGTCGGCGTCGAAGAGCCTGCGCGCCGCCTCGACGAAGGCGGCATTGTGCAGGATGGTCTCCGCCCCCGGCACGTCGACTTCGCCGTACGCCCAGTCCGCGCGGAACCAGGGAACGACCTTCAGCCTCTCGGGTTCGCCTCCGTAGGCGGCGAGCTCGGTGGGACTCGCGACGTACCGGATCGTCGGCCAGTAGGGTCCCCCCTTGCGGACGAGCGCGCGGATCGCGTCGGGGTCGTCGTAGGCCCGATCGATCAGGATCGGCGGTCGGGGGTTCTCGAAGTCGGGGGGCATCGCGTCTCCTACGCCGCGAGGATCGCGCAACGACCGGGCTTTTCCATCCCGGAGATGCCCGCGTCTCGCGCCATTCCGGCCTAGACTCGGGCGTCGATCGACCCCGAACCCGAGGCCCGCCGTGTCCGAATCCGTCGCCGCTCGCATCACCGCCACCCGCGAAGCCCTGACCGCCGAAGGCGCGCCCTTCGAAGTCGTCTCCAGCGAGGTCCGCGGCATCCCGCTCCGCACCTACAAGCACGCGCCCCCGGACCTGCGCGCCATCTGGTTGGCCACCGCGGCCCACGCCGAGAACGACTACCTCGTCTACGGGACGGAGCGCTGGACCTACGCCGATGCCCATCGCGACGTCGGGCGACTGGCCGCATGGCTCGCCGGACGCGGCGTGCGCCGCGGCGACTCGATCGCGATCGCGATGCGCAACTACCCGGAGTGGATGCTCGCCTACTGGGCCTGCGTCGCGACCGGCATCCGCGTGGTCGGCATGAATGCCTGGTGGGTCGCGGAAGAGATGCGCTACGCGCTCGAGGACGCGGATCCCGCGGTGATCCTGCTCGACCAGGAGCGACTCGACCGCTTCGAGAAGATCCGCGCGGACCACCCCGGTACGACCGTCGTCGGCGTCCGGCTCGCGAACCCGACGGAGGGCGTGCTCGCCTGGAGCGACGTGATGGCCAGCGGGGGCAGCCTCCCCGACGCCGAGATCGACCCGGACGACGATGCCTGCATCTTCTACACGAGCGGGACGACGGGGCGGCCGAAGGGCGCGCAGCTCACCCATCGCGGCTGCGCCCACAACCTGATGAACATGGCGTTCTGGGACACCTGCCTGAAGGCCTCCGGCGCCGCGGGCGCTCCGCCGGCGCCGTCGCCCGAGGGCGCTCCCGTCAGTCAGGCCGCCTCGCTCGTGACCACGCCGCTCTTCCACGTGACGGCGAACAACTGCGTCGCCCACGGCGCCACCGCCTCCGGCGGCAAGCTCGTGCTCATGTACAAATGGGATCCGGCCGAAGCGCTGCGGCTGATCGAAGCCGAGCGCATCACGGGCATGAGCGGCGTCCCGACCATGGCGCGCGAGCTGGTCCAGCATCCCGACTTCGAGAAGACGGACACCTCCTCGCTCAAGTCCCTCGGCGGCGGCGGCGCCCCGCTCCAGCCCGACCTGGTCGAGAAGATCGACAAGACGTCGAAGAGCGCGCGGCCGGGCACGGGATACGGGATGACGGAGACCTGCGGCGTGATCACGATGACGAGCGCCGACGCGTTCGTGGAGCGACCGACGAGCTGCGGTCCGGCCCTGCCCGTCTTCGAGACCCGGCTCGTCGACGACGACGGCCACGACGTGCCGGAAGGCGAGCCCGGCGAACTCTGGGTCCGCGGCGCGCCGGTCATCAAGGGCTACCTGAACCGTCCCGATGCCACGGCCGAGACGATCACCGACGGCTGGCTCCATACGGGCGACGTCGCCCGGATCGACGAAGAGGGCTTCATCCACATCGTCGACCGCAAGAAGGACATGGTCCTGCGCGGCGGTGAGAACGTCTACTGCGCCGAGGTCGAGGCCGCGATCTTCGACCACGACGACGTCGCCGAATGCGCGGTCTTCGGCGTGCCCGACGATCGCCTCGGCGAAGAGGTCGGCGCCACGGTCTTCCTCCGCGAAGGCGGGAGCGTCACCCCCGACGACCTGCGCGCCCACGCCGGCGCGAAGATCGCCGCCCACAAGCTGCCCCGCTATGTCTGGATCGTCGACGCGCCGCTCCCGCGCAACGCCTCGGGCAAGTTCCTCAAGCGCGAGCTCCGCGAGACCCTCGCGCTCTCGGACGCCCGCTAGCCCGCCCGGGGAGAGACGGCCGCAGGATCAGCCCGCCCGGGGAGAGACGGCCGCGGGCGCTCGGGTCGAGGACGACGCGCGGCGGAGGTCGAAAACGGCGTGCCCTCCGCGGCCGATCAGGGCGTGTACCAGATGGGCGAGGTCCACGCCCGTTCCCGAATCGTGTCGGGCACGTAGGGCGAGCGCTCCGCACCGATCTTCAGCGCGTCCCACGTGCTCCATCGGCAGACCGGGTTCTCGAGCACGCGGGCGTAGTAGACCGCACGCCGGTCCGGGTCGAAGTCGGGGTCGGTCCAGGTCGTGGCGAGCTCGGCGTCGCCGCCGTCGCCGGTCAGGGCGCAGGTCGCGAGGTCGACGCCAGCACCGTTGTCGGGACACCGGCCCGTCGTCGCGTCCGGCACGGCGCCGTCCGAGCAGACCGCGTCGTAGACTTCGGCTCGCTCCTCTCCGTCTTCGACCCAGCCCTTCACGACCTGGATCTTCGCGAGCCGAGCGCTCTCGGGATCGTGGCTCGCCCAGAGCAGGAAGCGCGGGGCCGCCCCGTCCCCGGCGCCGCCGCGGAGATCGCCGCCCATCGGCACGCCCTTCGCGTACCCGAGATCGACGGCGTTGCGGCGCGCGTGCGCGTTCTCCGGGAGGTCGAAGCCGCCGAAGAAGCGGACCCGGATGCGAGGACCGCTCGTCGAGAAGGCCTCGCGACGGGCAAGGGCGTCCCAGATGCCGGCGCGCGTGTTCTCCGTCGCCCACACGGCGGCGAGGCCGCCCGGGCTGAACTTCGTCGGCCCCATGAAGCCCCAGCCGCCGTCCGGCGCGTTGCCCGCCTGGCCGAGCTGGTCGACGTCGAAGCTCGCGAACCCCGACGAGAGCCGTTCGGCCGGCGTGTCGTCGGGGTGGCCGAGCTGCCCCTGATAGTCCTTCTCGTCGACGGCGCCCGGGGTGCCGAGGTGGGAGTCGGTGCTGCCGATGAAGCCGAGCTTGTGCGGGTTGATCCCGCGCTCGGCCTCGACGCGCAGACCGCGCACGACCGTGTCGCGCACCATGTCGCTCGTCGTCGAGCAGCCGAGACGCTCGCCCTCTTCGCAGTTGCGGACCCACTGTTCGAACCCGCACTCCTCGTCGGTCAGGCCGAGTCCAGGATGGCATTCGGACGAGCCCTTGCCCTGGTAGATCTCCACGACCGGCTCGAGGCGCGCGCGACGCTCCAGGACTTCCTGGGACCACGCCGATCCGTCCGAGTTCTTGCCCTCCCAGAAGATCCGGCTCGAGGACGCGTTCGAGTTGTGGGGAATCGTGAGCGCGCGGCACGGCGGGGCGCAGGTCTCGTCGAGCCACGCCCAGAGGTCCTCGATCGTCCCGTCGTACGAGCTGAAGGCGCGATCCGGCACCGCGTCGCTTCGATAGATGACGTTGCGATGGACCTTGATCGCGCCCTCGGGTCCGAGCGCGACCGGCGAGTACTCGTATCCGACGAGGGCCGTGAACTCGCCGGGCCGATTCGCCCGGTTGGCCGCGTCGATCAGCGTCTGCCAGGTCGAGCGGGCCTCCTCGATGCAGAGCGCGCCGTCTTCGCCGCAGACTTCCGGGTTCCGCGTCGCGCCATCGACGTTCCAGCCTCCGATCACCTGGCCCATCTTGATCGGATCGTTGCCAGCCCGCATCGCAGCGCAGAGATCGCTGTCGTAGCTGACCGAGCCCGGTCGCAGGCAGAGCGACAGGTCCCCGAACGACTCCGCGTGGTCGGTGATCGCGACGAAGTCGAGGGGGCGCGAGAGCCGCCAGGTCGCGCCGTTCGTCAGCGTGACCGGATCGCCCATCGCGAAGCGATAGGCGGTGTAGGGATGCTTGCGCGTCCCGTTGAACCAGGCGTCGGTCGACAGCGCCGTGTGGAGATGGAGCTCTCCGTAGTAGGCCTGGGTCTCCTTGCGCCCCCACGCCTGGGCCTCGCTCGCGACGAGCGACACCGCGACGAGCGCCCCCACGACGAGTGCGATCCGCACGCGCATCCTTCCCCTCCTTCTTCCCCGATCGCCCGGGGGCGGGACGACGTGATCAGCCGCGCTGCGGCTCGATCAGGTACTTCTGTCCCGTGGCCTTCAACTGATAGGCCTTGAGGGTCTCCACGTCGAGCGCCCCGGCCAGGCTCACCTCGGCGGTGTAGTGGCTCGCGAAGGTCGTCTTGATCTCTTGCGCGACACGCATGTAGAGCGCCCCTGCCTCGGATCCGAGCTTCTGCAGGAAGGGCGTGAGCAGCCAGCCGCCGACGCCCCAAGCCATGCCGAAGTCGGCGCCGAGCTGGGTCGGCGTCGTATCGAGGCGGCCGTAGAGATAGACCTGCTTGTGGGTGTCCGAGCCGTAGCGGCTGTAGTCGCCGCCGCTCCGGTTGAGCGCCGCCTCCATCGATCCCAGGATCTGACCCGCGAGCTTCCCGCCGCCGGTCGCGTCGAACGCGATCGTCGCGCCCGTCTCGGCCAGCGCGTCGGTCAATCGGGCGCGGAAGTCGTCTGCGCTCGAATCGAGGACGTACTTCGCGCCGATCCCGCGCAGGATCTCGGCCTGCTCTTCCCGGCGCACGATGTTCACGAGATCGACCCCGTCGGCGAGGCAGATCTTCTGGAGCATCTGACCGAGGTTCGAGGCCGCCGCCGTGTGGACGAGCGCCGTGTGCCCCTCGCGCCGCATGGTCTCGACCATGCCGAGGGCGGTCAGCGGATTGACGAAGCAGGCCGCCGCCTCGCGCGGGGTCGTGCCGTCCTGCATGGGCAGGGTCATGGCGACCGGGACGGTGCGGTATTCGGAGTAGCTCGCGCCGCCGACGAAGCCGACCACCTTGCCGAGCAGGGCCTGCGCCGCCTCGCCGGAGCCGGCCGCGACGACCGTGCCGGATCCCTCGTTGCCGACCGGCAGCGCTTCGTCGAGTCGCGCCGCCAGCGCGCGCTGCAGCTTCTCGTCGACCGGTATCTGGACGACGGGGCGATCGGGCGTGCCGGTGGCGCGGGCGCCGGAGACGTCGGCGGGCCCGACGAGGAGCCCGAGGTCCGAGGGATTGATCGGCGCCGCTTCGACGCGGATCGTGACTTCGTTGTCGCCGGGCGCGGGCACGGCGGCCTCGGCGAGGCTGAGCTCGAGGAAGCCTTCGGAGCGGGCGTTGCTCACGATCTGGAGACACGACGCGGGGACGGATTCGGACATGGGGACCTCGGCGCGCCGCCCGGGGCGGCGCCTGGCAGGGATGGGACGGGACGCCCCGATGCTAGACCGCTCGCCCCGCCTCCGGCAGGACCTCGCGTCTTCCGTGCCGCGGCGCCCGAGAACGGAGAAGCAGCCCTCAGGCGGCTTCGGCGAGCGCTTCCTCGCGCGACCGGTTCGCGCCCTCCCCTTCCGGTCCGAAGGGCTCGAGCCGGAGCACGAGCGCCGGCATGAAGAGGAAGTCCGCGAGCAGCGCGGTCACGAGCGCGCTCGCCAACAGCAGCCCGTAGAAAGCCTGCGAACGCAGCTCCGAGAAGGACATCGCGAGAAAGCCCAGCACGAGCGCGATCGACGTGATGATCAGCGCGCGACCGACGTCGCCGAGCGCCTCGCGCAGCGCCTTCCGGTAGTCGCCGTGGATCCCGAACTCGTGATGGAAGCGCGTCATGAGATGGATCGTGTCGTCGACCGAGATCCCGAGCGCGATCGCCGCGACCGTCGCCTTCGTGTAGTCGAGCGGAATCCCGAGCCAGCCCATCGCCCCCAGCGCCAGCAGCACGGGCGCCAGGTTCGGGACCATCGAGATCAGCCCGATCTTGAACGAGCGGAAGAGCAGCATCATGAAGAGGGTGATCACGCTGAAAGCGAGCGTGAGCCCCTGGATCTGGCTCGAGACGATGTAGTCCATGAGAATCAGCCACAGGGCGCCGATCCCGGTCAGGGAGACGCTCGTCTGCTCGAGCGGCGGGTTCTCGAGCTCGGCGTCGAGGTCGCGGATCAGTTTCTGCATCGCCGCGGTCCGGTCCATCTTGAGCCGGAGCTCGACGTTCGCCCGCCGATAGTCGGACGTGACGTACTCCTCGGCCTCCTCTCCTCCGGCGCTCTCGTAGAGCAGGAGATACTGCGCGACCTCCGCGCGCGTGTCGGGGATCGTGTAGTAGGCCGGATCATCCTCGTGAAAGGCCTGGTTCAGATCCTTCACGATGTCGACGATCGAGTAGGTCTTCGTGACCAGCCAGTCTTCGCCGTTCGCCTTCTGCTGGAGCCGGTCGATCTCGCGCAGGACGGCGGGCTCCTTGATCGCGTCGTCCTCGCCCGCATCGAAGAGGTAGACGACGTTGGTCGTCCCGCCCATCTCGGCGTCGACCTTGACCGTGCTCTCGTAGAACCACGACGAGGGCCAGAAATCCTTCAGATAGTTCGAGTCGACCTCGATCCGCAGCGCGCCGAACACACAGAAGACGAGGAATGCCACGAAGGCCACGAGCAGCGGGCCCGCGTACTCGATGTTGATCCGGGCCACGCGCGCGAGCACGGACTGGATCCAGTCTCCGCCCTTCGCCGTGGCGTCCGACCCGGGCGCCGCCGGCGCCTGCGCCCGCCTCCGGAAGAAGTGGAGCCAGTCGATCGAGAGCATCGACATCAAGACGGTGATCGAGAGCAGGAAGGTGAGGAGCACGCCGACCGCGTCGATGATCCCGCTTTGCGCGAGGCTCTTGATCGGGACGAAGCTCATGGACGCGAATCCGACCGCCGTCGTCACGCTCGTCAGAAGACAGGGCATTCCGACGAGCCCCATCGTGTCGACGAGCGCCGTCCGACGATCGGCGCCCTCTGCGATCCGCGAGCGGAACTCGGAAAGGATGTGCACCGAGTGCGCCACGCCGATCGCCGTGAGCAGCGTGGGCGTTCCCGTGAAGCCCATCGAGATGTCCCAGCCGAGGAGCGCCATGATCGCGACGGTCGAGACCACACCGAAGAGCACGACCAGGAGCGGCGAGACGACGGCGAGCAGCGAGCGGAAGGTCAACGCGAGGATCGTCGCGATCACGCCGACGGCGATCGCCAGGAGGACGAGCGGCTCGACGAAG
>JBCCZJ010000125.1:0-11697 GCA_039187915.1 Myxococcota bacterium
GCTCGATCCGCCGAGGATCGACCCCCAGGAGTGCAGACGACGTGCCAGCCGTTCGGTCCTTTCCCTTCGAGGAGAGCGGGAACGAACGGGACCGCATGGGGCGATTCGTCGCGCCGCTGCGCGGAATGTCCCGGGTCCACGCACCGACGCAGCGGCTCGCCGCGCTGAGCGCGGCGCCGCTCGGCACGCGGCCTGCAATCCGGTGTGGACGACGCCCTCACCCCGGAAGGAGAATGCGATGTCCTATCCCCAACCGTTGATCGAACGCGAACGAGCCCTCGAGGACGCCTTCTTCCGGCGACTCGACGCGCAGCGGATCGACGCGCTGCGAGTGCGGCGCGTCCACGACGAAGACTTCGAAGCGCTGGCGGCCCGGCTCGGCCTGCACGACGCCGGGATCATCGAGCCGCTCCTGGTCCTCGGCGTTCGCCCCGAGAACGCGGCCGGCCTCGTGATGGCGCCGCTCGTGGCGGTCGCCTGGGCCGACCGCACCCTCGACAACGAGGAGCGCCGGCAGCTCCTCGACGACGAGGCGGAGCTCGGGATCGCCGCGGATTCGCCGGCCGGACGGCTGCTCGAGGCCTGGCTCGAGAAGGGCCCGCGACCGGAGCTGATGGACGCGTGGGCGGCCTACGTGACGGAGCTCGTGCGCGGGCTGCCGCGGAGGGAACGCCTGCGTCTGCGCGACGAGATCCTGACGCGGGCGACCCGGCTCTGTCGTGTGCTGGAGAAGACGTTCCTGCGCGGCGGCGGCGCCCACCGCGCCGAGCAGGCCATCCTCGACCGGATCCAGGCGGCGTTCGACGGTTCCGACGGCCGCCCCGCCCGCAACCGGCTCGGCGGCGGCCTCAATGCGTTCGTGAACGCCCTGACCTGAGCGTAGGCCCGGGCGCGTCCTTTCGACACGGACGGGTCGGAATGTCACAGAGGGACGCGCGCAGAGCGCCCCAGACGCGTCCTCCCCGTGGCACGTCCGTTGCAAATCCTCACAGAAACACCGGCGCGAGCCGGATGGGGGAAACCATGATCAGAGAAGACCGGGGGAGCGACCCGACCCGGCACGAGCGCCGCAGAGGTGCACGACGGGTCCTCGTCTTTCTGGCGCTGACGAGCGTCGGCGTCGCGAGCTGCGCGGTGATCGCCGAGACGCAGGCGGTGATCCAGCCGCGCCCGACGATGCAGCTCGTCTTCGATGAAATGAAGCGACTGGTCCCGCTCGGGCTCGACCCGGCGGCCTGGGAGGCGCCCGAAAACCGTGACGAGATCTCGCAGGCACTCGATCGGCTCGATCGCGCCGCGAGCGCGCTCGAGCGGCACGGGCGGGGCCGGGAGGCGGGATTCGACGAGCTCGCGCTCACCCTCGGCCGCGATCTCCGCGCGGCGCGGGACAACTTCGACCACGGTCGATTCGAAGAGGCGCGCTTCTTCTTGACGGGCAGCCTGCAGAGCTGCGTGTCCTGTCACACGCGCCTGCCGAACCCGAGCGACGTGTCCTTCACCGAAGCCCTCACGAGCGAGGCCCGTGTCCAGGCGCTCGACGACCGGGAGCGTGCCTGGCTGAGCGTCATGGTCCGGCGCTTCGACGACGCGCTCGCGCTCTGGGAGCAGGCCCTCGCGAACCCGGATACGCCCGCCGCGCAGCTCGACGCGAGCGGGGCCCTCGTCGACTTCCTGAACGTGGCGATCCGCGTGCGGACCGATCTGCCGCGCGCGCGCGCCGCCCTCGACCGCTTCGCCGAACGCCCGGACGTTCCGGTCTACCTGAACAAGCGCCTCGACACCTGGCGGACCGCGCTCGCCGCGCTCGACGACGACGAGCTCGCCGAAGCCGGACCGGGGGACGTCGATCGCGGCGCCGCCCTGGCACGCGAAGCCGGTCGCCTGGCCGCCGGCCCCTATGGCCGGGACGGCCTCGTCCACGATCTCGCCGCGTCGAGCCACCTCGTCCGGTTCCTGGAAGCCGACCGCGCGCGCCGTGCCGCCCGGACCCGCAACCCGACGCCGGCCGAGCGCATGGAGACCGCCCGGGCCTACTACTGGCTCGGCATCGTCGAGGCCCGCAGCCTGGACGGGTTCTGGATCAACCTCTCCGAGCGCCACTTCGAGGCGGCGATCCGCGCCGACCCGAAGGGTCCCTTCGCCGAACGCGCCTACGCCCAGCTCGAGGAGACCCAGGTGTTGGGCTACGGCGGAGCGTCCGGAACCGATCTGCCCATCGAGGTCTGGACGCGCCTGCGCGAGCTGCGGGAGCTGATGGGTCTCGAAGGGGATCCGCCGCCGGTCGGTGCACCGGATCCGACGGGATGAGCGCTCCGCGACCGCCATGCACAGGCACGCTTCTTCAGGAGGGATGACCATGCGATACCAGACGATTCTCGTCGCCACGGATTTCTCGGAGACGGCTCGGGCCGCCGTCGACCATGCGATCGGGCTCGCGCGGCACTTCGACGCCGAGCTCGTCCTGGTCCACGCCTACGACGTCGAGATCCCCATCGCGTCGCCCGCGATGGCCGGCGGCTACGTGCTGCCGGACGGCTTCTTCGAGGAGATCGGCCGGCAGGCCGCCTTGCAGGTCGAGCACGCGGCGAAGGCCGCCGCCGAGCACGGCGTCGACGCGATCGGCGTCGCCGTCGATCAACCCGCCGCCCTGGCGATCACGCGGGAGGCGGAAGAGCGCGGCGCCGACCTGATCGTGATGGGCACGCGTGGCCTGACCGGTCTGAAGCACGTCGCGCTCGGCAGCGTCGCCGACCGGGTCGTCCGCACCGCCCCCTGCCCGGTCCTCACGGTCCCCGCCCGCGCGTCGTGAGCCTCTTCGCGAGACGCGCGTCCTAGCGGAAGTCGAGCTCGTCCGGATCCGGGCGGGCCATCAGCGGGTAGAGATCCGCGACCTCGAAGGGCGTGTTCACGAGCAGGCGCCCGGAGCCGTCGACGTAGTAGTTCTTCTCGACCGACCCGGAGTCCGTCAGAAAGGCCATCCCCGAGGCCTCCTCGTCGAGCTTCCGGTTGAATTCCAGGAAGGCCTCTTCCTTGACCCCGACCTTCGTGTGTCCTTCCGCGAACATGCGACAGAGACACTGGGCCGCGTAGGCCGACCAGATCTGCATCCAGGCCGTCAACGAGACGCCGCCCGACGCCGGCTGCGAGTTCGGACCGTACATGATGAAGAGGTTCGGGAAGCGGGGCACCATCAACCCGAGATACGCGCGGGGGCTCTCCGGGGCCCAGTAGTCGCGCAGATTCTGGCCGCCCTCGCCTTCGTACTCGGCCGGCCAGAGGTAGTGATCGACCTTGTAGCCGGTGGCGAAGACGACGAGATCGACCTCGTAGTGCTTGCCGTCGGTGGTCTCGACGCCCTTGGGCGTGAAGCGCGCGATCCCCTCCGTCACGAGCTCGACGTCGTCCCGGGTGATCGCCTCGTACCAGCCGTTGTCGACGACCGGACGCCGGACCATCGGCGCGTGATTCGGAACCAGCTTCTCGAGCAGGTCGGGACGATCGCCGATCTTCGCCTTGATGTAGTCGAGCAGCATCGCCTGCAGCTCTTCGCTCTTGCGCGTGATGTGCCCCCCCTGCGCCTCCCACTCGGGATCGGGGAGCAGGAAGTCCTCGTGCCACGTGAAGAGGCCGATGATCGCGCTGTAGCGATACCAGTTCCAATAGCCCGGCAGGTGCTCGAGCAGCCAGCGCTTCTCTTCGCCGATCGGCTCGCCGTAGCCGGGACGGGGGCTGATCCACTGGGGCGTGCGCTGGAAGACGATCGTCTGATCCGCGGCTTCGGCGATCGGCGACAGGAGCTGGACCCCGGTCGAGCCGTTCCCGACGACCGCGACACGCTTGCCCGAGGCGCTGTGCGCGCTCGTCCACTGGGTGGGATGCAGGATCTCGCCCTCGAAGCTCTCCTTGCCGGGCAGGTCGGGCGTGGTCGGCGTCGAGAAGAGCCCGGCGGCGCTCACGACGACGTTCGCTTCGTGCGTGACCTGCGTTCCGTCACTGCGCGAGAAACCGAGAGACCAGCGCGAAGACGACTCGTCGAAGCGCGCCGACTCGAGGGCGTGGTCGACGCGCAGTTTCGGCGCGATGCCGTGCCGCTCGGCGACGTCCTTCAGGTAGCCGCGTACCTCGGCGCCGCGGGCGAAGTACTCGCTCCAGCGATGGGGCCGGTCGAGGCACAGCTCGTAGGTGAGCGTCATGGTGTCGACACGGATGTCCGGGTACTGGTTCGCGCTCCACGTCCCGCCGAGCTCCCCTCGGCGCTCGAAGATCGTGTAGGGAACGCCCAGCTGGTCGAGCTGGATCGCCATGGCGACGCCGCTGAAGCCGGCGCCGATGATCGCGACCTCGAACCCTTCAGGCACGTCGGGCTTGCCGCCTTCTGGAACGAAGGAGAAGGGGTAGGGCTCGAAGTTCAGGAACTTCTTGCGGATCTCGAAGTGGCCGGGCTTCGTCGGCACACCGAGCGTCAAGTCCATCAGCCGGAGGAGTTCGTCGTCGTCCGGGACGCGCGGCGCCCAGCCGCTGCGATCGCCGTCGAGCAGCTCGACGCAGCGGGCCCGGAGCCGCGCCTGCTCCGCCTCATCGAGGCCGGCGACGGGTCCGAAGTCGAGGAGCGCGGCGTCGTGGGTCGTCTGGTACAGCGCCGTCCGCAGCGCGTTCAGGTCCGCCACCTCCGCCGCGCGACGAAAGAACGCCGTGTCCGGCCCGCCCCCGCTCACGCCTGGACCGCCGCCTGGAGCCGTTCCATCGACTGCGCCAGGTCGAGGCAGTTGATCAGCACCTGGTGCTCGAGACCGGCGTCGCGGTGGACGTGGATCGCCTGGTACTCGTCGCTCGCGGTCATGCCCTGGAAATGCGCGAAGCTCGGATACCGCATGAGCCCGATCCAATCCCACTCGAGCTCGCCGTCGCCGATCACGAGCGCGTTGGCCACGCCCCCGAACACGAGCCCGCCGCCGAAGCCCTCGATGATCTGCTGGACCGCACCGCCGTAGATCATGTAGGCCTGCTGGCCCGAGAGATCCGTCTCCCGCCCGTCCGCGTAGATCGCCTTCTCCCGGAACTTCAGCAGATTCAGCATGTAGAGGTCGCCTTCGGGATGGCGCTTCACGAGGCCCTCGATCTGCTCGGGGCGCGGCTGGCTGGCGGGCATGGACTTCTCCGATCGAATGGGAATGCGCGCCGCGAGCGGGACGCGCGACGTCGTTCGATCGTATCAGAACGCGGGACGGGGGTAAGGCCCGCCCCTGCCCGCTCGGATCCGCTGCGATACCGTCGCTCCATGCCGATCAAGACTCCGCTCTGCGACCTCCTCGACATCGATCATCCCGTCCTGCTCGCCGGGATGGGCGGCGTCGCGTACGCCGACGTCTGTGCCGCCGTCTCGGAGGCGGGCGGATTCGGGACGCTCGGCATGGCTGCCGAGTCGCCCGCAGGAATCCGCGAAGAGATGCGCCTCGTCCGCGAGCAGACCGACAAGCCCTTCGGCGTCGACCTGCTGGCCGCACTGCCGGAACAGATGATGGAGTCGATCGACGTGATCATCGAAGGCGGCGCCAGGGCCTTCATCGCCGGTCTCGGCGTCCCCGGCCCGGCCGTCGAGAAGCTCCACGACGCGGGCCTGCTCGTCATGAGCATGTGCGGCAAGGTGAGCCACGCGGTCGCCGCGCAGGAAGCCGGCTGCGACGTCGTGATCGCCCAGGGCACCGAGGCCGGAGGCCACACCGGTCGCGTCGCCGGCATGGCACTCATCCCGCAGGTCGTCGACGCCGTCGACATCCCGGTCGTCGGCGCCGGCAGCATCGTCGACGGACGCGGCCTCGCCGCCTGCCTCGCGTTCGGCGCCCAGGGCGTCTGGATGGGGACGCGCTTCATCGCCTCCCACGAGGCGCGGGCTGGCGAGGCCTACAAGAAAGCGATCGGCGAGGCGGGCAGCGACCAGACGACGATCACGCGCTGCTATTCCGGCAAGCCCATGCGCGTCATCCAGAACGCCTACGTCGAAGAGCAGGAACGCCATCCGGAGAACATCCAACGCTTTCCCGAGCAGATGTACGCCTCGTCCCGAGCCGGCGTGATGGCGGCCCTCGGCGGTCAGACCGAGGGGATCGAACGCGATCGGCACGCGATGCCCTGTGGTCAGGGCGCCGGGGGAATCGACGACATCCTGTCCTGCCAGGAGATCGTCGACCGGACGATGGCCGAAGCCGAGGCGGTGATCGCCGGCTTGTCACCGCTCGCCGGCTGAGGGAACGCGGACGATGGGCGAACTCGAAGGGCGCGTCGCGCTCGTCACGGGCGCGAGCCGGGGCATCGGCGCCGCGATCGCGAAGCGCTTCGGCGCCGAGGGTGCGAAGGTCGCGATCACCGCGCGTACGCTCGATCGGCACGACCACCTCCCCGGCAGCCTCCGCGAAACGGCCAGGCAAATCGAGGCGCTCGGCGGGACGGCCGTCCCGCTCGTGGCCGACCTCGCCGATCCGTCGGGACTCGACGCGATCGTGGAGGGGACCGAGCGCGAGCTGGGACCGATCGAGGTGCTGGTGAACAACGCCGCGGCCGCCTTCTATCTCCCCTTCACGGAGACGAGCGAGAAGCGTTTCCGCGTGGCGAACGACATCAACTTCTTCGCCCCCTGGCGACTCTGTCAGCGCGTCGTCCCCGGGATGCAGGAACGCGGCGAGGGGTGGATCCTGAACATCTCCTCCGCCACCTCCACGCGGCCGACGGCGGATTCCTTCAAGGACTTCGACGCACTCTCGATCCTCTATGGCTCGACCAAGGCCGCCCTCGAACGCTTCACCGCGGGCCTCGCGGCCGCGGTCCACGCGGACGGGATCCGGGTGAACTCGATGGCGCCCGTGGGCGCGGTCCCGACCGAGGGCACGGAGGCGCTCGGCGTCGTCCCGGACGAGGCGCTCGCCGTCGCCGAGAGCCGGGAGGCCATGGCGGAGGCCAGCCTCGCCCTCTGTACCACGCGCGACCCGAAGCTCACGGCGCGCATCACGCTCTGCACCCCGATCCTGGAAGAGCTCGGTCGAGAGGTCCACCTCTGCGACGGCCGCACGAAGGTCGGATCGCCCCTCGAGCGCGACGCCGCCGCGCTCCGCTGAGCCGGGGGACGCGCGCGCCCCGTGCGTCCGTTTCGCGCGCTGCGTGAAGCGCTTCACGGAGGCCGTCGTCGCCGCTGCCTAGCATGACTTCGACGCGCCCGGGACGTTCCGCCCCGCGCCAAGCTTCGAGGTCGCTCGTCATGTCCCGCCCGCGCCGACTCCCCACGCTCTCTTCTCTGCTCGTCCTGCTCCCCTTCGCCGCGAGCGCGGCCCCGGGCCAGCTCGAGATCAACGCGACCTGCGCCGTCCAGACGGGATGCTTCGCGGGCGACGCCCCTGGCTACCCGGTCACGATCAGCGCGCCGGGCGCCTACCGGCTGACCAGCTCGCTCGTCCAGACCGAGGTCCTGGGCATCTCCAACGCCGCCAACGGCATCGAGATCGTGGCCGACGGCGTCGATCTCGACCTCGCCGGCTTCACGATCGGCTGCGCGAACCCGCTGCTCGGGCGCTGCAGCGGGAGCGTCGTCGGCATCAGCACGCCCGGACCGACCCGCTCGGGGATCCGCGTCTCGAACGGGCGGGTCGACGGCATGTCCGGCGCGGGCATCGACTTCGAAGAAGATCGAGGCGCGGTCCTCGAAGACCTGCGGGTGACCGACAACGGTGGCGACGGGCTCCGCGCCGGGTTCTACGCTCGGATCGCGCGCTGCACCAGCCTCGAGAACGGCGGCGACGGCATCGCGGCGGGCGATCGCTCGTCGATCCTGCAGAACGTGGCCGAGAGCAACGACGGGAACGGCATCGCCACGATGTTCTCCGTCATTGCGGACAACGTCGCCACCGGGAACGGCGGCGACGGCATCGCGGCCATCAACTCCGTCATCCGCCACAACGCCCTTTCCCACAACGAAGGGGACGGCATCGACTCGCCCTTCGGCTCGAACCTCATCGGGAACACGTCGCTCACGAATCGCGGATTCGGCATCGTCGCCGGCTCGAGCGTCTTCCGCGACAACCAGATCGCCGCCAACGACGGCGGAACGGTCTCGGGTGGCGTCGACGCCGGCGGGAACGCCTGCGGGGCAGCGCTCAGCTGTCCGTGACGGGCAGCGCCGCGGCCATCACGGACGAGAGAGCGGGCATCACGGACGAGAGCGCGGCCACGACGGACGAGAGCGCGGCCATGACCGACGAGAGCGAGGCGCTGGCGGCCGAGCGCGCGGCCGACCTAGGCCTGCCCGAAGATCACGGCCCCCGTCGGAACCCCGACGCCGCTGGTCACGAGCACGTGCTCGACGCCGTCGGGCTGGTTGCAGCTCTCGCCCCGGATCAGGCGCACGCCCTCGGCCAGGTTGTTCACGCCGTGCATGTAGGCCTCGGAGAGCAAGCCGCCATGGGTGTTGTTCGGCAGCGCGCCGCCGATCGTGAGCGAGTCCTCGGTCACGAAGTCCTTCGCCTCGCCGCGCCCGCAGAAGCCGAAAGCCTCGAGCTGCATGAGGATTTCCGGCGTGAAGGCGTCGTAGAGACAGGCCGCGTCGATGTCCTTCGCCGAGAGGCCGCTCATCTCGTAGACGCGCTGGGCCGCGAGCTCCATCTCCGGTAGCGCCGCGAGATCGTCCCGGTAGAAGCTCGTCATCTGCTCCTGCCCCTCGAAGGACGCCTGCGTCACGGCTCGGATGATCGCGGGCTTCTGCCTCATGTCCTTCGCTCGCTCCGGCGACGTGATCAGCAGGGCGCAGCCGCCGTCGTCCTCCTGGCAGCAATCGAAGAGACGCAGGGGCTCACAGACCATGCGCGCGTTCATGTAGTCGTCCATGGTCATGGGCTTGCCGTGCATGGCGGCGTTCGGGTTGTTCTGGGCGTGTTTGCGCTGGGTGATGGCGACGTGGGCCAGGTGCTCGGAGGTCGCGCCGTACTTGTGCATGTAGAGCTGCGCCTGGAGCGCGATCCAGGAGGCCGGCGTGAGCAGACCGAAGGGCATGTACCAGGACCAGTGGATCAGGTCGCTCGAGATGATGCTGCCCGAGACGCCCTGCCCCATGCGCTGCCCGGAGCGTCCGTTCAGCGCGCGATAGACGACCACGTTCTTCGCGGCGCCGGTCGCGACCGCCATCGCCGCGTGCGCCACGAGACCGACGGCCGCGCCGCCGCCGTAGTTCACCTGGCTCCAGAAGGTCATGTCGCCGATCCCGACCGTGCGAGCGACCTCGACCTCGTCGCTCGAGTCCATCGTGTAGGTCACGAGCCCGTCGACCTCGGAGGGTTCGAGTCCGGCGTCGTCGATGGCTTTGCGGACGCATTCGGTCGCCAGGTTGAGCTCCGAGACGCCGGAGTTCTTCGTGTATGCGGTCTGGCCGATCCCAGCGATCGCGGCTTCGTTGTGGAGTGTCGTGGGCATGTCTTCTTCTTCTCGGAATCGCGCTTCGCGTGGCGACTCGACGGTGGCGGAGCGGTCGGCCGCGCTATTCGGGGAGGCGGATGGAAAAAGTGGCGGTCACGTGGTTGCCCCACGCGTTGTTGCCGGTCACC
This sequence comes from Myxococcota bacterium, assembly GCA_039187915.1. Taxonomy (GTDB): domain Bacteria; phylum Myxococcota_A; class UBA9160; order UBA9160; family UBA4427; genus UBA4427. The sequence goes on from JBCCZJ010000125.1 coordinate 9,582, forward strand.
TCGACGTCCGCGGCATCGCCGTCGGTCGCGACGACCTTGCCCCGGATCTTGAGCGTGTCGCCGGGCATGTTCGGCCCACCCAGCTTCGTCTTGACCGAGGTCACGATCGCGTCGGGCCCCGCCCAGTCCGTCACGTAGCGGGAGCAGATGCCCTGCGTCGTGAGGATGTTCATGAAGATGTCCGGCAGCCCCTGGGAGACCGCGGCCGCCTTGTCGTGGTGGACCGGCGTGTAGTCGCGACTCGCGAGCGCGCCGCCCGCGACGACGGTCGCCGTCGTCTCGAAGTCCAGGTCGGGCAGCGCCTGCCCCACCTCGAGTTCACTCGCCTTGTACGTCTTCTGCATCGTCGCTTCCTCCGCCGTCCGGCTCGCGCGCCTAGGACGCCGGCTTGAAGAACGGGATCTTGAACCCGTCCTCGTCTTCCTGGATCACCATCTCGAGCGCCATCCCGATCGACACGTCCTCGGGCTTGCAGTCGACGATCGTCGACGCCATACGCTCGCCCTCCTCGAGGTCCACGATCGCCGAGATGATCGGATACTCGTAGCCCGGAAACTGCGGGTAGTGGATGACGGTGAAGGTGTGGAGCGTGGCCTTTCCGCTGGCCTCGACCGCGTCCCAGTCCTGGCTGCCGCAGGCGTCGCACATCGGCCTCGGCGGGTGACGCAGCTTCCCGCACTCGGTGCAGCGCTGGATCGGCAGGCAATCGCCCTCGGCGACCTGCTCCCACCACCAGCCGTTGTCGTGCCCCATCGGCGGCTTGATCCGGGTCGGCTTCTGCGCGACCGCCGCCTCGCCGCCGCCGTCCGACGCGGCCTGCGCGGCCCCGCCGTCCGCGGGCTTGAAGCGCAGGACGCGGAAGCTCATGTTGCCCAGGTCTTCACCGTCCTGGTTCGTGAAGGTCGTGACGGTCGTGATGAAGTATCCGATGCCCGCCCCGGTCGCCTTCTCCTCGGAGATCGAGTCGATCACGGTCAGGGCCGTCACGGTCTCGCCGAGCTTCAGGTAGCGCGTGTAGTTCTCTTCCGTATTCGTGCCGAGAACGCCCGTATAGCCGTTGTCGTTGAGGAGCTTGTGGAGACGGTGCTGCTCGTTCTTGGGCTCGTCGTAGCCCTCGTGCATGTCCCAGCCTTCCATGATCCAGGCCTGGAGCATGGTCGGCGGCGCGACGATCTCGCCGTGCACGGTCCCGCCGGCGCTGGCAGCGTCGAGGTAGGCCGGGTGGCGCTCGCCCATCGCGTCGCACCACTGGCGGATCATCGGCTCGTTCACCGGATCGCGGCCCGTCACGGCTGGCCCGATCGGCTTGCCGACGTAGCTGCGGATCTCGGCCTCGAGGGCCTCTTTCTTCTTGTCGCTCATCGCGGTCTGGTCTCCAGGGGATCGGCGTCCACCCGAGGACCGGGCAGCGAGCGCGGGCCCCGAGCGGGGCCGCGATTCTAGCGGCTGGAACGAGCGCTGCGACGGCGCAGATTCAAGCCTTCGTCGCCACGCCCCTGTACATCTGCGCGACGATGGCCGGTCCCTTCGCGCGGAAACGATCGAGGCTCGAGAGCGCGAATCCGCCCTCTTCCACCAACCGGTCGATCTTCCGGTTGATGTTGCAACCATCGCACATCCGGTTCCAGACCGGATTGACGCGATCCTGCCAGCGCGCCGTCGCGCCCTCGTCCGCGCGCCCGTGCTCGATGAAGACGTAGCGTCCGCCGGGTTTCACCACGCGACGCATCTCCCGCAGCGCTTTCGCCACCTCGGGAATCGAACAGAGCGTCCAGGTCGTCACGACCGTATCGAAGCGACCGGCGTCGAAGGGCAGCCCGCCGTCGGCGCGCAGTGCACGGCGCTCGATCGGGAACGCCGCATCGGCGATCCGTGCGCGGACCGCCTCGACGTCGGTCACGTCGAGCGGGTCGAGCCCGACGAGCGTCTTCACGGCCGGGCCGTAGTAGGCCAGATTGAGACCGGTGCCGAAGCCGACCTCCAGGACTTCGCCCTCCGCCTCGCGGATCGTGTCGACCCGGAGCGGATTCATCTGACGCATGGCCAGGTCCTGGAACCTGGGCTTGATCCAGCCGCGCAGCCCCATGCTAGACGTTCGCACCGCCAGGGACGGAGA
>JBCCZJ010000126.1:0-11538 GCA_039187915.1 Myxococcota bacterium
CGGGCGCCATGGCGCTCTCGAGCCTCTTCGTCGTGACCAACAGCGCACGCCTGCGGCGCTTCGACCCTTCGCGCGCCTGATCCGCCGCGCGCGGGGATCGGGCGGCGTTGGGCCGACCGCGCCCCTCGATTAGGTTCTCCGGATGGCAGCGAAGAAAGCCGCGAAGAAGAAGAAGAAGAAGGCGGCCCGGAAGAAGGCCGCGCAGCGCGCGCCGAAGAAGAAGACGACGCGGCGCGCTTCGAAGAAGGCCCCCGGCCGCAGGACGAAGTCCGAGCGCCTGCTCGATCGGGCCCGCGCGATCATCGCCGCCTGGCCCGAGACCGACGAGCGCCTGTCCCACGGCAGCCCGACCTGGTGGGGCGGCAAGAAGACCTTCGCGACCTTCCACGAGAACCACCACGGCGACGGCCGCATCGCGCTCTGGATCAAGTCGGACTTCGACGCTCAGGAAGGCCTGGTCGAGGCCAACCCGGATCTCTTCTTCGTTCCGCCGTACGTCGGCCCGAGCGGCTGGATCGGGGTCGTACTCGACCGCGACGTCGACTGGGGCGTCGTCGCCGGGCTGCTCGAGGACGGCTACCGCGCCGTCGCGCCCCGTCGCGCGATCGCCCGGCTCGACGGAGGCCAGCGCTGACGGGGGGCGATGCGGCGACGTGTGCCCCTTCGCTCACACGACTTCGACCGCCAGGCGCCCGCGCGGATCCGATTGCGGCCGGACCGACGGGCCCCTACCGTCGAGCGGTCTTCGCCCGATCGTCACGGTCCATCGGGCGCGTGCCCCACGAAAGGCGGTACGCACGGGAGACGGAGGTCGTGATGCTGCGACAGCGTACCTGAATCCGAACGCGCATCGAGGAACTCGATGCCTGGATGAATGGAGCGCTGGAAGACCGGCGCTCACGGACCCGCTGACCGGCCCTCTCCGAGATCTCCGGCTCGAGGCGAGCGGGTCCATCGACCCGTGACACGCGCACGCGTGTCCGCCTGGAGACACGGTTGTCCCGACCCACCCGCCCCCACCCCTTCGAAGACGTCGGCGAACGCGCGCCGCTCGAACCGGAGCGCCCGACCTTCGCGATCGACCTGCGGCGCTGCATCGGCTGCCACGCCTGCAGCGTCGCTTGCAAGACCGCCCACGACGTCCCGCTCGGCGTCTTCCCGCTCCGCGTCCGCTGGCTGCCGCGACCGGACGACAGCGGCCACGCCTTCGTCCCCGTCTTCGCGGAGTCGATCTGCGGTGACGATCCGGACAGCCGCGCGGTCGGCATGGAGCCGGCCTGCGTGCGCGCCTGCCCGACGGACGCGCTCCGCTTCGGCGAGGAAGAGGAAGCGACCTCGGCGGGCGCGACCCAGATCCTCGAAGGACCCGACGCGACGGACCTGAAGAAGAACGTCCGCTACCGGGGCCTGCCCGACTGGGTCTCTGGCAAGCTGAATCGCGGCGCCGAGCTCGACCCCCGCGACGAGGATCCGATCTATGAGCAGCGATGAACGAGATCGCCCCGAGGCGAAGGGCGCGTTCACGCGCCGTGACTTCCTCGCCCTGGGCGCCGCCCTCGGCGCCACCGTCGCGACCAGCGGCCTGGTCGGCTGCAACGCGATCCGGCCGGACGCCGCCACGCGGGATCGCGCCCTCGAGGGCATGGAGAAGCTGGCGCTCGACTATCGCCGCGCGCGCGCCGTGCCGACCGTCTGCTTCGGCTGCACGACCCACTGCGGGATCGTCGGCTGGGTCCAGGACGGCCGCGTCCGCCTGATCGAAGGCAACCCGCTCGACCCGAACACCCAGGGCACGATCTGCTCGAAGGCGAACGGCATGATCCAGGCGACGGAGCAGCCGGAGCGCCTGCTGCATCCGATGCGTCGGGTCGGCCCCCGCGGCAGCGGACGCTGGAAGCGCATCAGCTGGGACGAGGCCCTCGACGAGATCGCCGACCGTATGCGCCCCCTCCGCGAGAACGGGACACCGGAACGCTTCGTCTTCCACTACGGCCGCGACAAGACCAAGGGCTTCAGCAAGCGCTTCACCGACGCGTTCGGCACGCCCCATCGATTGAACCGTCGCTCGATCTGCAGCTCGAACCGTCGCGTTCCGCTCATGAGCTTCTACGGCCGCGAGTTCGAATGGGAGACCCAGGACCTCGAGCACACGCGTTTCGCCATCAACTTCGGTTCGAACTTCATGGAGGCCCATCAGGGCGGGCTCTTCATGCGCAAGCGCATGATGGACGCGCGCGTCGACAACGGCGCGAAGCTCGTGACCTTCGAGGTCCGCCCGACGGCGACCGCCTCGTGCTCCGACGAGTACTACCCGATCCAGCCCGCCTCGGACAGCGCGATCGCCTTCGCCATGGCGAACGTGATCGTTTCCGAAGGGCTCGAAGACCGGGCGTTCTGGGATCGCTGGTCGACCTGGGATTTCGACGAGATGAAGGCGGCGATCGCCGAGTACACGCCCGAGTTCGCAGAGCGCGAGAGCGGCGTGCCGGCCGAGACGATCCGCCGGCTCGCGATCGAGTTCGCCGAGGCGGCGCCCGCCTGCTGCACGATCTCGAATCGCGGCTCCGCCAAGCACTACAACGGCGTCCAGGGCGACCGCGGCATCCGCATGCTCGACGTCCTGGTCGGCAGCGTCGGCAAGCCTGGCGGCTTCTGCCTCTCGAGCCTGCGCGGCTGGAAGAAGGGCCGCTACGGCCAGGACGGCCTGCCGAGCCTCGACGCGCCGTCCCCGCGCCCGCCGAAGCCGAAGCCGTGGAAGCCGGGGACCCGCGAGTTCGCGTCCCTCTCGCCGGAGGTCCAGGAGCGCGTCCGGAACTTCCCGCCCGCCTGGCAGAACAAGTACTTCGGCGAGCTCGCGACGCCGTCGGAGTTCCCGCTGTCGTGGCACTGGTACTCGATGCGCGTGGGCCAGCTCGTCGCGCCCTACATCAAGGAGGGGCGGCAGAAGGTCGACGTCTATATGTCCTACACGCTGGGCGCCGCCTTCGGCATGCCGGAAGCGAACCTCACCCGCGAGGTCATGGCGGACGAGTCGCTGATCCCGTTCCACGTCGCGATCGACGTGGCCTTCGGCGAACAGGCGGCGCTCGCCGACATCATCCTGCCGGAGGCGACCGCGCTCGAGCGCTGGGACGCCCACGGCACCAACAACTACGGCCTGCGTCCCTACGTCGGCCTGCGCCAGCCGCTGACCGAGCCGCTCGGCGAAGCCCGTCCCGCGCAGATCATCTGGCGTGACCTCGCACGCCGGATCGGCGGCGGCATGGAGGCCTTCTTCGACTTCGAGGAGCTCGAGGACTATTACCGCGCGTGGCACGCGAACCTGCCGGTCGACTGGGAGACCTTCAAGCGCGAGGGCATCTGGCAGGATCCGGATCGTCCCCTCGACTACGAGCTGTACGAGCGGCCGGTTCCGGAGACGGAGCTGGCGAAGTCCGAGACCGACGCGGAGACCGGCGTGATCTACGCGCTGGACGACACGGGCCAGCGCGGAAAGGCGATCGGGATCCGGATCGGTGACGAGGCCGTCCGTGGCTTCCCGACGCCGACGCGCCGGATCGCGATCAAGGATCCGATCTTCCCCCTCGCGGCGAAGCACACGGGGCTCCCCCTCGACGACCCGAACGCGAGCGACGTACCGCTCTATTTCCGCGTGCCCGAACACGAGAACCTCGACGACGATCAGTTCGTGCTCACGACCTTCAAGTGGAACGTGCACACCCAGGGTCGCTCGGCGGACTGGAAGTATGCCGCCGAGATCGTTCACACGAACCACGCCATGATGTCCCCGGACACCGCCGTGAGGCTGGGGGTCGCGACCGGCGACGAGATCGAGAACCCCGTCGCGCGGCCGCTGGGCCGGGTATATCGCGCGGGCGAGGACGAGCCCGTCGGCACGGTGCGCAACCGCGTGCGGATCGTGCCGGGCATGCACCCGCGCGTGATCGCGCAGGCCCACCACGCGGGCCACTGGGAGCACGGCACGGTCGCGAAGGGCGCCACCGGGGGCGATTCGGTCGGCGCCGCCGGCATGGCCGAGGGCCTGCCCGACCGCAAGGCGCTCTCCGACGAGGTCTGGTGGTCCCGCGCGAACGGCGGCCCCGGAAGCGGCGTCGCGATCAATCACGTCTATCCGATCAACGCGCAGCCACTCGTCGGTGGACAGAACTGGTACGACAACGTCTGCCGCGTACGTCGGGTCGAGGCGACGCGCGACGCCCGCGCGTCCAGCGCGTCCAGGGTCGGCGCTTGACGCGGCTCCCGCTCGCCGAGCGCGCGCCGGTCTACGACTTCGCGGCGCGGCTCCTGGCGAGCGAGGTCGACGCGGCGACCTGGTCCGCCTTCACGACCGAGCCCCTGCGCTCGATCCTCGACAAGGCGCGACCCGGTTTCGCGCGCTGGGCCGAAGGCGAGTTCGACGCCGCGCGGCGAGCGGCCCTCGACGAGGAGTTCGCGCGGCTCTTCCTCGTGCCGGGGCTCGTGCCGCCCCTGGCCGCGCGCTGGCTGGTCGAGACGATCGGCGACGAAGCGGCCCGCGAGGCGACCCGGGCCGAGGTCGCGAACATCGTGGCCCTCGCCTGCGAGGGGCTCGGGATCGACGCGAAACCGGACGGCCCGGGCGGCCGGCTGCCGCCGGACCACGCGGCGCTGATCTTCGCGATCGCCGCGGAGGCGGCGCGACGACCGCACGCGGAGCAGGACGTGCTCCTCGCCCGCTTCGACGAGACGCTGCTCGGCCCCGGCTGGGCGGCCATGGGCGACGCCCTCGTCGAGCACGCGCGCCAGCCGATCTACGCCGCGCTCGGCGTGCTGATCCGGGAGCTCGGTGAGCCCGAGGCAGCGGGCCCGCGCTGAGTCCGCCGCGCCCCGGGTTCAGACGACCTTCGAGACGTGGAGCACGCCCCAGCCCGCCGCGTCGTCGGTGATGGAGGAGAGCTCCTGCATGGCGCGCTCCTCGGCCTGACTGGCCGAACGGGCCTGGACCGTGAGGATCCGCGTGCGCGGTCCGCCGATCTGCTTCAAGCGGATCCGGAAGTAGGGAAGGCTCTCCTCCGGCTCGACCTTCGGCGGCGGCTGCAGCTCGCGCGAGCGCGGCAGATCGGCTTCGAGGGCCTCTCGCTCGACGTCGCGGGGCTGCGGCTTCGGCACCGGGATCGTATCGGTGTGATCCTTCGCCACCGTCTTCGTGATCGGCACCTCGCTCGGCAGCATGCGCTCGAGCAGGGCGACGAAGGAGTCGGACGGAGAGGAGATCACGCAGCCGAAGCGGCGCAGTCGCGTCTCGGTGTTCGACGTCTTCGCCTGCGAGTCGTTCCAGACGATCGCGCTCACGCGGATCGGGGACGGCCCCTTCGGATCGATCACGAGCCGGATCGAATCCCCCTGGTCGAAGTGCGCGCCGGTCAGGACGGCCAGCCCGCCCTCGGAGAGCGTCACGACGCGCGCGCCGAGTCGTTTCTTCTTCTTCCCTGCATCGATGACGATCTCGCACGGAAGTTTGCAACGCACGCGACGACGCCGCTTGATTCGTGCCATGAGTCTGCTCCTGCCCCCTCTTTTCCCTCGCCCCTCAGGAGGGTTCTTCGGTGGAGCCCCGACTTCGGAGTGTGACGGCAACACGAGAATCGGTCGGGCAGCCGGTCGGCAGCCGATCCGCAGCCCCGTCGACGAGCTGCACAGGAATCGCGACACTCGCGCGATCCGCGCTTCCGGAGGTCCTCGCGTCCATGCCCTGCCCGTTCCCGTCCCGCCGCGTGCGCGCCCTGCGCCTCGCGCTCCTCGCCGTCCCGCTGCTGGCTTCCGGCCTCCCGGGCTTCGCCGTCGGCCCGGCCGCGGCCGCGCAGCCGAACGTGGTCGTCCTGCTCGCCGACGATCTCGGCTGGGCGGACGTCGGCTATCACGGCAGCGAGATCGAGACGCCGTCGATCGATCGGCTGGCCTCCGAGGGCGTGCGCCTCGAACACTTCTACAGCGCTCCGATCTGCTCCCCGACCCGCGCCGCGCTCCTGACCGGGCGCGACCCCTTGAAGCTCGGCATCGCCTACGACCAGATCCACCCCTGGTACAGCGCCGGACTCGCGCCGAAGTCGCTCACCCTGGGCGAGGTGTTCAGGCGCGACGGCTACCAGACCGGCCTCGTCGGCAAGTGGCACCTCGGCCATACCTACGCGCATCAGACGCCGAACGCCCAGGGCTTCGACCACTTCTGGGGCCACCTCCACACCAACACGGACTTCTTCGAGCACGTCCGGGAGAGCGGGCACGACCTGCAGCAGAACGGAAAGTCGGTGACGGCGCCCGGCGAGTACCTGACCCATCTCGAGGCGCGCGAGGCCGTCCGCTTCATCGTCGAGCGCGACAAGAGCAAGCCCTTCCTGCTCTACGTGCCGTTCACGGCGCCGCACAGCCCGATGCAGGCGCCCGAGACCACGATCGCGAAGTACGACGCGCTCCCGCGCACCCACTACCGAAGGACCTACGCGGCGATGGTCGACGAGATGGACCAGGCGATCGGCCGGATCCTCGCGGCGCTCGACGACGAGGGCATCGCCGACGACACGATCGTCCTCTTCTTCAGCGACAACGGCGGGTCGACCCTCTTCGGCGGCACCAACACGCCGCTCCGCGGCCAGAAGGGGCAGACCTTCGAAGGCGGGATCCGCGTGCCCGCCGTGCTGCGATGGCCGGGGCGCCTCGAGGCCGGCGCGGTCCTGGACCAGCGCATGGCGGTCACCGACGTGATGCCGACCCTCGCCCGCGCGGCGAGCGTCCGCATGCCGACGACGGCCGACCTCGACGGGGAGAACATGTGGCCTGCGCTGGTGCGCGACCAGAAGGTGCCGAGGCGACGCGCGCTCGGGTTCGTGTCGGAGATCCCGATTCCCGGCTTGATCCACACGGCGATCTTCGACGGTCGCTGGAAGCTCGTGCAGGTGATCCAGGAGCGACAGACCGAGACCCGGGTCCGCAACTTCCTCTTCGACGTCGAAGCGGACCCGAACGAGGAGAACGACCTGTCGCAGCGCCACGGCGCCGTGCTGAAGCGCATGCAGCGGCTGATGGAGGAGTGGCGACGCCAACATCCGCTCGGCGGGACCCGCGGCACGCTCGTCGCGCATCCGGGCTGGGTCGCACCGAAGGACTGGGCGGACGCGATCCTCCCGGCCGAGCTCCTCCAGGAGGACTGGACGAACGAGCTGCCCTTCTCGAAAGAGCTCTTCGACGCGACCGAACACCGCGGCATGCTCACGGACGAGAAGACGAAGCGGCGCCTCATCCGTGAGAGCGAGGCGCTCCGGAAAGAGCAGGCCGAGGCCGCGCGGGCGGACGGCGAGACGGATCGCTAGCCGAGCTTCCGTTCGCTGGGCGGCTCCTGCCTAGCGCCGGGTCGGGCGACCCGCCCAGGCGAGGCCCATCAAGCCGAGGCCGGCGAGCACGCCGGTGCCGGGCTCCGGCGTCGGCACGTAGGCGACGTTGTCGATCAGCGCGTAGTCGGCGCCCGACGAGCGGACGGTGAAGCGCTGGATCGCGGAGGTCTCGGTCGCGCCGAAATAGCCGCGTCGGTCGAAGCCCGAGAGCGTCGGGCTCTGGCTCAGGACCGTGTAGGTGCCCAGCAGGACGTCGTTCTCGTCGTAGGTCTCGATCGTCCAGTCCGTGTCGAGCGCGGTGACGTCGAAGCCGAAGGCGGAGACGCCGGCGCCGGTGAAGACGACGTCGAACTCGTCGTTCGAGCCGGTCGAGCTCGAGTAGGTCTCGAGGCAGTTGCCGGTGGTGCCGAAGTCGTCGCACCAGTTGCCCCCGATCCGGAGCGTCGAGGAGACGGGGGTGATCGTGAAGCCGTCGCCGCCGATCAGGAAGGTCCGGTCGCTGAAGTCGCCGGTCGCTGCGGCGTCGAAGGTCTGGACGAGCGCGCCGGAGAGCGCGGCGTCGGAAGCGGACGTGATCAGCGCCGCGAGCGCCTGCGCCGGCGCGCAGAGCGCGGCGACGAGCAGGAGCGCGAAGAACGTCGAGCGGCGGGGGAGCGACATGGAGCGGCCTCCATCGATGCCCGGTCCCTCACCCAGGCGAATGCCCCATGCTCTTCGTCGTTTTCCTCGAAAATTTGATCCCCATCACAATTCCGGCGCCGGAACGCGACCGGGCCGCGCGCGGGCTGCGTGCCTGCTGCCGGAGCGCAGGCAGACCCGCGGCAGCGCTGGCCGCGTGCGGCCGGGGCCGGACCCGAGCGATCGGGCCAGCGCGGGGCCGGGGCCGGGGCCGGATCCGAGCGATCAGGCCAGCGTGCCGCCGTCGACGCGGATCTCTTCGCCGTTGATGTGGGCACCGTCGTCGCTCGCGAGCATCGCGATCACCGAAGCGACGAGCTCCGGCGGCCGCGCCTTGTCGAGGGGCTGCGCGCGCATGACGAGCTTCATGTCCGCGTCCTCGGGAACGACGCCCGGGCCCATCATCGCGGTCAGGATCGAGCCGGGATTGACCGCGTTGCAGCGCACGCCGTGCTTGCCGAACTCCACCGCGATCGTGCGCGTGAACGCGCTGACCCCCCCCTTGCTCGTGCCGTAGGCGGCGCCGTAGGGCATGCCCGCGAGCGCCGACGTCGAGCTCACGTTGACGATGCTGCCCCGGGACTCGATCAGATGCGGCAGCGCGGCCTGGGTCAGCATGAAAGGACCGACGAGGTTCACTTCGAGCACGCGCCGGAACTGGTCGGCCGCGATCTTCGGGAAGTGGTCGAGCAGCAGGATCCCGGCGATGTTGCACAGCGTGTCGAGGCGCCCGAATCGCTCGACGCAGGCCGCGACGTTCCGCTGCACGTCCGCCTCGTCGCTCACGTCGCAGCGCGCCCCGACCACGGCGGCGCCCTCCTTCTCCGCGAGCGCGACCGTCTCCTCGAGACCGTCCAGGGCGAGGTCGACCAGGTAGAGCGAGGCGCCCTCGGAAGCCAGACGGACGGCCGTCGCCCGTCCGATGCCCGCCGCCGCGCCGGTGACGAACGCCACCTTGCCTTCCATCCGCTTCATCCCTCGACTCCTCGATCGAATGACCCGGAACGGCCGGGCGCCGACGGCCCCGGGCGCGCGCGCCCGACCCGCTTCGTGCGGTCCAGGGCGGCCGACCGTCGCGCGGCCCGCCTCCCGGGCGCGCCTCCGACGAGCGCGCGCCTCGGGGAGCAATAAACCAACGCCTCGCGGATCGCTATCCGCGCCGCCCTTGCCCCGGGCCGCGAGCGCGTGCCGTCGGCCGCACGGATTCGGCCTCGCCTGTGCGACTTCCCCGCGGGATCACTCGGCCGAGCCCGTCCGTGGCGCGCCCCGCGAGGCGTGGTCGGTCTCCACCACTTTTTTCGCCATTTCCCACCGCGGCTCACCACGAAGCCATACCCGGGCGTGCGTTCGCGCCCGGCCCTCTGAGTTGGCGAGTGGAGACTCTCATGCTGCGTTCCTCCTTCGGGCCCACGAGCCCGTCCCTCCGAATCAAGCGCGCGATCCGCGGGACCGCGCTGGCGGTTCTCGCGGTCTGCCTGCCCGGACTCGCGTCCGCCGCGTCCGTCACCTTCGACGTCCTCGACCCGTCCGGCTTCGGCGCGACGGTGACGCTCGCAGACGGCGAGGTCCCGGGAACGGTCAACATCGACATCACGAATTTCGGACCGGACGAGGGCGACCTCACCGGCGACATCCTCGGCATCTACCTGCTGGGCGAGGACGCGCTCCTCGCCGGCCTGGACGCGAGCGGCGAAGACGTCGACGGCGTCACCGCGTTCACCGGCACCGACTTCGTCGATCACATCGTCGACATCGGCGCCGGCGGAATCTGGACCCTCAACGGCATCCAGTCGACGAGCTTCGTCTACTCGAGCACGACCGACGTCGTCTCGGTGGAAGCGCTCGTCGGCAGCCAGCTCGCGGTCTGGATCGGCTTCGACGCCACGCAGGGGCCGGTTCCCGGCAGCACCCCTTCGACCCCCGACATCTCGGTGATCAAGCCGATCGCGGTGATTCCGGAGCCCGGTACGGCCGCGCTCATGCTGCTCGGCCTGATGGGCCTCGCGGCGACGTCCCGCCGCTTCGGGAACCAGACGGCCTAGCACGCGCTCTTCCCGCACGACGCGGTCGGAGCGCCTCGCGCGCGCCCCCGGTCAGTCGCGCGAGCCCTTCGACCGCAGCGTCGTCGACAGCGTCCGCGCGAGGTTGCCCTTGCGGCCGACGCGCACGCGATCGGCGCCCACGAAGCGGGCGAGTTCCTCGAGCTCCCCCGCGGCCGTTCGAGCCACCTCCCGAGCGTCGGCGCCTTCCTCGACGTGCGCCGCACGCACCTCGAGGACGCGGGACTCGCGATCGGTCTTGAGATCGAAGCGGCCCACGAGCCGGTCGCCCATCAGGAGCGGCAGTACGTAGTAGCCCCAGCGCCGCTTCTCCTTCGGCACGTAGATCTCGATCCGGTAATCGAAATCGAAGAGTCCTTCGATCCGCTTGCGACACCAGACGACCGGGTCGAAGGGCGAGAGCAACGCGCTCGCCCGGATCTCGCGCGGACAGCGCGCCTCGGGATCGAGATAGGCCCGCGGTTTCCAGCCTTCGACGTCCGCCTCGACGAGCCGTCCGTCCTCGACCAGTGCGGCGAGGCGCGCCTTCGACGGCTTCACCGGGAGCCGGAAATAGTCGACCAGGCAGGCCGCGCTCGCGATGCCATGGGCGCGCGCGGAGCGGAGCAGGAGTTCGTCGAGGGATGCCTCTTCGGTCGGCGTCGGCCGGTTCAGGATCTCGACCGGCACGATCCGCTCCAGGAGATCGAACTCCTTCACGAAGCCGGGCCGCCGCCGGATCCCGAGCTCCCCCACTCGGAACAGCCAGTCCAGGGCCCGCGCGCCGGTCGAGCGGTTACTCCACCAGTCGCCCTGGTTCGGTCGCGGGTCCGTGAGCTCCCCGGCCACGAGGGGGCCGCGGCTCTTGATCTCGTCCCGCACGCGATCGAGGTAGGCAGGATCGTCGAGGACCGTCTTGAAGTAGCGCCCCCACGTCTCCCCCTCTCGCGCGCGCCGCTTCACGAAGCGCAGCCAGGGCTCGAGCTCGACGGGCAGGAGCGAGGCTTCGTGGCTCCACGCCTCGAACCAGGCGTGACGACCACGATGGGGCCGATAGGCGACCTCGTCGAGGAGCTCGGCGCGGTAGGCCCCGAGCCGCGAGAAGAGCGGCATGTACTGGGTCCGCATCACGACCGGCACGGAATCGAGCTGGAGCAGGTGGAGCCGCGCCATCTCTCGCAGGAGATGACGCCGGTCGATCCGGCCCGTCGGACGTTTCCCGGCGAAGCCCTGCGCGGCGAGCGCGATGCGTCTCGCTTCGGCGTTCGAGAGGGACTCGGTCACGCCCCCAGGCCTTCGGGCAGGCGACGGAGATAGGCCGAGGCGCGTTCCGATTGCTGCTTCGCGCGGGCGTCCGCACCGACGATCGGCGTCTCTTCCGGCACGTGGTCCCGGAGCGTCGCGAGGGGAACCACGCGACTCGAAGCACCGAGCCCGGGGCCCGGCTCGCCGCC
>JBCCZJ010000127.1:0-11455 GCA_039187915.1 Myxococcota bacterium
CTGCGTCTCGTCGCGTTCTGCCTCGTCGTCTGGTTCGTCGTCTCCTTCGGCTTCGGGATCCTCGGCCTCGACTGGCTGAATCGGATCGAAGTGGGCGGGCTGCAGGTCGGTTTCTGGTTCGCGCAGCAGGGCTCGATCTACGTGTTCGTCGCGCTGATCTTCTTCTACGCGTGGCGAATGGCGAAGATCGATCGCGACCACGGCGTCGAGCCCTGCTGCGCGAACCAGAAACCGACCTGCAGCCCGCCCACTTCGATCCGATTCAGCCAGTCGAGGCCGAGGATCCCGAAGCCGAAGGAGACGACGAACCAGACGACGAGGCAGAACGCGACGAGACGCAGGTTGTCCTGCCAATAGGTCCTCTTGCGCAAGGTTTCACTCCGGGTTCGCGCAGGCCGGGACGGCGGCGCGGGCGATCGCCGCCCGGAGTCCAGCGGATCGGGACCGCTGGGGCAACCCTCGGCGTCCCGAGCGCGCCGACCGCAGCGCCGCCGGCCTAACGGCCACAGACCAGGTTGCAGGGCAGATCGACGTGGAGCACCGCGCCGTTCGCGCAGTGGCAGGCGCCATCGTCGGCACGCTTCGACGTCTGCCGGGTGCGTGGGGCCGGGGCGGCCGGGGCCGGGCCGGTACTCCCGGACTCGAACGCGAGCTCGCCCGGCAGACACTGACTGCCGCCGGAACTCGGGCATCCCGGCTTGTAGACGAGCCCCGCGACGGGCGTATAGCCGCGGGCGGTGCCGTTCCAGAACTTCACGGGGATCGTCTGGCGCTTGCCGTCGCGTCGGAATTTGAACACCTCGAAGTGGAGGTGGGGTCCGGTCGAGAAGCCCGTGTCGCCGGACAGGCCGATCAGATCGCCCTGCCGGACGTGTTGGCCGACGCGGGCGGGGCCGCCGTGGCGGAGGTGGGCGTAGATCGCGAAAGTGCCGTCGCGGTGTTCGATCACGACGCGATTGTCCTTCTCGAATTCGCCGGTCCGGGTTCCGCTCGCGACCATGTCGTTGATGACCTCGACGATCACGCCGCCCCGGCTGGCGAGGATCGGCGTGCCCCACGGCATCGGGAAGTCGAGCGCGTAGGCGCCGAGACCTTTGTGGCTGAACTTGCCGTTGTAGCCCTGACTGATGCCGCGACGGGTGGAGCCGCCGAAAGGCATGCGGTAATGGCGAGCGTCGTCGTGCACGGCGTTCGGGTTGCCGCGGAGCATCGTGAAGCGGGTCTCGTGTGCGTGGGCGCGCCGTCGATCGACGATCGCCGCGACCCCGGCGTCGTAGCGCCCGCCGGGCTCGGCGCGAACGGCGAAGGGCGTCGGCTGGAGCGGCCGGAGGTTGTCGAGGACGGTCGGTTCCACGAGGACCCAGGTCGCCGTCTTCCGGCGGCTCTGGATCTGGAACGTCACGAACTCGCCGCGCCGCCGGGTGCGCAGGCAGACGCGTTCGTGGCAGGTCCAGTCCGAGACCGTCTCGGTTCCGCTTCCGTTCCGATCGGCCTGCGCCGAGGGCGGCGACACGACGACGACGGCGGCGAGGACCGCGAGGAGGGCCGGGACGAGACGTGCAACGCGCATGCGTCGCGTATCGGAGTGCCCCGGGCGTGGCTTGATGCAGCTCGCTCCGGGTCTCGGGGCGGTCGGGAACGGGGGCGAGACCGATCCCGCGCGGCGCAGGAGGCGCTCCGCGGAGGCCGGCGCGATCCGGCGCGAGACGCCGGGGCCGATCGGCCGCGACGGCGGCCGCGGCGCGCGATCGTCGGCGGGCTAGCGAGAAGCGGCAGCCTTCTCGATCTCGGCGCGCACGCCTTCGCCGTTGTTCCGGAACAGGTCGAGCAGGGGCTGCGGCAGCCAGTCGGTCACGGACTTCGCGAAGGTCGGAAGCGCCTCCACCCGCGCGAACCAGTCCGCCACGCGGCCGCGCTGGTCGACCAGCGGCTCCATCGCGAGATGCCGCATGCGCAGCACGTAGGGCAGCGCGGCCGCGTCGGCGAGACCAAAGGCCGCGCCGGAGAGCCAGGCTGCGTCCGTCAGGGCCACGTCCATCTCGTCGAGGAAGTCGAGATGCGCGTGCAGCGCACCGACGAACTCCGGCGCTTCGACGCCGTGTTCGATGACGGAGCGGCGGCGCGCGCGTTGGGCGGGGTCCGGGATGGCCGCGAGATTCTTCTCGCGCACCTCGTCGGGCTGCTGGAGCAGGATCGTGCGCGGACCGATCGCGAAGGTGATGACGCCGCACTGCGCATGCATCGTGTCGATCTTCTTCGTCCACAGCCGGACCGCGTGGCGTCCCGCCGCGTCGCTCGGTCGGAGCGAATGCTCGGCGTAGGCCTCGTCGACGTACTCGTTGATGAGCGTGCTCTCGATGAACACGCGGCCGTCGTCGACGAGCGTCGGGACGACGTGGTTCGGGTTCAGCTTGACGTAGTCGGGGTCGTGTTGGCCGCCGCCGACGAGGTCGATCTCGTGGGAGGTGTAGTCGAGGCCCTTGGCATCGAGGACGAGGCGGACCTTCTGGGAGCAGGTGGAGACGGCGTTGTGGTAGAGCTCGCGCATGGCGGCAGGGTAGCGCGCGAGGGCCGGGCTTCTTCGACGCGGGCTCCACGAACCCGGGCTCCGGATGGCGGCGCCTCGGGAGCCGACTACTCTTCCGCCTGCGACGGGGGACGCACCCGGCCGGATCATGGGGGATCGGGCCGCAGGGGCACGGGGCGTGTGACGAAGACCCTCCGATCGCGCGGGGGGAACGTTCGCAGTGGCACCCGAGAACTCGGACGACGCGGGCTCGTCGATGCGCTGGCTGCCGCTGGCCGCCGGCGGGGCGCTCGCGGTCGGTGGCTTCCTGGTGGGGCAGTGGTCCGCCGCCGTCGATTCGATTCCGCACGACGTGGCGGCCGAAGACATCACGGCCGAGCAGATGGAGGCCGCGCTCAATCAGGTGATCCGCGTGCCGCTGGCCTTCGAACGATCGCGCGAGATGATCCGGCTGCTCGAGCGTCTCACGCCGGAGAACATCGAGGGGGCGCTCCAGGTCGTCGCGGACAACCGGGAGCGCTGGGACCCGGTCGATCTCCAGCTGCTCACCTCCGCCTGGACCGCGATGGACCCGATCGCGGCTGCCAACGAAACCCGGACCTGGACGCCGGAGGTCCGGCGTGAAGTGGCGTTCCGGATGGTCATCCGGGAATGGGCGGCCGGTGAGCGGCAGCTCGAGGCCGTCGACTACGTCCAGTCCATCTCGGACGACCGGCTCTTCGCGCTCGCGGGCGGACCGCTCATCCGTGGTTGGGCCCTCTCGGGTGAGGCGGACTATGCGCTCGAGATGGCGCGTCGACTCTGGGACAGTCGGAGTCGGCTCGACGTCGTGGACGGCTACTGCCGAGGCGTCCTGCAGACGGAAGGGCCGGATCGTCTCCTTGCACTCGTGCGCGAGGTCGATCCGGCGCTCGCGGATCCCTTCGACCAGAGACTGGTCCGCGTCGGGCTGATCGTGGCGGCGCCCCTTCGGCCGGCCGAAGCGGCGGCCCTCGCCTCGGAGCTCCTCTCGGAGGCCGGAGAGCGCGAGGGGATCTTCGAGCCGGTCTTCTCCCGGGTCGCGGCGAGCTGGCAGGAGACGGGCTTCGCGGCTCCGGCCGACTGGCTGGCGACCCTGCCGGCCGTGCGCGGGCGCAACGCGGCGCTCGTGGGACTGCTGCGCGACTGGCGCGCGCAGGCGCCGACGGAGATGGCGGCCTGGTTCGAGGCCAGCGCCCTCGATGCGTCGCTCAAGGAGGATCTCCGAAGAGCGCTCGCTGCGCGGAAGCGCGCGAGAGGCGAGGCCTCCTGAGGCGACCGGGGACGGGTCGAGCCCTCCCCTCCTGTGGCGCCTCGTCAGCGCTTCCCGAGGCCTGCCTGGTCAGCTCGCCAGGCGGCTGGGGAACAGGCAGAGAGACGAGCAGACAGGCGCAGGGACGCGGACGGACGGCGCCTCGACCGCCGGGCGTGCTGCTCGTCCCCTCCCGTCCCGCGGCCGGGGGACGGAAAAGAGAGAGGCCGCCTCGACACGAAGTCGAGACGGCCTCTTTTTCATCCGGTCTCTGCTCGGGCCCGTCTCTCGAGAGAGGGGGCCGTCGCAGGGCCGATCCGACTAGCGGCGACCGCGTCGGACGGCCATCGTGCCGAGCAGGCCGACGCCAGCGAGCAGCGCCACCGCCGAGGCGGGCTCCGGCGTGAACACGAGGTTCATGCCCGCGAGCTGCGCGTTGATCTGCTGGCCACCGGTGCCGTCGGTCCGCTTCGAGTAGGAACCGGCCACGAGGCCGACGTTGCGGCGAACGCCCGTCGCGAAGGTGGACACCGAGTCGTGACCGTCACCGATCATGATCTGGGTGTCGACGATCGTCTGGCCGCCCTGCATGCGGGTGCCGATTCGCGTGACCGTCACGTTGCCGGTCGTCCAGGCGAAGACGTGCTTCGCGGACGTGGCGCTCGGGAACGGGAACACCGTGAAGCCGGTGCTGTCGAAGCCCGTCACGATGTTGCAGCCGGCCGGCAGCGCGGGGGCCACCGTCGAGGTGCAGAAGCCACCCGGGAGGACCGTGGTCGCCGCGAGGCCGAAGGCCTTCGCCGTACCCTGTGCCTGGCCTCCGTTGATCACGAAGCCCCAGCCCGCACCGTTCCGCGTCTGCGGGTTGCCGGCGATGCCGTCGCCCAGCGGGTTGCGGCCGATGATCGGGTTGAACGCCGGGTTGCCGACGAGCTGGTCGATGTTCGGACCGCCGACGAAGAGCTGACCGCCGCCGTCGAGCAGGAGGCTCGCCGTGCCGCTGAAGCCGCCGCCGCTGTAGGTGAGGGTCACGTTCTCGAGACCGGTGTTGAACGTGTCCGTGACCGTCGTGTTGACCGCCTGCCGATACATGTAGTTCGGGTCGGTCTGGGCGAGGCCGTTGTTCTGGCCGTGCGCCGTCAGGTTGGCGACGGAGAAGACACGCGGCGCGAAGACGCGCGTATCGGCGTTCGGGGCGTAGCCCACGTCCATGGACGTGAGGCCGAGGTTGGTCGCGCGCTGGTCGCCCGGCGCGCTCGCCATGAAGCTCGTGATCAGGTAGATCGCGACGTTGTTGAGGACCTGAGCGTCCTGCGTCTCGAACTGCGCCATGAAGTTCGGCGGCATGGTGAACGAAGCGCCGACCGAACGCGCATCACCCGGCGTCGAGGTCTGACCCTGCGCACCGCGCGCCGGAGCCGACGTCCGGATGTTCGGGGTCAGGCCGAAGAAGCCCTGCCCCTTCGCGTGGCAGCGCGCGTTCTCCGCGGACGCGTCGCAGTCCACCAGCGGCTGGTTCTGCGGGATGTTGATGATGATGCCGTTGCTCTCGTGGTAGTTGCCGGCGAGTCCGACCGCGCCGGCATTCCCAGCGAAGCCAGCGATCATCGCGACGCTGAGCGCGCCGCGAAGCCAGTTCTTGAACATCGAGTCTCTCCTTCAGATTGAATTCGACGGGTGTGCTCGTCGGGTCGATTTCGTCACGCGTGCGACCCGCTCGCACTCCCTCTTCATCCGCCTCGCCTGGGCTCGGCGCATGTGTTCTGGAGCCGGGACGGGGTCCCTGCTCCTGGATTCCGTTTGGAGCGGCCGCCTGCGCGACGTGCTCCGTGTCCCCCTGGACTGCTTATAAGTGACCGAGCGTCTGATGCGAATCGGCCCCGGTAAGAAACAGGTTGCACCCTATCATGATCGCTGGATCGACTGGTGAGAATTCTGATCTGTTGGTTCTCTTTTCGGACCCTCTCGTGACGAGCAACGATTTCCGAGGGGTTCCGGTCGAGTCAGAGAAACTTCATTTAAAAAGAGCACTTGCAACGGATAGTTGCGTCCGCCGGGGCGCCAGAGGTTTTCCCCATGGGGGTTCCTTGATCCGGGATGGCCCCACGATGCGTAGCGGTTCGGACACTTTTCGCGCCGCGACGCCCGGTCTGCGCACGCGCGGGCGCGATCGCCCGGGGCCGTCGGAGACGCGGGGACTTCGCTCCGGGCGTGAGCCCGCGCGTGCCCGGGCGCGAAGGAAGCGCGCGGTGCGCCTCGCCCAGGGCGACTCGCTCGGCAGCCGGGCGCCGAAGCGGTAGGTTCGGCGTCCGCCGGCCGATTCGGGTTCAACGCGGGGCCGTGCCGATCCGATAGGACCGGGAATCGAGGCCGCTCCCCAGGATCCGCGGGCGACCGCGTCGAACATCCGGGGCGATTCGGGCGACTGACGAGAACGAGGAGGGCAACCAGCATGACCAAGGGCATCCGGAAGACTGAGGCGGAGGGCCGCGACAGCGCAGGCAGCGAGCTGGGCTCGACGCAGCGCAGTCGCGCGATCGCGGGGCTTCTGCTGCTGACGCTCTCCTTCTTTCTGCTGCATTGCTCGTCGAGCGAGTCGGCGCCCCCTGAGGGCGGACTCGCGGCGATTCTTCGCCACCCCGATCCGCTCGAGCGCGTTCGGTGGACGGCGGAGTTTCTCGAGGCGGCCGACCCCGACGACCTCTACGAGATCCAGCACGTCTTCGAGACGGCGCCCCTCGCACGCGGGGATCGCGAGTACGCGCTCTTCGCTCATTGGTGGGCTTCCTTCGACCCTCGCGCCGCCTACGACTCGACGTTCGACAGTCTTCGGATGGAGGGCGGGCACGTCGTCCGACAGATCATGCGGACCTGGGCGCGCAATGATCCGCAGGCGATGGAGGGATACGGGCTGCTCTGGGACCGACATACGTGGGGCTCGACCACGCCCGGACTTCGCCCGGAGCTGGTCGAGTCGGTCGTGATCGGCTGGTACGAGTCCGGGAAGCCCGGTCTCGAAGCCTGGCTCTCGGGGTTGAAGGACGGCGCTTCGCAGTCCGCCGGATTGAAGCAGTACGTCACGATGAAGGTGATGGGAGAGGGGAACGAGGAGACGCTGCGATGGGCGCTCGCGCTCGACGAGGCGGAGGGTCGATCCGCGATCTTCGGTACGGCCCTCAACGTGGTGGCGCACGAAGATCCCCAGCTCGCGATCGAGTGGCTGGACCGGGCCAAGGAGCTCGGCGCCGACATCCAGGCAGCGACGCGTCGGATCGCCAACGCCTGGGGCCATCACGATCCCCCGGCGGCGGCCGCCTGGCTCCTGAGCAGCGAGACGGGCATGGAGCAGTCGCGGTCGCTTCGCGCCGTGGCGCGCCACTGGGTGCGCTGGGACTACGAAGGATTCGCTGCCTGGCTTCGCGAGCGCGAAGGGGAGGGCAGGCTCGACACGATGCGGACGGCCTTCGTGACGACGGGCTCGAAGAGCCGGAAGTTCGAAGTCGATTGGCCGCGCCTGCTGGAGGTCGCGGAGGGCATCACCGAGACGCCGTCCAGGAAGCGCGACGTCTACTGGGTGCTCCAGCGGTGGTACCTCGTGGACGAAGCGGCTGTCCTCGCCTGGTTCGAGGCGAACCCGGGCAGCTACCCCGAGAAGGTCAAGCAGCACCTCGGAAACATCCCCGAAAAGGAATCGGAGCTGATCAAGGCGGCTTTCGCCCGGCAGGAATCGTCCGCCTCGGCCGAGGCGTCCTCCTGATCCCCGCGTTCGGACCCGGGCGATCCGCGCGGGAAGCGCGGAGCCGCTTCCCGGCGGCGCGACGCTGCCGAGGCTTCGAGGGGCGCGCCTAACGCCGGTTCGTGCCGCCGCCGACGTCGACGCCGTCGAAGCGGATCCGGATGCCGGTGCCGATCCGGTAGAACCACCGATCGTGCTTGTAGGTGAAGAAGACCTGCTCGTCCGGGAAGTCTGGATTCCGCTCGGTCAGGTTCGTCTCGAGATCTCCGAAGATCATGGAGCCCTGCCCCTTCAAGAAGACGGACCAGGCCACGGGGCCGATTCGATCGCCCGTTTCGTACTCGATCTCGAGAGCAGCGCCAGCGGCGTGGTAGACCTCGCGTTGCTTCGCCGAGAGTTCGATCGATCGGTAGGTGTTGTCGTAGGTGCGCGCCGCGCCGACGTTGTTGTTGAGCCGTACCGCGCGCTTGAGCACGCCGTACACGTCGACGGGCAGTCGTGAGTAGACGAACGAAGGCTTCACGCGGAACCGATGGCCGCTCGCCTCGACCAGGAAGGCCGCGCCGAAGCCCGCGTGCACCTGAGGTCCCTGGAACTGGACCGTCGTCTTGACGCCGCGTCCGCTGATCGCTTCCTCACCGACGAAGGCAGACGAAGAATCCGTGATGCCCGGAGGGATGGCCAGATTGCCCGGATTGCCGTCGCGCGCGAGGCCGACTTCCGGGCCCGTCGCGGCGGCGACGTTCACGTTGACGAAGAGACGGGGCGCGTTGAGAGAGGAAGCCAGGCGGGGCGTCATCAGCTCGAAGTCGCCGCCGATCAGCGCGGTCGTGAGCTGCTGCCGTGAGCGCGCCGACTCGAGGACCACCGTTCCGGGGACGTCGAAGAAGCGAGGCCCCGCGTTGGCCGCACGAGGCCCGACGATGTCGGTGCCGTCCGTGAAGGCCTTCCCGGTATTCCCGAGGACGTCGACCTGGAAAGCGACGGCCGGCGCCCATCTCCGCTCGGGGTCGACGTCGGACTCCGCATGCGCCGGAGAGGCGATCCCCGCGACGACCGCCGAAGCGACGATCGTGACCAGCGCGACGAGTGTGGACGACCCGCGTGTCACGCGCGCGGCGTGTCCGCTCCGGGGACGCTTCGACGCAGACGGATCGATCATCTCCGGATGCCTCCGTCGTCGTGCCGGTTCGTCATGAGCCGCTCTCCATTCTGTTCGAAGTCGTCGCCCCATGACTACAGCACTGGCGCGGATGGCAACACTCCACGAGACGGGAATCGATCCGGACCTCGTCACGGTTTCGCCATCGCGCCAGCAGAGCCCGCGAACGGCTGGGCGCAGCGCCGTTCACGAACGGCTGAACAGGCTAGCCCCATGAAGTTTGTTGTCGACACGTCGAGCGCGCGCGGATGGACCTTCTCCTAACGGGACGTCAACTGAGCGTGTCTCATGTCGGTGGGGGCCCCGTTGCGCGAACTTCGAAGCTTCACACGGGGCGTGCGCCGCGCGATTCTGGTACTCCTGCCTGTGATCGAGGACTTGAGGCCGAAGGGCGCCCTGCTAGCGTCGGAGCTTCCGGAAGTTTGAAGGAGTCCGCCCCGATGCGTGATTGCTGGGTTCGCGCCGCCCACTGCTCGCCCGTCCTGCTCGTGTCCTGCGTGTTGGGGTTCGCTGCGATCGGGTCGGGGTTATTCGCCACGAACGCCTTCGCCCAGTCCGATGCCGACGATCCCTTCGCCGGCGTCGAAGAGATGATCGTGACGGGTTCCGGGACCGCGTCGCTCCTCTCCGAATCGAACTCTTCGTCGATCGGCTTCAACGCGCAGGAGCTCGACGGCCTCGGCGTCGAGAACATCGGCGACGTCGCCGACTACGTTCCGAACCTCGAGATCCGCAGTCAGAACCAGACGAACGCCTCCTTCTTCGTGCGCGGCGTCGGACTCCAGGACTTCGGCGCGAACGCGACGAGTTCCGTGCCGATCTTCCAGGACGGCATCGCCCGGAACCCCTCCGCGACCCAGCTGTCGGGCCTCTTCGACATCGGCGCTCTGAGCGTGATGCGCGGTCCGCAGGGCTCGGGGAACTACCGCAACGCTTCGGCGGGTGCGATCACGTTCGAGGTCGCGAAGCCGACCAGCGATGTGACCGGGTATGCGACGACGACCTACTCCCGGATCGTGAGCGTCGATGCGCGGGATGCGAATCGCTATGGCGTCGAGACCGCGGCCAGCGGCCCCATCTGGGGAGACGTCGTGTCGGCGCGCATGTCCGCGCGATACAGCCACGAGAATCCCTTCCACGAGAACGGGTGTGCGAACCGGACGCCGATCGAGGATCGCACCGGGGTCACCCTCGGCGGTCCCGTCTCGCCCGAGGAGGCCGCGATCTGCGGGGAGGACGTTCGCCCGGCGCTCTTTGGGCAGCCGCCCAATCGGAGCCGCGTCGTTCCGTTCCTGGGACGGTACGTCGGTGAGGTCGACGATTTCGCCATTCGGGGACAGATCCGGATCCAGCCCCCTGAGATTCCGCTGGACGTAACCTTCCGGATCGAGCATTCGAATCTGAATCGGGACTCGACCGTGGGCCAGCACATCGGCACGGCCCGGCGCGCTCCGGGAAGCTCCTTCCGGCGTATCCTGGGCGGCGGCGACCGACGGCGGTACATCGATCCCGACATCGCGGCGCGCGAAGACCAGCTCTTCGCTTTCTTTCGGGCGAGAAATCCAACCCTCACCAACGGGCAGGTCACCGATCTCGCGCAGCTGCAGCTCAACCGGGAGCTCTACCGCTCGCCGCTCGACGAGAGCCCGTATCGCGGGGACTTCGACAATCCCGGTCGGACGCTGCTCGAGACGACGTCGGCGTCGATGGGCCTCGACTACGAATTCGAATCGTCCCGGCTCGAGGTGAACGCCGGCTTCGTCGACTACCGCAAGTCGGAGCGGCAGGACACGGACATGGGGCCGAACATCGCGTTCCCTTCGCAGTCCAACGACCAGGCCTGGGAGTTCTACGGGAGCGCGGACTGGAGCGGGGACACGATCGGGGACTTCCCTCTCGAGTGGGATCTCGGTGGCTACACGCTGATCGAGCAGGTCGAGTCCAGCCAGGTCCAGACGATCGCGCTGGCTGCGACCCTGACGCGGCAACGGAACGAGTTCACGCAGGAGATCTACAGCTTCGGCGCGTTCGCTTCCGTTTCCTACGAGTTCTTCGAGGGATGGCGTGCCAAGCTCGGCGTTCGGTACAACTGGGAGCGCAAGGACTTCGCCATCCAGCGCGAGAACCTGACGAACCCGAGGCCGCTCGAGCAGTCCGAGAATCAGCGGACCTGGGACGCGGTCACCTGGTTCGCGCTCGCCCAGTACGACTTCACCGAGAGCGTGAATGCGTACATGCGCTACACGCGCGGCTTCAAGGCCGGCCACTTCAACCCGAGCCGCCCGCTCAGCGCCAAGGTCCCCGATCAGGGCTTCGCGGATCCGGAGCAGATCGACGCCTTCGAGTGGGGCATGGAATTCGCGGCGTGGGCCGATCGGATCAAGGGCAAAGGCGCGGTCTTCTACTACAACTACAAGAACTACCAGGTCTTCCGCCTCTCGAGCACGAGCGGGGGCATCTTCCGGACGATCGAGAACGCGCAACAGGCCCGGAACTACGGCGCCGAGTTCGAGCTGGGCCTCTCTCCGCTCGCAGGCTACGTCCCGGAGGCGATCGAAGGTCTGAACGTCACGCTCAACTTCGGCTGGCTCGACACCAACTTCGTGGTGTTCACCTCGATCGAAGATCGAAACGTCGGGTCGGGGGTCATCGGCGTCACGATCGACTATTCCGGCAACGCGCTGATCAGCGCGCCGAGTCTCCAGGTCGTGGGCGTCTTCACCTGGCCGATCGTGCTCGACGGAATCGGGACGATCACGC
>JBCCZJ010000128.1:0-11369 GCA_039187915.1 Myxococcota bacterium
GGTTCGAGGTGGCCGGCGTCCGGGGCGAGGACGTCAAGGTGAACGTCGAGGGGACGAAGCTCCGGCTGCGAGGCGTTCGCCGGACGCCGCCGACGGACGCGATCGACCGACTGCAGCAAATGGAGATCTCGTTCGGGCCCTTCGAACGGGAGATCACGATCGACGCGAGCTTCGACCCCGATGCGGTGCGCGCGCGGCTCGAGGACGGCTTCCTCGACGTCCGGATCCCGAAACGCGCGCCGGAGAGTCGAACGCTCCCCGTCGAGACCGACGAGGACGGAGACCGTTAGGCCGGAACCGGGCCGCCCCAGGCGGGGCCCGAAGCGGCTGGGAAAGACGATGGTGGAAGACGAGGAAGAATTCGAAGAGCAGCTCGGCGGCATGGAGATCGCGGTCGGCTCGGGGCCCGGCGAGGATTTCGAGGAGCTCACGGAGCTGCCCGAGTCGTTGCCCGTGCTGCCGCTCAAGAACACGGTGCTCTTCCCGTATCTCTTGTCTCCGCTGCTCGTGAATACGCCCGCTTCCCAGCGGCTGATCGACGACGTGCTCGTCCGGCCCGACCGGCTCATGGTCTGCACGGCCGTGAAGCGGGACGTGAGCGGCCCGCCCGGCGCCGACGACGTCTACTCGGTCGGGACGGTCCTACGCGTCGTGAAGATGCTCAAGTTCCCGGACGACTCCTATCGACTGCTCGTGCAGGGCGTGGCCCGGGTCGAGCTGAGCCGGTTCACGGAGAGCGACCCCTTCCTCCGCGCGGAGATCGCGCGGATCGAGGAGAGCGGGTACGAGGACGAATCGGTCGAAATGACCGCCCTCGTACGGAGCGTCGCCCAGCAGTTCAGCACGCTCGTCTCCGAGAGCTCCAGGCTCTCCGACGAGCTGCAGGTGCTCGTCGCGAACCTCGACGATCCGTCGAAGCTCGCCGACCTCGTCGCGTCCAACCTCGACCTCGACGTGGCCGGCAAGCAGCAGATCCTCGAGGCCCACCACGTCGGGATCCGCCTCCGGCTCGTGCTCGACCAGCTGTCGAAAGAGACCGAGGCGATCCAGATCGAGACCGAGATCAAGCAGAAGGTCCAGAACGAGATGGGGCGGACCCAGCGCGAGTATATGCTCCGGCAGCAGCTCGACGCGATCCGCAAGGAGCTCGGCGAGAGCGAGGACGACGAGGAGGAGGTCGAGAGGCTGCGCGCCGAGATCGACGAGGCGGGCATGCCCGAGGAGGCGCACAAGCAGGCGACCCGCGAGCTCGAGCGCTTCGCGCAGACGCCGTCGGCCGCCGCCGAGCACGCCGTGATCCGCAATTACCTGGAGTGGATGATCGCGCTCCCCTGGAGTCGATCCTCGGAGGACGTGCTCGACACGGTGCGCGCCCGCGAGGTCCTCGATCAGGACCATTTCGGACTCGAGAAGATCAAGGACCGGATCGTCGAGTACATCGCCGTCCTCTCCCTGAAGCGCGACCTGAAGGGCCCGATCCTCTGCTTCACCGGTCCGCCCGGCACCGGCAAGACCTCCCTCGGCAAGTCCGTCGCCCGCGCCCTCGGTCGTGAGTTCGTGCGGATCTCGCTGGGCGGCGTCCGCGACGAAGCCGAGGTCCGTGGCCATCGACGGACCTACGTCGGCGCGCTGCCAGGGCGCTTCGTACAGGGCCTGCGCAAGGCCGGCACGAACAACCCGGTGGTGGTGCTCGACGAGATCGACAAGGTCGGCGCCGACGGGCGCGGGGATCCGTCTTCGGCGCTCCTCGAGGTGCTCGACCCCGAGCAGAACAGCGAGTTCAGCGATCACTATCTCGAGGTGCCCTTCGACCTGTCGCAGGTCCTGTTCATCGCGACCGCCAACGTGATCGACAACGTCCCGCCGGCACTCCGCGACCGCATGGAGGTGATCGAACTCCCCGGCTACACGCTCGAGGAGAAGCGCGAGATCGCGAAGGACTTCCTCCTGCCGCGTCAGATCGAGCGCAACGGCGTCGGCGCGGCCGGCTTCGAGCTGACGGAAGCCGCGATCACGAAGATCATCGAGAGCTACACCCGCGAGGCCGGCGTGCGGAACCTCGAGCGCGAGATCGGCGCGGTGTGTCGGAAGGTCGCGCGACGGATCGCAGAAGGGGAGACCGAAGGCCCCGTCCGGCTGGACGCCGACGACATCGGCCCGCTGCTCGGGCCGATCAAGGCCGAGCCGGACCTGGCCGAGGACGACGTGCTCCCCGGCGTGGCCGTCGGACTGGCCTGGACGCCGACCGGGGGCGACATCCTCTTCATCGAGGCCACGGAAATGTCGGGCAAGGGCGAGCTGAAGCTCACGGGCTCGCTCGGCGACGTGATGCGCGAGTCCGTCGAGGCGGCGCGTTCCTGGCTCCGAAACCACGCCGACGCCTTCGCGCTGGAAGACGAGCGGTTCGACACCCACGACCTCCACGTCCACGTGCCCCAGGGCGCGGTCCCGAAGGACGGCCCCTCGGCGGGGGTCGGGATGGTCTCGTCGCTCGCCTCGCTGATGACGGGCCGGGCGCTTCAGCCCCGGGTCGCCATGACCGGTGAAATCACTCTGCGCGGCAAGGTCTTGCCAGTCGGGGGAATCAAAGAGAAGGTCCTGGCAGCGAAGCGTGCAGGCATCCAGCGCGTGGTCCTCCCGGAGAAGAATCGGCGCGATGTGGAAGAGATCACGGACGGATTGCTCGATGGGCTCGATCTACGCTTCGTCGGTACGATCGACGAAGCGCTCGAGCACACGCTCGGCGCGGCCCCGTCCGTCCACTGACCCGTTCCTTTCCTCTCCCCCCGCCTACGCACCTCCGCGCCGCGCGGAGGGCGGGAGTACCGACCGCCGATGAGATCGCTCGACCGCTTCTCTCGTTTCGCCTCACGGGGCCTGCTCGTGACGGCGCTCGCGGCGCCGCTCGCCGGCTGCGTGACCCAGGGAACCTACGACGCCGTCGCGACCGAGCGCGATCGCCTGCAGCGCGAGCGCGATGCGCTCGAGGACCAGCTGACGCGCACGCGCATCGAGCGGGACAGCCTGGAGGACCAGTTCGTCGAGGCGCAGGAGTCCTACGAGGACGAGCGCGTCGTGCGGGCCTCGCTGGCCAGCAACCTGGCGCGCCTCCAGGAGCGCGCCGACACCCTGGATCGCGACCTCGGCAACGAGCGCGACGCGCATCTACGCGTCGCGACGGAGCTGGCGGCGCGCGAGGCCGAACTCGCGTCGATGCAGTCGACCTACGACGGCCTGGTCCAGGATCTCGAATCGGAGGTCGCCTCCGGCCAGATCGAGATCGAACGCCTGCGAGAGGGGCTGCGCCTCAACGTCTCGGACGACGTGCTCTTCGCGTCGGGTTCGGCCACCCTCGACGCCATCGGGCGCGCCGTCCTCGTGAAGGTGGCGGCACAGATCCAGGCGCTCGACGACTACGTCGAAGTCCGCGGCCACACGGACGATCGCCGGATCCGCGGCGCGCTCGCGAAACGCTTCCCGACCAACTGGGAGCTCGCGGCGGCCCGTGCGTCCCGCGTCGTCCGGCTGCTCGAGAGCGAGGGCGTCGCCGGCGATCGGCTCGCCGCGGTCTCGCTGGCCGCGAACGAACCGATCGCGCCGAACGACACCGCGAACAACCGCGCGCTGAACCGTCGGATCGAGATCCGCCTGCTGCCGAAGGAAGGGTCGATCCGGGTGGAGACGGAGGCCGGCGCCGCGCCGGCCGCGCCGGCGAAGGCGAACACGGGGGCAACCCGCGCCCCCGCGCCAGCGAAGGCGAACACCGGGGCAACCCGCGCCCCCGCGCCGGCGAAGGCGAACATCGGGACAACCCGCGCCTCTGCGCCCTCGGTCTCGTCGCCGCCCGCCGAGACGCGGAGGGGAGCCGTCGGAGCGGCGCCGCCCCCGGCTGACCCGCCGGCCGTTTCCCTCGAAGCGCCCGAACCGCCTCCTGCACGGCCGGTCGAGCAACCGACGGCGCCGCTCGAATCGACCCGGCCGGGCTGAAGGATCGTATGAAGACCGGGCCGTCGAATCTCGAGCTCGCGGCCCGCGCCGCCGTCCTCTTCACCCTGATCGTCCAGGGTGCCTGGGTGTACTTCGTCCACCGCGCCGTGCGCCGCGGCTGGATCTCGCGCGACGCCGCTTGGCTCGATCGCCGCGCAGAAGGCTTCGCGAAGCGGTTCGTCGACATCGCGTCCCGCTACCGCGGCGGGCTGATCAAGCTGGGACAGGTCGCGAGCCTGCGGATCGACGTCGTACCGGAGTCGATGACGCGCCAGCTCGTTCGCCTCCAGGACCGCGTTCCGCCGCATCCCTTCGAGGAGGTCGAGATCCAGCTGCAGGCGGAGCTCGGCCAGTCCTCGGACGTGCTCTTTGCCGAGATCTCGCGCGAGCCGGTCGCGAGCGCGAGCCTCGGACAGGTCCACCGCGGTCGGGACCACGAGGGGCGCGACATCGCGATCAAGGTCCTGTACCCGGGCGTCGAGCGCTCGGTCGCCGTGGACCTGCGGATGGCGCGGCTGGCGCTCTGGCTCTTCAACCCGCTGGTGCCGCCGGATCTCCTCGTCGTCCACGACCAGCTCGCCAAGTCGATCCGGGGCGAGATGGACTACGTGGCGGAGGGCAAGGCGGCCGAACGGGTGCGCGAGAACCTGTCGAAGGATCCCGAGCTCGCGGCGAAGCTCCGCATCCCCGAGATCCACTGGAAGACGACGGCCCGGCGCGTGCTCACGATGGAGTTCATCGAGGGATACAAGATCAACGACGGCGAGGCCCTGGCGTCGCTCGGCATCGAGATGCAGGACGTCGTGGAGACGGCGACGCGTGCCTTCCTCCATCAGATGTTTCGCGACTATTTCTTTCACTGTGACCCGCACCCGGGCAACCTGATGGTCGACCTCGAGGGGCGCGTCACGATCATCGACTTCGGCATGAACGAGGCGATCGCCCCCGACGTGATGGACGGGGTCCGGCAGAACGTGCTCGCGGCGGTGACCCGGAACGAGGAGCTCTGGGTCGAGAGCATGATCCAGATCGGGATCCTGCAGGAATCCGATCGCGACGCGGCGCGCGAGATCGCCAAGATCTCTTTCGATCCGGCGTACTTCAACCTCACGCCGAGCGAGCTCATGGAGATCGACTTCCAGGACTATTTCTCCAAGATGCGCGAACACATGTGGGTGCTGAAGAGTTTCCGGCTGCCCGACGGACTCGTCTCGTGGGGCCGCGCCTTCTCCCTTCTCTACGGTCTGGCATCCGAGTTGGCTCCGGGGATCCGTCCTCTCGACCTCGTCGGCCCCTACGTCCTGGGTTTTCTCCAGGGACCGAAACGCCCGACGCCGGCGAGCCCCGCGCGCGCCGAGGCGTGATAGGCTTCGCGCCGCACGCGATCCGGCTCATCCGGACGCGGAGGGAGACGGACGATGGCGATCGACGCAGATGAATTCCGGGCCGCGATGGGCGCGTGGGCCAGTGGAGTCACGATCATCACCGCGCGAGCGGGGGACGAGATCCACGGGATGACCGTGTCGGACTTCAGCGGGGCCTCCCTCGACCCGCCCCTCGCCGTCGTCTGCGCGTCGAAGACGTCGCACACGACCGGGGTGATCCAGGAGGGCGAGAACTTCGGCGTGAACGTTCTGCGTCTCGAGCAGGATGCGCTCTCGAACAAGTTCGCCTCCAAGAAGGACGAGTGGAGTCGCTTCGAGGGCCTCGAGACCTTCGAGGAGAAGACGGGCGCGCCGCTCCTCAAGGACGCGCTCGTGAACCTCGACTGTCGCTTGATCGCGGTTCACGATGCCGGCGACCACCTGCTCTGTGTCGGCCAGATCGAGTTCGCGACCGTCCGCGAAGGCGATCCGCTCCTCTATGTGAAGGGCGGCTACGGCCGCTTCGAACCCAAGGGCTAGGCAACGCGCCGGTGGACGCCGTTCGATTCGTCGCCTGGTCGGACTATCTCTGCCCCTGGTGCTGGAACGCGTCGCGGACCCTCTGGCAGCTCGTCGACGAGTACGAGGGTCGTGTCCAGATCGAGTGGCGGAGTTATCTACTCCGGCCGACGGAGAAGAAGAACCGCGACCGCGAGAAGTTCCGGAAGTACACCGAGAACTGGCTCCAGATCGGCGCCGAGCCCGGTGCGGGCGAGTTCAACGTCTGGGCTTCGGACGATCCGCCGCCGAGTCACAGCGTTCCGGCCCATCGCGTCGCCAAAGCCGCGGCGCGTGTCTCTCCCGAGGCCTTCCGATCGATGCACCACCGCCTGATGACCGCGTACTTCACGCACAATCGCGACATCTCGTCCGAAGCGGTGCTGCAGGACCTGTGGTCCGCTGCGGGGCTCGGTGACGCAGACTTCGCCGCGAGTCGCGAGCCCGGTATCGAAGCGCAGGTGCTGCAGGACCACGCCGACGCGGGAGCGCTCGGCGGAAACGGCGTGCCCGCGATCAAGCGGATCGACAACGACGCGGTGATCGTGGGCGCGCATCCCGAGGCGCTCTACCGGCGTTGGATCGATCGCAGCCTCGAGCGCGGAGAGGGTGTCGTCCGGGTGGACTAGGGGGCCGGAGCGGGCCCAGCATTCGCGCGCCGCTCGTCCCTCGGAGAGTCGCTCGAACCTCGTCGGGCGTCGCTCGCCCCCGAAGCGATGTCCTCCGACGTCCGCGAGTGAAGGTCGCTCGCCCGCCGCATGACGCCGCGGGATCTTCGGTCCGGTCTTTCAGCCGTCGGCGAGCCCGTCGGTTCCGCCGGTCTCGAACTCGCGGGACACGGCTTCCTGGAGCGCCAGCAGGTTCTTCGGGATCCGGCCCACGAACTCCCAGGCGTCGGGCATCAGGTCGGGGTCGTAGACGAGGCCGAAGTAGATCTGGCCGCAGTAGCTGAGCAGCGTCAGGTTGATGCCTTGGGTGGGACCCAGGAGCGAAACCGGGACCATCTGCTCGATCCGCGCGCTGCCCACGTAGAGCGGGAAGGGCGTCATCGGCACGTTCGACACGACCGCGTTCGTCGGCAGCGGCACCTTGTCGCCGAAGGCCGCCGAGCCGCGGGCGAAGAGATTCGCCGCGCCCGGGAGCAGGACTTCGCCGATCACCTCGAGCACGCCCGGGAGATGGTCGTCCTGGGCTCGTGCTTTGGCTTCGCTGGCGTGTTCGTGGATCGCTGCGATGCGTTCGATCGGATCCGCGAGATCGGTTCCCCACGTGATGGCGAGGTCGGTCAGGTTGTTGCCGAGGGCCTTGTCATCGGACTTCCGGGTCGAGCAGGGGACCATCGCGAGGAGCGACTTCTCCGGGAGCGCGCCGCGATCGCGGAGGTAGTCGCGTGCCGCGCCACCGGTGATCCCGAGGACGACGTCGTTGACCGTCACCCCGAGCGTGTTCTTCAGCTGCTTGACCTGATCGAGGGAGATCGAGGTCCAGGCGACGCGCCGGTGGGGGCCCACGACGCCGTTCCAGAGCGCCGGCGGGGCGAGGCCGTCGTCCTCGGCGTTCGCCGGCTTCCGGCCCTTGGCCCCCTTTCGCGTCCGCTTCCGCGCCGCGGCCTTCTCGGCGGCCTTCGCGTCGTTCCGGCTGCGGCGCGCGCCTTCGATCAGGCGTCCGAGCAGCTTGCCCTGCCGGAGCGGAAGTTCGCTCGCGTTCCGCGCGGCATTCGCCCACATCGTGAGGTCCGAGACGGGCTCGCCGGCCTCGGCTGCGTCCGCGATCGGCGCGGGCACGTCACGTTGCGCATCCGGCGAGAGGTCGAAGAGCTGCTCCGACACGTTCGCGCCGGAGGCGCCGTCCATCAGGCAGTGGTGCATCCGCCAGAGCATGGCGTAGCGGCCGCCGGGCAGGCCTTCGATCAGCACGATGTCCCAGAGCGGCTGGGCGCGATCCATCGGGCGTTCGAAGATCCGGCCGACGAGCTTGGCGAGTTCTTCGTCCGAATAGGGCTCGGGAATTCGAACCGAGTGGACGTGGTCCGCGGGATCGAAGTTGCGGCAGGTCACCCAGTACGGGCGGTCGAGGCCAAAGGGGACCTCCTGCAGGCGCCACGAGAACCGGTCGACGGAACCGAGTCGCTCCCGGACGAAGTCGACGAAGGTTGCGTAGGAGAAAGGATGGCCCTCGGTCGGGGCGAGGAAGGCCAGCCCGCCGATGTGGCCGGGCAGCTCGGGGGTTTCCATCGAGAGAAAGATCGCGTCCTGGGTCGTGAGCTGTTGCATCGAGGGGTCTCCGGGAGGCTCCAGGTCCCGTTCGGGATCCCGGGCGAGGAAATCAGCGATGTGCAGCACGGAAAATACGTGTTTTCCATCTGAGTGCCAGTCATTTTCGCTGGGGACTGGAAAGTTTCCCGGACGTCAGTGACAATTCCCACTTGTCTAGTAACCTGTATCTATAAGAGAAAACCGAATCGTCGTTCGGTTTCGCCCGGAGAGGGGGCGGGGGTCGGCCTAACGACCTCGGACCGATGGGGGATCCAGCACCGTGCCCGACAAGAAGATGCCGACGCGTCTCGAAGACGCGCGAGCGCGCATGTACCAGGACGTGATCTTCCGAAGCGCGGAATGCGTGTTCGGGGAGAAGGGCTTCGAGAACGCCACGATGCAGGACATCGCGGCGGAGGCCGGCGTCTCGCTCAAGACGATCTACGGGAGCTTCCCGGGCAAGCAGGAGCTCTACAACGCGATCATGCTGCTGCGCGGTCGCGAGATGTTCGAATCGGTGGCCGAAGCGCACGACGCGGCCACGACCCCGCTCGAGCAGTTGACCGCGGGCACCCGCGCCTTCGTCCGGTACCTGGTGGAGCACCGCGACTGGTCCCGGATCCACGTTCGGAGCCACACGTCCTGGGCGATGCGGCCGGAAGGCGACGAGACCGCCGCGCTCTGGGACGACGGCCAGCGCGCCCACGTCGCGATGCTCGAGGCGGGGGCCGCCGAAGGGGTCTTCCACTCGGACGACGCGGCGGAAATGGCGCTGCTGATCCGGACGATGACCCGCGTGCAGGTCGTGCATGCGCTCGAGCACGGGGAGGACGACGCGGACGTGATCTCGGATCGGCTCCTCGAGCGGCTGCTACGGCTGGTCTGCAGGGAGCCGATGCTGGCCGTGCCGGAGGCTGGATGAGCAGCCTCGTTCGCTGGCTGACGGCGCCCGCGATCGAGATCGCCGCGATGGCGAGCGACACGGCGGCCGTCCTCCGCCGCGAACGACGCTACCGCGACGTGCCGGCGGTCGAACCCAATGCCGGCCTGATCGCGGAGACGCTCCTCGACGGCAGCTTCTCACTGCTGGTCGGTCTGCTGGTCGGCGTTCCGGAGTCCCAGCAGGTCCGCCGCGGCCATCAGGAGCTGCTGGCCATGCGCGAGTTCATCGAGACCAACGGCTGGTACGACGATCCCGCGGCCTACCACCGCACGCCGCCGCCGTTGCGAGCGCCGCAGACGGCGGAACGCACGACGAGCGGCCTGCGCGGCACCACCCGATTCACGGAGCTGGTCTTCGAGAGCGAGTACGAGCCGCATCCCGGGGAGCCCGGTCGCGAGCGCTGGCTGGCCCACGACGACAACGGGACGGCGACCGCCTACGTCCTCGAGCACGCGGACGGAGATCGTCCCTGGATCGTGGCCGTCCACGGCTTCAGCATGGGGCAGCCTGTGGCCAACATGCAGGGGCTCGCTGCGGACTGGCTGCACGAAGAGCTCGGGCTGAACGTGCTGATGCCCGTGCTGCCGCTCCACGGGCCGCGCTCGAGCACGCGCTTCAGCGGCGGAGGCCTGCTCCAGCCGGAGTTCGCGAACGTGCTGCACCTCTTCAGCCAGGCGGTCTGGGACCTCCGCCGCATGATCGACTGGATCCGTCGGCGGAGCGATTCGCCCGTCGGGCTCTACGGCATCTCGCTCGGCGGCTACACCGCGAGTCTGACTTCCGCCTTCGTCGACGATCTCGCATGCGTCGTCGCGGGGATTCCCGCCGTCGACTTCACGTCGCTCGCGCGAGACAACGAGCCCTGGGCCTATCAGGCCTACGGGGGCGACATGAAGACGGACTACGGTCTCGTGTACGAGGTCACGTATCCCGTCTCCCCGCTGACGTTCCCGCCGCGGGTCGATCGCGACCGACGCTATATCTACGCCGGCGTGGCGGATCGCGTCGCGCGGCCCGACCAGGCGCGCGCCCTCTGGCGCCACTGGGACAAGCCTGCGATCGAGTGGCTCTCGTCGGGGCATGTGATGGCGTCGATGAAGCCCGAGGTGAAGCCTTTCCTGCGCCGGATCGCCGCGGCGCACCTCTTCGCGCCGGGCGAGGCCCCGTTCGTCGTGGAGCAGGACCTGCGCGAGGCGGGCTGAACGCCCATCCGAGGAGATCCGGTGGCACGCGTCTACTACGAGCGACTCTCCGAGGAGAGCGCGCACTACCTCGACAGCGAGCACTCCCGGCGACGGGAGCACACGGCCATGATCCTGGTCTTCGAGGGCGGGCCCCTCGCGACACCGGAAGGGGGCGCGGACTACGCGCGGATCCGGCAGATCGTGGAGGCGCGCCTGCCCGAGCTGCCGCGCCTGCGGACCAAGCTGCGTCGGGTCCCGATCGAGAACCATCCCGTCTGGGTCGACGATCGCGAGTTCAATCTCGACTACCACCTGCGCCAGTCGAGCCTGCCGCGACCGGGCAACCACGATCAGCTCTGCCGGACCGCCTCGCGGATCGCGGCCACCCGGCTCGATCGCTCGCGTCCGCTCTGGGACTGCTGGGTCATCGAGGGGGTCGAGGGGGGGCGATTCGCGCTCGTCCTGAAGATGCACAAGGCGCTCGCGAATCTCGAGGGCGCGGATCTCTTCCGTGCGCTGCTCTCGGCCGATCCCGAAGCAACGGCCCCTCCGCCCGCGCGCTTCTCGACGCGTCCGGCGCCGTCGCCCGTCGAGCTCTTCACGTCCGAGGTGCTCGCGCGTTGGAGTCCCTCGCGGCGCGCCTGGGGCCGTGCGATCGGGCTCCTGACGACGCCCGGACGGGCCCGGCGACAGGTCGGCCAGCGCGCCGCGAACGTACTCAAGGTCATGGGCTACCAGCTGCGTCCGGCCAGCGAGTCGCCCTTTGACGGCAATCTCTCACCGCATCGTGCTTTCGCGGTCCAGGAGGTGGAGCTCGCGCGCGTCCAGGCGATTCGTCAGGCGCTCGGCGGGACCGTGCACGACACGGTGCTCACGATCCTGACCGGCGCGCTGCGTCGGTTCGTGGAGACGCTGCGGGTGAGTCCGACTGCGGTGGACCTTCGCGGGGTCACGCCGATCCTCGCGGCATCGCGCGAGGCGGCGCGCGCCTGGGTCGTCGAGCTGCCCGTCTGGGAGCCTTCCGGGGAAGGTCGCCAGGAGATCCTCGCGGAGCAGACGCGGCGCATCCGCCTCGAGA
>JBCCZJ010000129.1:0-11302 GCA_039187915.1 Myxococcota bacterium
CGGAGCAGCGTCGGAAACGCGTGGGGCGCCCGTTCGAGCAGCGGCGCCTGTTCGGCGATCGCCCGGGTCACGAAGGCTTCGAGCGCAGCGTCGTCGGCGAGGGCGGCGAGGCGCGTGAGGCCCAACAGCGCGAGCCCCGACGCATCGGGCGTCGCACCGTCATGGTCGGAGCGCGGGCGGTGGATCAAGCGGTCGCCGTCGGCTGGCGTGAGATAGAGCGCGCCGCTCTCGTCGTCCGCGAAGCGGG
Source organism: Myxococcota bacterium (assembly GCA_039187915.1). Lineage (GTDB taxonomy): Bacteria > Myxococcota_A > UBA9160 > UBA9160 > UBA4427 > UBA4427. Next base: position 248 of record JBCCZJ010000129.1, read on the forward strand.
CGCGGAGGGCGTCCGCCAACGCTCCTGCGCGCGCGAGCCACGCGAAACCGGCGCCGGCACGCTGGAGATCGAGGCAGGCGACGAGCATCGCGGCGTAGTCGTCGAGGAACCCGAGGACGTGGGCGCGGCCTTCCGCGTGGACGCGCAGGAGCCGTCCTGCTTCGTCGAACATCTGCGCGAAGACGAAGGCCGCCGCGCCCGTCGCATCGGCCAGCAGCGTCTCGTCGCCGGTCACGCACGCCGCGCGCGCCAGGCCGGAGATCGTGTAGCCGTTCCAGGCCGCGACGTGCTTCGGGTCGGTGGCCGGCGGAACGCGCGTCTGCCGCGCCGCGAGGAGCCGCGCGCGGGCGTTCGCCAGCTCCGCACGCGGCGCGCGGGCTTCGTCGACGAGATGGCTGCGTCCGCCTTCGAAGTTGCCGGCGAGGCGGACGCCGTAGGTCGCGCAGAAGCGCTCGGTCTCGTCGCCGAGGATCGCGTTCAGCTCGTCCGGGGTCCAGACGAAGTACTTGCCTTCCTCGCCCTCGCTGTCCGCGTCCTGGCTCGCGTGGAACGCGCCGCCCTCGCCGCGCATTTCTCGGCGCAGATAGTCGGCGGTCTCGGTGATCGGCCAGAGCAGGTCGTCGGGGTCGTGGGCGCGGCGCGCGAGCTCGGCGTACCACGCGAGGAGCTGGCCCTGGTCGTAGAGCATCTTCTCGAAATGGGGGATCGTCCAGCTGTCGTCGACGCAGTAGCGGTGGAAGCCGCCACCGAGATGGTCGTAGAGGCCGCGGCGCGCCATCTCGACGGCCGTGAGGCGGAGGAAGCGGGCCGTCTGGTTCGCCTCGTCGTGCGGCACGAAGTCGAGGGCCGTCGTCAGGAACTCGAGCGTCGTCGGCGTCGGGAACTTGGGGGCCTGACCGAATCCGCCGTGGACGGCGTCGGCGCTCCGCATGGCCTGCCGCGCCGCGGCCACGACGAGCGCCGGGGAGATGGTCTCGGGCCCTTCGCCCTCCGGGCGCGCGACGAGGGCCGCTGCGATCGTGTCGGCGTTCTCTTCGATCGCGTCGCGCTGCTCTCGCCAGGCGCGGGAGATCGCCTCGATCACGTCCGGGAAGCCCGGCGCGTTGCCGCGCGGCGTCGGTGGGAAGTAGGTGCCGACGAAGAAGGGACGGCCGTCGGACGTGCAGATCGCGTTCAGCGGCCAACCGCCGTGGCCGTTCATCTTGAGGGCGGTGTCCATGTAGATCTGGTCGACGTCGGGGCGTTCCTCGCGGTCGACCTTCACGCAGACGAAGGCTTCGTTCATGCGCGCCGCGATCTCCGGATCCTCGAAGCACTCGCGCTCCATCACGTGGCACCAGTGGCAGGCGCTGTAGCCGATCGAGACGAGCAGCGGCCTGTCCTCGGCCTTCGCGCGCGCGAGGGCCTCTTCGCCCCAGGGATGCCAGTCGACGGGGTTGTACTGGTGCTGCCGCAGGTACGCGCTGGTCTCGTGGCCGAGACGGTTCTTCGGGCGATCGGAGTCCGCGGAGGGCATCGTCATGGGTCGCGCACCAGCTTAGCCGGTCGCCCGTTCCGGCGGCGGCGGCGGCCGGCCTCCGGGATCCCTACTTTCCCGGCGTGAGCATCGTGACCCTGGATACGGGCGGCGGATCGGGCGACGGGAACGGCGCAGACGACGCCGTGTTCATCGAAGATCTGCGCCATCGCGCTGCCGACGCGCTCGAACGCGCCTATCGCTTCCTCGAGACCCAACCCGACGACTGGGCGCTGCTGCGCGCGCAGGTCCTGTGTCAGGCGCGCCCGGCCTCGGATCTCGGCGAGAAGCTCGGCGAGGTCGCTCGGCCGGACGGGAGCCTGCCGCTCGGAACCCTGATCTCCGGCGGGGCGGTCGGATTCCCGCAACTCGATCCGGGCGCACTCGACGAGCACCTGCGCTCCGTCCTCGGGACCCTCGAGGCGATGCTGATCGCCGGCGATGCACGCGCGTTGACCGCCCGCTGGGTCGAGCCGGCGGTGCGCTTCCTCGAGTCCCATCAGTCGGAGGACGGCGGCTACCGGATCCCGGTCTCGAACGATCCCGCCCAGCAGGCCGAGGCGGACGTGTTCTTCACGGGCATGATCTCCGGGATCCTCGGGCGCACGCCGGTGTCGAAGACCGCGCCGCTCGAAGCGGCCGGCGCCTTCCTCGCCGAACGCTTCTCGCCCGACGCCGTCGAGCACGACGGCTACCCGGCGCTGCTCGCCTACTCGCACTACTACACGAACGTGCCGGACGAGGAGGCGGACGAGGCGCTGCAGTGGTGCGGTCGCGCCCTCGAGAAGGGCTTCCGCAGCCGGCGGCACGACGCCGTCTCGACGCTGCGCGTGCTGCTCACGTGTGACGCGCAGGCGATGCCCGGGGCGAAGTTCGACGTGGTCGAGATGCTCGAGCGCCTGATGGAGGAGCAGGCCGGCGACGGCGGCTTCGCCGAGCTGTCGTTCGACGGCCCGCAGACGCGCACGACGCAGACCGTCGACGCGATGATCGCGATCGTGCGGCTTTGCGCGGTCCTCGACGTCGATCCGGGCTAGTCGCCGGGCCAGAGGGGCGCCGCCCTGCGGGCTCCCGGCGTCCCCCGACTAGCTTTCGAGGGCCGAGAGCAGGGCGCGGATGCGCGCGGCGTTCGCGCCCATGTCCCCGCGGCCGTCCCGGGACTTCGAGCGGACGTCGATCTTCGCGCCTGCGCCGTCGGGGCGGACGCGGACGACGACGTCGTCGACGAAGCGGAAGAGGCCCGACACGTCGCGGGCGTAGAAGGCGAGGGCATCGCCGTCGCGCGCGACGATCTCCCAGCCGAGCCCTTCGGCCGCGATCTCCGCGCGGGCGAACGCCGCCATCGGCGCGTCGTCGACCCGGAGCGGCGCGAGGTCCGGATAGCTCTCCTCGACGATCGGCACGAAGTCCGTCGGGTAGGTCATGTCGCGGTTGCGGTAGTCCGGCACGAGCGCGGCGTCGGCGAAGGCCGGCGGATCCGCAAGATCCGTCGTGATGTCGTTGATCGGCGGGGCGTCGCCGCCCACGATCGCGGCGGGGCCGAGCACCAGGATCGGCAGCGCCAGGGCGATCATCAGCCCGATCAGCGCGCTCTGACGTCCGGCCGGATCGCTGCCGCCCCGGGTCACGAAGAGGCCGATCAGCGCGACCACGGTCGCGAAGAGGCCGCCGGCGAGTCCGCCCAGCGCGTAGGCCGTGAAGCCCTGCATGGGCTCCACGATTCCGAGGTAGGCGGCGAGGACGCCGGCCACGAGCAGGCCGGCGGCGACGAGACTGATGATCGGAGAGGCAGCGGCCATGTCGGGTCCTTTCGTGAGGCGGTCGAACGGCGCCGCGACGGTATCACGCTGGCCCCGGGTCGGATTTCCGGACCGGAAACCCTCAGTCGACGCGATACCCTCCCGCGTCCACGCAGGCCGGTCGAAGCAGCGGCCGCGCGACGGGATGAAGGAGCGGTTTGATGGCGGACGTCGTTCGACTCGAGAAGCAGGGCGGGGTCGCGATCGTGACGATCGACCGGCCGGAGGCGCTCAACGCGCTGAACAGCGAGGTGATCGGGGCGGTCGGCACGACGATCGATGCGATCGAAGCCGATGCGGCGGTCCAGGCCGTCGTGGTGACCGGCGCCGGTCGCGCTTTCGTCGCCGGGGCGGACATCGCGGAAATGAAGGACATGACGCCCCTCGAGGCGGAGGCCTTCTCCGCGCGCGCCCACGGGATCTTCGGGCGACTCGAGACGCTGCCGATCCCGACGATCGCCGCGGTGAACGGATTCGCCCTGGGTGGCGGCTGCGAGCTCGCGCTCTGCTGCGACTTCATCTACGCCTCGGCGAAGGCGAAGATCGGGCAGCCCGAGACGGGACTCGGCCTGATCCCGGGCTTCGGCGGGACGAGTCGGCTCGTGCGACGGGTCGGCCTCGCGTGGGCGAAGGAACTCGTGCTGGTCGCGGACCCGATCTCGGCGGCGGAGGCCCAGCAGATCCGGCTCGTGAACCGGGTCTTCGAACCCGACGATCTGCTGCCGGCGGCGATCGCCGCGGGCGACCGGATCGCCTCGCGCGGACCGGTCGCGACACGGCTCGCGAAGGAGGTCATGCAGCAGGGGCAGGACGCCGACGTCCGACTCGCCCACGCCCTCGAGCAGCGCGCCTTCGGCCTCTCGTTCGCGACCGACGACCGCGTCGAGGGCACGACCGCCTTCATCGAGAAGCGCGACCCGGCCTTCCGCGGGAAGTAGTCGCCGAGGCGGAGGCTAGGCCGGCAGCTCCACGTAGGGGAGCGCCGCTGCCGTCTTCTCGATCAGGTCGCCCGCGTCGAGCAGCACGCGCGTCGCGTCCCACGATCCCTCGAGGAGCATCTTGCGCGTGCCCGCTGGGATGCCCGCGTCGAACTCGCCGGCGCGGCATCGGACCTTGCTCCCGAGGACGTCGATCTCGACGTTTTGCTCCGGGTCGAGCTCGATCGAGTCCATCACCGACGCGAGGTCTTCGGGCGGGAGCGTGACGCACGGAAGGCCGAGCGCGGTGCAGTTGCCGAAGAAGATCTCGGCGAAGCTGCCGCCGATGAAGGCATTGAACCCGAAGCGCATCAGCGCCTGCGGCGCGTGCTCCCGGGAGGAGCCGCAGCCGAAGTTCTGGCCGACCACCAGAATCGAAGACCCCTGGAATCGCTCCTGGTCGAGCGGGTGCTCGCCCTTCGCGTCCTTGCGCGCATCCTCGAAGGCGTGCTCGCCCATGGTGTCGAAGGTGACTTCCTTCATGAAGCGGGCCGGGATGATGCGGTCGGTGTCCACGTCGTCGCCGCGGACCACGCAGCCGCGTCCTTCGACGCGTTCGATCTTGATCAGGGTGTCGTTGCTCATCGTGCTTCTCTCTCGGCGTTCGTCTTCCGCGCTCCGTCTTCGATTTCGACGTTCCGGACGTCCACGACTTCCCCGGCGATCGCAGCCGCGGCGACCATGGCCGGCGACATCAGCAGCGTGCGGCCCGAGGGCGAGCCCTGGCGGCCCTTGAAGTTGCGGTTGCTCGAGGACGCGCAGACCTCGCGGCCCTGCAGCTTGTCGGGGTTCATCGCGAGGCACATCGAGCAGCCCGGCTCTCGCCACTGGAAGCCGGCGGCGGTGAAGATCTCGGGGAGACCCTCTTCTTCGGCCTGTTTCTGGACCGCGCGCGAGCCCGGCACCACGAGCGCCCGCACGCCTTCCTTCACGCGACCCGTCCTGGCGACCTTCGCCGCCTCGCGGAGGTCGGAGATCCGGCCGTTCGTGCACGAGCCGATGAACGCGACGTCGATCGGGATGCCCGAGATCGAGGCGCCCGCGGCGAAGTCCATGTATTCGAGCGCTTCTTCGACGCCGGCGCGCTCCTCGTCCTCGACCTCGTTCGGGCCGGGGATCGCCTCGCTCACGCCGAGGTTGTGCCCCGGATGGATCCCCCACGTGACCGACGGCTCGATCGCCCCGCCATCGATCGTCACGACGTCGTCGTAGTGGCAGCCTTCGTCGGAGGCGAGGGCGAGCCATTCGGCGGCCTTCGCGTCGAACTCTTCCGGCGGCGGCGAGAAACGCCGGCCGCGGAGGTACTCGATCGTGGTCCGGTCCGGGTTCACGTAGCCGCAGCGCGCGCCGCCCTCGATGGCCATGTTGCAGACGGTCATCCGCTCTTCCATGGTCATCCGGTCGAAGACCTCGCCCGCATACTCGTAGGCGTACCCGACGCCGCCGTTCACGCCGAGTTCGCGGATGATCGCGAGGATCACGTCCTTCGCGAAGACGCCGGGCTTGAGCTCTCCCGTGACCTCGACGCGGCGGACCTTGAGCGGCGCCATGGCCATCGTCTGGGTCGCCAGCAGGTCGCGGACCTGGCTCGTGCCGATGCCGAACGCGATCGCGCCGAAGGCGCCGTGGGTCGCGGTGTGCGAGTCGCCGCAGGCGATCGTCATGCCGGGCTGGGTCAGGCCGAGCTCCGGTCCGATCACGTGCACGATGCCCTGCGTGCCCGAGTCCGGGCTGAAGAACTGGATGCCGTGCTCGCGACAGTTGCGTTCGATCTCGCTCATCATCGCCTCGGCCAGATCGTCCGAGAAGGGGCGGCTCTGGTCATCGGTCGGGATGATGTGGTCGACGGTCGCGAAGGTGCGGTTCGGGAAGCGAACGGGCACGCCGAGCTCACGGATCATGGCGAAGGCCTGCGGGCTGGTGACCTCGTGGATCAGGTGCGTGCCGATGAAGAGCTGGGTCTGGCCGGAGGGCAGTTCGCGGACGCTGTGGGCGTCCCAGACCTTTCGGAAGAGGTTCTTCTTCGCGTCGCTCGAAGCTGCGTGTTCGTTGCTCATGGGTGTCGTTCCTGGGTGCTTCGCGGCGGATTTCCGCCGCCGGGCCGCAGGGATAGCACGAGGCCCGAAGCCCTGTACCCTCCGCCGCGCACGGCCTCGAAGATCCTCCGCTCGACCGCGTGGAGGGCGGCGAGGCTTGGCCAGCTGGCCAAAAGAGAAGGAAGAATCGGACTGATGGAGCTGATGCACACCGCGCACATCCCCGCCGGGTCGGGCCCCTTCCCGACGATCCTCGCGCTGCATGGTTTCGGCGCCAGCGCGCACGACCTGCTCGGGATCGCGCCCCTCGTCTCCCAGGTCGTCCCCGGCGACGAGGTGATGTTCCTGTGTCCGCAGGGGCCGATCGTTCTCGAGCCCCAGCCGGGCCAGCGCGCGTACGCCTGGTTCCCGCTGTCGGGCGGCGGCGAGATCGATCCGACCGCCCTGGTCGGCGCGCGCGGGATTCTCGAGGGCTTCGTCGAGGACGCGCTCGAGCGGTACCCGATCGATCCGAACCGCTTCGTCGTGCTGGGCTTCAGCCAGGGCGGGGTGATGGCCTACGACCTCGCGCTCGGTCGGCCCGAACGCTTCAGCGCGCTCGTCGCGCTCTCGACCTGGCTGCCGAACCTGATCCTGAACGGGCTGCAGGACGACGAGGCCCGGGCCGGGCTGGCGACGCTGCTGATCCACGGCACCGAGGATCCGATGGTCGCGATCGACAACGGTCGCGAGTCCCTCGAGAAGCTGAAGAACCTGGGAATCCCGGCGGCGTGGGGCGAGTACCCGATGGGGCACGAGATCAACCAGCACGCGCTGCGGGATCTCTTGCAATGGCTCGCGGACGGGCCTTTCGCGCCGCCCGGCGGCGCAGGCTGACGCACGCGCGTTCGATCGCGCGAGCGCGCTCGTCGATCCGGTAGACTGCCCGGAGCGTCGGGGTGTAGCTCAGTGGTAGAGCCTGAACTTTGGGGGTTCAGCGTCGTGGGTTCAAATCCCACCACCCCGACCACTCGCGCCGGTGCCCCGCCCGCGAAGCGCAGACCCCCGAGCACGAACGCCTCGCCGCGCGGGGCGCGACGAGGCGTTAGGCGTGAGATCGGGTGGATGGAACGCGCGGGCGCGCGTCGCTCAGGCGCGTTCGCGGCGGACCGCCAGGCCCGCGAGGCCGAGACCGAGCAGCAGCGCCGTTCCCGGCTCCGGCACGGGCTGGACGTCGAAGTTGGCCGTGAAGGAGGCGGAATCGCCCGCGGTCAGGTCGAAGCGCAGCGTGAGTCCGATCGAGGTCAGGGTCGCGACCGCGACGGATTCCTGGACCGGGATGCCGAAGGACGCGGTTCCGAGGGAGACGCTGCCGAAACCGCTCGCGGTGGTCGGATCGTCGAAGAGCGTGCGCACCGTGGCGCCGTCGATCAGGCCGTCGTAGATCGAGCTCGTGCCGCTGTTCGAGAGCGTCACGCCGTCGAAGTTGTTGTCCGTCGCGCCCCCCTGGATCGAGCCGCGGATCAGGCTCGGCGGACCGAACGAGATGCTCGTCGGCAGCGCGACCGCCACCACGAAGCTCTGCGTGCCCGGCGTGTTGTTGGTCACGGAGAAGACGTTGGTGATCGTCGGATCGGGGTCGGTGTCGAGGTCCCAGTTGTCGAGGGTCCAGCCCCCGTTGTCGAGACCGCTGCCGACGCAGCTCAGCTGACCGAGCGAGCCGGCGCTCTCGCAGCCGAGCGTCGCGTCCTGGTCGGTCAGGGTCGCGAAGGAGCCCGGGTTGCCGTCGAAGCCGACCGTGATCGAGACGGCGTGGGCCTGGAGGGCGAGGCCGAGCGAGGCGAGGGCGAGAAGAGAAGAGCGAAGGAGGAGCGTATTCAGCCGGAACAAGAGGGGTCTCCCGAACCTGCGCGATGGGGGCTGCGCGGTTCTTCCCAGAGCACCGAGAGTATCTCACAACGATCGGAAAAGAAAAAGAAGCAAAGGAGCGCCGGAGCGGACGAACCCCGCGGGATAGTCGGGGCCACGGGCCGGGTCGCGATCGGGCCGCACGCGATCGGGTCGGCGCTTCCCGCCCGGGCTCAGATCAGGTAGCCGCCCGAGACCTTGATCTGCGTGCCCGTGACGTAGGCGGCCGCGTCGCTCGCGAGATGGAGGACCGCGTTCGCCACGTCGTCGTAGGTCCCGTAGCGCCCGGCCGGGATCCGGTCGAGTCGCGGCTTCTTGGGCGAGTCTTCGAGGGTTCCGGGCGAGACGGCGTTGACGGTGACGCCGTGCTCCGCCTCGAGCGACGCCATCGTCTTGGTCAACGTGAAGGTGCCGCGCTTGCCGATCTTGTAGGCCGTCGCGAAGGGCACGGGATCCGTCGCGTCCGCGTCGGCATCCAGGATGTTGATGATGCGGCCGCGCCCACTCGCGCGGAGCGCGGGCAGGGCGGCCTGGCTCGCGTGGAGCGTGGCGAGGAGCGTGCCTTCGAGGCACATCTTCCAGTGTTCGGGGGTGAGCTGGTCGAGCCGCTTCCAGACGATGGTGCCGACGTTGTTCACGAGGATGTCGAGGCCGCCGGCGCGCGTCGTGACGTCCCGAACGCCGGCTTCGACGGCGACCGGGTCGGCGAGGTCGAAGGAGACGGCGTGGCCGCGGCGGCCCGTCTTCTCGATCTCGCGGACGACTTCCTCGGCCGCGTCCCGGCTGCGGTGGTAGTGGACGATCACGTCTGCGCCGGCGTCGGCGAACGCGATCGCCAGGGCGCGGCCGGTCCGGAAGGCCGCGCCGGTCACGAGCGCGATGCGGCCCTCGAGGTCGGGCGCGTGCTCGCGGTTCTGCGTCATATCGCGGCCTCCCGTCGCCCCCTGACGGTACGTTAGATCGTGTCGACCGCCCGCGCATTCCTCGGGGCGCGCGCCGTTACGCCCCCGGGGCGGACGACGCGGCGGGGCCGTGGAGCCGCCAGATCATCTCGGGCGTGTGGGTCCGGATGTAGTCTGCGCGCGCGTGCAGGCAGGCCGAAGCCGTCATGATCCGCGCGAGCCTTTCGGGCTTGCGCGCGGCGTAGAGCAGGATCGGGCACGCGAGCGTCCGGAGCGCATCGAGCCGCCAGATGATCTCGAGCTGCTGATGGATCTTCTGGTGATCGTCGGTCGTCGGATGGATGATCCCGAGGTTCGGGTCGATCACGAGCGCCTCGACCCCGGCGTTGCGCGCGGCCTCGACCTTCGGTCCGAGGTGGTCGAGCACGGCCTGGAGTCCGACCGCCGCCGGCGGCGCGCTCCGCATCGCGTAGGCGTCCGCGTAGGGCATGAAGGTGATGAAGAGCGTCGCGCCCTTCGCGGCCACCGTCTCGAGCAGCGCCGGGGGAAGCGGCCCGCCGGTGTAGTTCACGCCGTCCGCCCCATGCTCCAGCGCGAAGTGCGCCGTCGCCGGACTCCACGTGTCGACGGACACGCGCTCGCGGAAGTGTTCGCTGCCCTCCGCCTTCAACAGCGCGAGCGCGGGGCCGAGGCGTGCCTGTTCCGTGTCGTCGCCGATCATCGGCGCATCGGGCGTGATGGAGCGACCGCCGAGATCGATCCAGTCCGCTCCGGTCGCAGCGAGCTGCGCAGCGCGACGCGCGACCGCGTCGTCTCCCTCCGCGATCGACTCGCTCACCATCGACTCCGGAGAAACGTTCAGAACGCCGAGGATCCGAGGGACGTAGGACGCGTCGTCTGTCGCATCGTGCGAGCGCATGGCCGGAGCTTCTGTTCCAGGAAGCCCAGGGTCAAGTCACCGCCAGTCGCTGCCGCCGCCGGAGCGTGTGTCATACTCCTCGCATGCCGACCGAGAGCTGGGCCATCCACATGCACAAGGAGTACTTCAAGTTCTCCTGTGCCCATTTCCTGATCTTCCCCGACGGCTCGAAAGAGCGTCTGCACGGCCACAACTACCACGTCGACGCCGAGATCGAGGGGCAGCTGACCGACAAGGGCATCGTCATCGACTTCATCCTCGTGAAGCCGGTGATCCGGGAGCTCTGCGACACCCTCGACGAGCACTGGATCCTGCCTGGGCAGCACCCGGAGCTGAAGATCGACCCGCGAGACGACGGCCATACCGAGGTCGTCTACCGCAACTGCCGATATCTCGTCCCGACGGAGGAGACGATCGTCCTGCCGATCAACAACACCTCGGCCGAGAACCTCTCGACCTGGCTCGGACGGGAGCTCGACGGTTCTTCGCGGGGAACCTCATCACGACGCCGGGCCGCACCGGACCGATCCGAGGCGAGCCGGCGGACATCCGCCCAGGCCGCAACGGGCCACCGCTTCACGGTCTGCCCGACGAGCTCGCGTCGGTCTTCGTGGCCGCGGAGTCCGACCCAGAGCTCCTGTCGCTCTGGTGGAGCGACCCGGCCATGCCGCAGCGACCCGCGCTTCGCGATGTGATCGCGACGCGTCTCGCCGAGCTCCAGCGCCCGGTGTCGGCCCTGGAGGGCGCCCAGAGCGCGTGAGTGCACAGCTCGGCGGGCGCGGAGCGCCTGCCCTCGCCCGCTCGCGGCCGCCTCAGTGACACCCTCACCGCCGGGGCGGCCGCACCTACCTGCGGACCCAGGTCGGGACGATCGTTGCGCGCTACGCTGGTTGCATGGCCGACGTTGACGAGATTCTCGCCCAGGTAGCCGCTGCTGCATCCGCGCTCTCACCAGAGGCCGAGCAGGTCCTCGAGCAAGTTCAGAAGGCGGACGAGTTCTTGGAGATCAGCGGCGTGAC
>JBCCZJ010000130.1:0-11296 GCA_039187915.1 Myxococcota bacterium
CGGACCACGTCGATCGCCTCGTCAGCCTGCCCCTCGTGGCGGAACACGACGTCGATCTCCTGCAGCTCCGGCAGGTTGAAGAGCCGCATGGCCGTCGCGACGGGCAGATAGGCCGCATCGTCGATGTCCATCCCGAGCACCTGCCCCTTCGGCTCCATCACGCCGATCACGCGCAGCCGCGCGCCGGCGATCCGGACGAACTCGCCGAGGGCGTTCGCCTCGCCGAAGAGCTCGCGCTTGAGCGTCGGGCCGAGGACCACGACCGAACCGCCGCGCCGCGGATCGCCGGGCGGGAGGAAGCTGCCCTGGCGGACGCTGAACTTCGCGACCTCGGGGAACTCCGACGTGACGCCACGAACGATCACGCTCCGGCCGCGCCCGCCGCCCTCGACCCGCGCCTGGCCGAACGCCACGGGCACGACCGCGTCGAACATCGGGATCCGCGCGAGCGCCTCGGCGTCGTCGATCGTGAGCTTCTGCTGCGTCCCCCGAAACGCGTTGGGCACGCCCGAGGTCTTCCGCTTGCCGGGCTGGACCGCCAGCACGTCCGTCCCGAACTGGGAGAACTGCGAGATCATGTATTTGCGCGTGCCTTCCCCGAGCGAGGTCAGCATGATCACGGCGGCCACGCCGATCGCGATGCCGAGCATCGAAAGCAGGGAGCGAAGCGGGTGCCCGACGAGCGCGCCCGAAGACAGTCGCATCAGGTCCGGGAATTCGACGCGCCGCCTCGCCACCGTCTAGTTCCCCTGAAGCGCGGCGACCGGGTCGAGCCTCGCGGCCCGCCAGGCGGGCAGGACACCGAACACGATTCCCGTGCCGAGCGAGAGCGCGAGCACGGCACCGACGGCCCAGACGGGCGGCACGATCTCGACCGCCGGGTACGAGAGGTTTCCCAGGTGGACGAGGACGGTGCCGACGACGAGGCCGAGCAGCCCCCCCGCCGACGAGAGGAGTGCCGCCTCGAGCAGGAAGATCGCGAGGATCTGACGCGGGTTCGCGCCGACGGCCTTCAGGAGGCCGACTTCTGCCCGCCGCTCCGAGACGGACACGAGCATCACGTTCATGATGCCGATGCCCGCGACCGCGAGGCTCACGCTGGCGATCCCGGCGACGACGAGGGTCAGGATTCCGAGGATCGAGGAGAGCGACTCGACCACGGCGTCCTGACTCACGCACGTGAAGTCCTCTTCGTCGTGGCGCTCGATCAGGAGCTCCTTCACGCGCGCGATCACCTCGGATTGATCGGAGCGCGGCCAGAGATCGAGCATGATGCGATGGACCGATCGTTTGTTGGCCATACGCATGCCCGAAGCCACCGGGATGAACGCGACCTCGTCGACGTCGATGCCGAGCTGCTGTCCGCGCGCCTGGAGCACGCCGATCACGCGCATGCGCCAGCTGCCGATCCGGATCGTCGCGCCGAGCGGATTCGCTTCGTCGAAGAGCTCGCGGGCGAGCGCGTGCCCGAGCACCACGACCGAAGCGCCGCGGTCGACCTCCGACTCGGGAAGAAAACGCCCCATCGCGAGCTCGAGCTGCTGCAACCGCTCGAAGTCCGCGGTCGTCCCGGCGATCGGGGCGCGTCGGGCGCGCTCGCGAAAACTCACGGCCTCGGTGGAGATCGAAACGGGGATCGCGGAACGCACGGCGGGAATCCGACGTTCGAGCACCACCGCGTCGCGGAGCGTGAGATCGTTGGGCGCTCCGCCCCCGCCTTGCGGAAGTCCGCCCGTCGTTTCGTTGCGACCGGGCGTGACGCTCACGATCGACGACCCCAGGCTCGCGAACTGGTTCGTCACGTAGCGCAGCGCGCCCTCCCCGATCGCGGTCAGCGAGAGGACGGCGATCACTCCGATCACCACGCCGAGCAGCGAGAGCGCGCTGCGCCTCCGGTTCTGCAGGACGGCGGCGAGCGCGAACGCGAAGAGATCCCGGAGACTCATGCCTCCCGCGCCTCCTCGACGGAAGGCGCGTCTTCCCCCGGCGCCGCCCCCGGCTCGAAGAGCGATCCGAGATCGACGACGTCCCGGCCGGGCACCCGCTTCAGGATCCCTCCGTCCCGCATGACGACCACCCGATCGGCCCGGCGCGCGACGCTCGGGTCGTGGGTCACCACGATCACCGTTCGTCCGCCCTCGTGAAGCTCGGCGAGCAGGTCGAGCACCTGCGCGCCGGATCGACTGTCGAGATTGCCCGTCGGCTCGTCGCAGAGCAGCACGCCCGGGTCCATGACGGTCGCGCGAGCAATCGCGACGCGCTGCTTCTGCCCCCCCGAGAGCTCGTTCGGCCGATGGGACTCGCGATCGGAGAGACCGACCGCGTCGAGCGAAGCCTTCGCACGCGCGCGGCGCTCCGCGGGCGGAATGCCCGCGAAGATCATCGGCATCTCCACGTTCTGGAGCGCCGAGAGACGCGGCACCAGATGGAACGACTGAAAGATGAAGCCGATGCGACGGAGCCGGGTCTCGGCGAGCGCGTCCTCGTCGAGGCCCGCGACGTCTTCACCGGCGAGGCTGTACCGACCGCGATCGGGGGAGTCGAGGCAGCCGAGTACGTTCAGCAACGTGCTCTTGCCGGAGCCCGAGGGGCCGATGATCGCGACGTATTCGCCATCACCGATCGTCTCGCTCACGCCGCGCAGCGCATGCAGCTCCGTGTCGCCCATGACGTAGGTCCGCCACAGGTCCTCGACGCGGATCACGAGCGCGCTCCGAAGAAGGCCTCGGCCGGCCGCCGCATCACGAATCGCGACCCGCGCCGACGTCCGGGATCGCGCTCGTCCGCTCCGCTTCCGACCCGGTGTCGCGCTCGCCCGAGGCGACCCCCTCGCGGGACGGCGCGCTCTCGCCGTCCGCCATGGCCCGCGCGCCGGCGACGATCTCGAGCCGGTCGAGCACGACGACGATCGGCTCGCCCCCTTCGAGGCCCGTACGCACCTCCGCGAACTGCCAGTTGCGCAACCCGACCTCGATCTCGCGCTCCACGAGCTCGCCGTCCTCGAGCACGAGAACCCGTTCGTTCCGCGGGAGCGCCGACGTCGGCACGCGGATCACGTCGCTCCGCGCGTCGAGCACGACCTCGGCATCCGCCGACGTGCCGGGCAACAGCGACTCCGCCACGGCGGCATCCTCGAGGGCGACCTCGATCTCGAGGGTCCGATTCTGCGCCTCTGCGTCGAGGACGTAGGGTGCGACGCGCAGGACGGAGCCGCGAAAGGTCTCGCCGGGGCGCGAGTCGACGGTCACCTTGACCGGCAGCCCCGGACGGATCGCCCCCGAGTCGACCTCGTCCATCGGTGCGCTCACGAAGATCGATCCGGGATCGATCAGGTCGATCACCGGCGGCGAGGTCAGGAGCGGCGGCGAAGGCGTGACCCACTCGCCGAGCTCGACGTTGACCTCGGCGACGATCCCCGCGAAGGGCGCGGTGATCACCGTCTTCGCGAGCTCCGTCTCGGCGGACGCGCGCTGGGCCTCGGCGCGCGCGAGCTCGGCCCGGGCGCCGTCGCACGCGACCCGCGCCGAATCGAAGCGGTACTGGAGCTCGTCGAGGCGGTCGGCCGAGGCGACGCTGCTCTCGGCCAGCCGTTCGGTCCGCGCGAGCTCCCGGCGGGCACGGTCGCGGCGCAGGCAGGCGTCCTCGAGCCCGGCCTCGGCGATCGCGACGCCCTGCACCGCGAGCTCGAGCTGGGCCTCCTGGCTGCGCGGCGAGAGCCGGACCAGCGGCTCGCCCGCCGGCACCCGCTCGCCTTCGCGGTGGGCGATCTCGACGACCTGCCCGCCGATCTCCGAAGCGATCCGCGAGCGGCGCCGCGCCTCGACGGTCCCCGCCTTCGAGTTGGTCACGGTCGCCTCGACGCGCCCCCGCGCCACGCGCTCCACCCGGACCTCGATCGGATCGGGCGCGAAGACCGTCCGTCGCAGGACGAAGCCCGCCGCGATCACCGCGACGACGACGAGCCATACGAGGCCCGTCCGCGAGCGGCGGGTGCTGTTCCTGGGATCCGACTCCGGCGACATCGGCCCTCTCGTTTCGATCTTTGCGCGCGCGGGCAATTCTATACCATCGATCCCATGGCGCCCCACGACCGTCCGGTTCGCGACACTTCTTTACACTGCGCGCGCGGCGACCTCCCTCTCTTCGCGCAGCGCCGGGTGCTCGGTCTCGCGCTCTTCGCGGCGATCGTCTTCGCCGCCCCCCTGGCCTGGGCGAACGCGACCCCGCGCTGCGACCACTTCGACGCCGACAAGAACGTGTTCTGGGGCGACCTGCACATCCATACGGCGTATTCGATGGACGCCTACATGTTCGACACGCGCCTCGGCCCGGGCGACGCCTACGCCTTCGCGAAGGGAGAGACCCGGTCGATCGACCCCCTCGACGAAGCGGGGCGACCCACGCGGCCGGTCCGCATCGGACGCCCCCTCGACTTCGCGGCGATCACCGACCACGCCGACGCGATGGGCGGCGTCCAGCTCTGCACGATCCCCGGCTCGGCGGCGTACGACAGCGACGTGTGCCGCAACTACCGCCGCCCCTTCGCGCCCGCCAACCCGAAGGAAGCGGCCGAAGACATCGTTGCCCGGGTCGCGAGCCTGAACTCGGATCCGCTCTGCGGCGCGGACTGGGCGCGCTGCCGCGAGGGCCTCGTCGACGCCTGGCAGGACATGCAGCGCGCCGCCGCTCGCCATGACGATCCGACCTCCGCCTGTACCTTCACGACCTTCGTCGCGTACGAACACACGGCCACGCCCGAGCTCACCAAGATCCACCGCAACGTGATCTTCCGGAACGAACACGTCATCGAGCGTCCGATCCGGTATTCGGACGAGCCGACCGCGCTCGGCCTCTGGCGCGAACTCGAGCGACAGTGCCTGCAGGGGAAGCCCGGCTGCGACGTCCTCGCGATTCCCCACAATCCGAACCTCTCGAACGGCCGCCTCTTCACGATCGAGTATCCCGAAGGGACGGGGCGCCCGGAGCAGGCCCGACTGGCGGCGCTGCGCGCGCGCATGGAGCCCGTCGTCGAGATGATGCAGATCAAGGGCGAGTCCGAGTGCAGGGCCGACCCGTGGAAGGTGCTCGGCGCGGACGAGGACTGCGGATTCGAGAAGTACCGACAGCTCCATCGAGCGCCGGACTGCGAGGGCCGGACGGACAAGGGCGCGCTCGGCGGGAAAGGCTGCAGCTCCCGCCTCGACTACGCGCGCTACGCGCTGATCGAAGGACTCCGCGAGGCGGATCGCATCGGCGTGAACCCCTACGCCTTCGGGATGATCGGGGCGACCGACATCCACACCGGCACGCCCGGACCGACCGACGAATGGGAGACGTCGACGTTCGACTCTGCCGTTCCGGGCCCCGGGTACAACCTGGGCGGCCTCGCCGCCGTCTGGGCCGAGGAGAACAGCCGCGACGCGATCTTCGACGCACTGCGCCGCCGCGAGGTCTACGCGACGAGCGGCTCGCGCATGACCGTGCGCCTCTTCGGGGGATGGGACTATCCCGAAGATCTCTGCGGCGCGGCGGACCTCGTCGGACGAGGCTACGCCGGCGGGGTGCCGATGGGCGGCGATCTCCCTGCGCGCCCCGGCTCGGGCGCGGCCCCGGTCTTCGTCGTGTCCGCGATGCAGGATGCGGGGACGGCGGCGCATCCCGGCAACCTCCTCCAGCGCGTGCAGATCGTGAAGGGCTGGTCGGACCCCGACGGCACCTTCCACCAGCAGGTCGTCGACGTCGCCGGCACGCGGGACAACGGCGCACGCGTCGATCCGAAGACCTGCGAAGTGAGCGGCCCGGGTGATCGACAGCTCTGCACGGTGTGGCGCGACCCGGATTTCGACCCGAATCGGCGTGCCGTCTACTATGCGCGCGTCTTCGAGAACCCGAGCTGCCGATTCTCGACCCGGCTCTGCAACGCTTCCCCCGATCGCGCGGTCTGCCGCGCAGAGGGCGTCCCCGCGACCATCCAGGATCGCGCCTGGACCTCGCCGATCTGGTACACGCCCTAGACCGCACGCGCCTCCGGGCGACGGGCGCACGGGAGGGATGCGACGGACCGCCGGAGATCGAGGCGACCTCCGAGCGTCGGCTCGGCGACGAGCGTAGGCTCGGCGACGAGCGTAGGCTCGGCGACGAGCGCTATTCGCCCGAGGCGACCCGCGCGTCCCGAAGCGCGCGCCGACGCACCTTGCCCGCATCGTCCTTCAGCGGCGCGTCGACGAACTCGAAGCTTCGCGGAACCTTGTAGCGGACGAGGCGCTCGGCGACGTGCGCACGCAGCGCAGCCTCGTCGACGGGGTCGACCGCGTCGACGATCGCGTGGACCGTCGCGCCGAGATCGTCGTCCGGCAGCCCGATCACCGCGCACGACCGCACGGCGGGATGGCTCTCGACCGCCCCCTCGACCTCCGCGGGATAGATGTTCGAGCCGCCGCTGATGATCAGGTCCGTCCGGCGATCGACGAGGAAGAGGTACCCGTCCTCGTCGACGTAGCCCATGTCGCCGAGGGTCTCCCAGCCGTCCTCCGTCCGGCGCGGTTCGGCGCCCAGGTAGTGATAGGTCGAGCCGGGGCCGCCGGGCGGCAGGAAGTACACGTCGCCGATCTCGCCCGGAGCGACGTCGCGGCCCTCCGCATCGAGCACGCGGAGCTTCCGCCCCTCGGTGGCGCGGCCGACCGATCCGGGTTTCTCGAGCCACTCCGTGCCGGAGATGATCGTGCCGCCGATCCGCTCGCTGCCGCCGTAGGCCTCCCACACGCGCTCCGGGCCGATCCACTCGATCCACTCGCGCTGGAGCCAGTCCGGCAGCGAGGCGCTGCTCGACACGACCCGATGGAGCGTCGACAGATCGGCGCGCGCACGCTCCTCTTCCGGCAGCTTCCAGATCCGGAGCATCATCGTCGGCACGAAGATCGCCAGCTCGAGCGCTTCCTCGGCGATCAGCTCGAGCGCGCGCTGCGCGTCGAAGCGGGTCATCAGGACGACCTTGCCGCCCGTCAGGAGGACCGAGAGACAGTTGATCAAGGGACCCGAGTGGTAGAGCGGCCCGGGGACGAGGATGCTCGAGCCGGGGCCCCGACCGTGGAAGGCGCCGCGGGGGTCGACCTGCCCGGGGATGTGGTCGACCACGACCTTGGGCCGCCCGGTACTGCCGCCGGAGCAGATGGCCATGCGGTATTTCGACACGCGGTCGGGAAGCGCGGAGCCGTCCTCCAACCCGGTGTCGAGGCCTGCGGGCGCGACCCGACGATCGGAATGGTGCGCGGGGTCGACACCGAGGACGAGCTTCGGATCGACGAGCTCGATGATCGCCTCGCGTTCGTTCAACGGAAGCTTCGCCGAGACGGGCTGCGGCGTGGCGCCGAGCTTCCAGCACGCGAAGAGCGACTCGAGGAACTCGACGCCGTTCGCGAGCGCGATCGTGACGAAGTCGCCCTCGCGGACGCCGTGCTTCTGGAACGCCCGCGCCCGGCGATTCGAACCCGCCTCGAGAGCCGCGTAGGTCGTCCTCGTCCCCTCATGGACGAGCGCGACCGCGTCGGGCCGCTCCGAGGCGTGCAGCGTGAGCGCGCTGCCGTACGAAACCATCGCCACGTCGGATCCCCCGGACGCTCGCGCCGCGCTAGGCGGCGGAGAGCAGATCCTTCTCGACCTGGCCGCCCTTCAGGACGAGCTGGACGTTGCTCGGGTCGCGGAAGACCAGCACGTCCTCGGTGGGATCGCCCTGGACGACGAGCAGGTCGGCGAGCTTGCCCTCCTTGATCTCCCCGAGCTCCGTGCCGTGCCGGCCCATGGCCCGCGCGCCGTTGCGCGTCGCCCACCGCATGACCTCGAGCGCCGGCGTGCCGTACTGGACGTAGGCCTCCATCTCCGAGGCGTAGTCGCCGTGGGGCATCATCGCGAAGCCGTAGTCGTCGCCCAGGCAGAGATTGACCCCTGCTTCGCGCATCTTCGGCAGCATCTTCGTCGAATACTCGAACTGTTCCTTCACGCCGGCGAGGCGCGCTTCGGTCGTCTCCTGGGTCTCCGGGAAGCCGTTCCCGATCGGGAAGGGGCCGTTCGCGTAGTCCCAGGACTCGGCGAACTGCATGTAGCGCACGCTCCAGAGGTAGCTCGGCGTGATCGAGGACCCGGCCTCCAGCACGAGGTCGATCCCCTCTTCATCGATCAGATCGGCGTGGTCGATGATGTCGACGCCGGCTCTTGCGCACAGGATGATCCCGCTGCGCGTCGGACAGTGGGCCCGGACCATGGCCTTGCGATTGTGGGCCTCGTCGGTCGCCGCGTTGATCTCGGCCTCGGACATGTAGTTCCAGTCCGGGATGACCTGACTACCGTGCCCGTCGGAGATCGCGAGCTTCACGATCTGGCATCCGCGGCCCACCTCTTCGCGCACGGCCTGTCGCATCTGGTCGACGCCGTCGACGCGACGGGTGAGCCCCTTGTGCTCGATGCCCATGTACCAGGAGCGGGTGTCCCCGTCCGCCGAGTCGCCGGACGTCATGAACTCGGAGGTGCAGGGAACGATGCGCGGCCCCTGCGTGAGCCCGAGCAGGATCGCTTCCTTGAGGCAGACGTCGAGGAGATCGCCGTTGCTCGAGCCGATGATCGAGGTGACGCCGAACTGGATCGCGATCTGCGCGTTCTTCGCGGCCACCATGCCCATGTAGGCCGGCGGCATGCCCTGCCCGAGGTACGGAGAGGCGTTTCCGGCGTCCGGCCCGAAGCCGGTGTGGAAATGGCATTGCACCATCCCCGGCATCAGGGTCCGGCCCGCCAGGTCGTGGACGACGTCGACGCTCCCGGGATCGACCGGCGCGGCACCGACCTGCGCGATGCGTTCGCCCTCGACGACGACGTTCGTACCGGCGGCGAGCAGCCCGGTCCCATCGAAGACGCGACCGTTCACGAAAGCGGTTCGACCCATCGGATTCCCTTCCTCGACATCCTCGAACGCCACGGAGACGCCTCGAGGGCCGCCGATTCTATCACGTCGGCTTCCGGCCACCGCCCCCGAGCGAGCGCGTCGCCGAGGCATCTTGCCTCGCGAGCAGGCGCCTGCGATCGTCCTCCGCGATCAGGAGGCTCGCATGGAACTCGCAGGCCGGAGGGCCCTCGTCCTCGGCGGAACCGCCGGCATCGGACTCGCCACCGCTCAGGACCTCGAGCGCGCCGGCGCGCAGGTCGCGGCCGCCAGTCGCGCCGCTTCGTCGCGCGAGCGGGCCAAGACGGGACTCGGCGATCGAACGACGCTCCACGACGTCGACGTCCGCGACCGCGACGCGCTGGCCGCCCTCTTCCGTTCGCTCGCGCCGCTCGACGTCCTCGTCTGCGCCGCGACCGGCGGCGAGCGCGCGACGGGCCCCTTTCTCGAGATGGACCTCGACGGCTTCCAGGGATCCTTCGACACGCTCTGGGGCTACACCAACGCCGTGCGGCTCGGCGCCGAACACCTGACGGAGACCGCGGCCATCGTGCTCGTGAGCGGGTTCCCGGCGCGCAAGTGCAAGCCGGGCATGTCGGCGATCTCGACCGTCGGCAACGCCGTCGAAGGCTTCGCCCGCGCGATCGCGCCGGAGATCGCCCCGCGTCGGATCAACGTCGTCGCACCCGGCTCGATCGTGACCGAGATGTTCGGAGAGGATCTCGAACAGGGCGCGAAGATCCTCGCCGGCGCGACCGCCCAGAATCTGATCCCGCGTCCCGGCACGCCCGCGGAGGTCGCCCAGGCGATCCGCTTCGTGATCGAGAACGACTTCGTGACGGGAACGACCGTCGACGTCGACGGGGGCGCGCTGCTTCCCTGACCGCGCGCGCTCCGCGCCCCCGAGGAGATGACGATGTCCCGTCCCCATGCCGTCCGATCGATCCCGCTCGCCCTGGGTCTCGCGCTCGCGTCGTGTCTCGCGCTCGCCGCTTGCGCGCCGCTCGCGCCGGGCGCGGGTCCCATCGACGCGTCGACGCCCGAAGCGGTCGGCCTCTCGAGCGAGCGGCTCGCCCGGCTCGACCGCGTCCTCGAAGGCTTCGTCGACGACGGACGCCTCCCCGGCTTCCAGCTGCTCGTCGCGCGAGACGGGCGAGTCGTCCACGAACGCGTCTACGGCGCGATGGACCTCGAAGCGGATCGCCCGCTCGAGGCCGACACGATCTATCGCATCTACTCCATGTCGAAGGTGATCACCGGCGCGGCGACGATGATCGCGTGGGAACAGGGGCGGTTCCTGCTCACCGATCCGATCTCGAAGTACCTGCCGGAGCTCGGCGAGCTCTCGGTCATGGTCTGGAACGAAGACGGGACGACGTCGACGGTCCCGGCCGAACGCGAGATCACCGTGCTCGACCTGCTCCGGCACACGAGCGGATTCAGCTACCACTTCCTCGCCCCGCCGCCGCTCGGTGCGCGCTACGTCGAGGAGACGATCACGCCGGGGATGCGACCGACGCCAGGCACGACGGCGCTCGGCGCGCCCGGCACCGATCAGGCGGCGACCCTCGCGGACATGGTCATGCGCCTCGGCACGCTGCCCCTGGTCCAGCAGCCCGGCAGCGCCTGGCACTATGGAATCAACATGGACGTCCTCGGACGGCTGATCGAGGTGACCGACGGGCGGCCCTTCCCCGTCTTTCTCGAAGAAGAGATCTTCACGCGGATCGGCATGCCCGACGCCGGCTTTCACGTCGCAGCAGAAGACGTCGACCGTTTCGCCGCGCTCTACGGCGCCACGCAGGACGGCGGCCTCGCCCTCGTCGATCCGCCGCGGACGAGCGCCTATCTCGAACCCCCCGCCATGCCCGGCGGCGGCGGTGGGCTCGTCGCCACCGCGAGCGACTACATGCGCTTCGCGCTCATGCTCCTCCGTGGCGGCGAGCTCGACGGCGAGCGGCTGCTTTCGCCGCGCACGGTCGAGCTGATGACGGCGAACCACCTCTCGCCCGTCGACTTCGGCGCACGCCCACTCGCTTTCGGCGGCTCCGACGACTTCGCGAACGGCGGTCTCGGGCTGGGCTTCGGCCTGACGGGCAGCGTCGTCGTCGAGCCCGCGCTCACGGGCCTGCCCGTCTCGAAGGGCACGTTCGGCTGGGGCGGCGCCGCGAGCACCTACTTCTGGATCGACCCGGCAGAGGACATCGCCGTCGTCTTCATGACCCAGCTCGTCCCCTCGAACGCCTACCGTCTGCGCGCCCACCTGCTGGGTGGGGTGAACGCGGCGATCGTGGACTGACGCGGACCCGCACGCCGACATGCTGTCGGCCCCACTCGGGCCACGGAGCAGCTAGGCGCCGCCCGCGA
>JBCCZJ010000131.1:0-11244 GCA_039187915.1 Myxococcota bacterium
CCGCGCCGTCCTGGGCGAGGCGCATCGCGCAGGCCGCCCCGATGCCGGTGCCGCCGCCGGTCACGAGTACCGCCATGCCCTCGAGGCCTCCGCTCGGAATCGATCCCTTCAGCTTCTGTCCCGCCATTTCGTCTCTCCTCGTCTCCGCACCAAGGGGCGCCTATGCAATGAGGGGCGCCGTGCCTGCCTCGGATGGCGCTCGCGCGCGCGATCGAGACCGAGTCTACCTCGCTCGCCACGCGCCGCAGGCGGCCCGATCGGGCGACTCGCGAGCTCGGTCCGGGGCGCGCCGCGTCCCCTCGACTGCGTTACCGTCGGCCTCGCCGCCTGATCCGCGAAGCGAGACCGGGCCCATCCGAAGACTTCACTCCCAGACCGAGGAAACCACACGATGTCGATCCGATTGACCGTCCAGCTCCCCATCAAGGAAGGCGAGGCTGACGCCTTCGAAGCCGCCGCGGGGCCCGCGCTCGCCAAGGTCCGCGCCGAGGACAAGGGCTGCGAGATGTACGACCTCTTCAAGAGCGTGGACGATCCGACCCGCTACGTGATGGTCGAGAGCTGGGCGAGCGAGGCCGACCTCGAGGCCCACAAGACGTCCGCCGCCATGGGCGAGGTCGGCAAGGCGATCGGCGGCTTCATCGCCGGCGCGCCGGTCATGCATCAGTACGAAGCCTGATCGACGAGGCACAGGAGATCGAGAATGGCTGCGGACGCTCCCTGCTACATGATCGCGAACTTCCACATCCACGATGCGGAGAAGTACCGCGTCTACGAGAAGGGCTTCTTCCCGATCCTGAAGAAGCACGGTGGCTCGTTCCACACCTTCGACGACGCGTCGGAGACCCTCGAGGGGGACGACGGCCGCTCGGGCCGGATCGTGATCTTCCAGTTTCCGAGCGAGGAGGCGGCGCGCGCCTGGTGGGCCGATCCGGACTACCAGGCGCTCTCGGAGCACCGGCGCGCCGGGACCGAGATGAAGTTCCTGCAGCTCGTCCATGGACTGCCGCCACGCGACTAGGCACCACGCGACCAGGCGCCATACGACCAGGCGCCATGCGACCAGGCACCCCGCGACCAGGCACCCCGCGACCAGGCACCCCGCGACCCGAGGACACGCCCGGGTTCGAACGGGCCGACTTCCCGATGGGGGGTCGGCCCGAACCGTTTCGGGCGGCGGGCCTCGGAATCTGCCCGCCGATACGGTCAATGGAGGTAGGTGTCGGCGAGGAGCTGGTAGGAGCGTCGACGCGCCTCGAAGTCGTAGCAGAGCGTCACGACGCCGAGCAGGTCGGTTCCGTAGCGCTCCGCGATCGCATCGAGCTCGGCGGCCACCGCCTCCGGGTCGCCGACGGTCGCGCGCATGCCCGAGTGCTCGAGGAAGCGCTCCTCTTCGGGCGTGAAGACGTGTTCGGAGGCTTCCTCGGGCGAGACGAGACCCGAGCGCGTCTGGTTCCGCGCCATCTGGATCCGACCGACCTTCATGCTGCGCGCGTGCCACTCCGCTTCCTCGGTCGTGTCGGCGCAGAGCACCTGGACGGCGACGTGGGCCCTGGGCTCGGAGAGCGCGGCGGACGGGCGGAACTCGCGGCGATAGAGGTCGACGACCTCCGGGCCCTGCGCGGCGTTCCCGAAGAAGTGGGCGAAGCTGAAAGGCAGTCCGCGCGCCGCGGCGAGGCGCGCGGAATCGACGCCGCTGCCGAGGAGCCAGACCTCCGGCACGTGTTCGGTCGGCGGTCCCGCGCGGAGCGTGTGGAAGGGGTGGTCTTCGGGGAGCGAGTCGCCCAGGTATCCGATCAGATCGGCGACCTGCTCCGGGTAGGCCTGCACGTCGATCGGATTCGACGGATAGGAGAGGGCGATCATCGTCCGCGGGTCGCCGCCCGGGGCGCGGCCGAGGCCGAGGTCGATCCGGCCCGGGAAGAGCGTCTCGAGCATCCGGAAGTTCTCGGCCACCTTGAAGGCCGAGTAGTGCGGGAGCATGACGCCGCCGCTTCCGATCCGCATCGTACGGGTCGCCGCGCCGATCTGCCCGATCAGGATCTCCGGGCTGGTGCTCGCGATGCCCGCGATGTTGTGGTGCTCGGCGACCCAGAAGCGCGCGTAGCCCATGGCTTCACAGGCGACCGCGAGCTCGATCGTCTCGCGCAGCGCGTCCGCGCCGGTCCCGTCTTTGCGGACGGGGGACTGTTCGACGACGGTGAGCGTGAGGTCCTTCGGCACGGCGGCACGATAGGCAATCGCTTCGTCGGCCACACGTTCGTGATAGGATCGACGCCGTCGCTTCTGTCAGGGAGAAGTCCATGCGCGCAGCCTGCTTCCAGGAATCCGGTCAGCCGCTCGAGATCCGCGACCTGCCGGATCCCGAGCCGGGGCCCGGCGAGGTGCTCCTCGCGGTGAAGGGCTGCGGCATCTGCGGCTCCGACCTGCACGTGACGGAGCTCGACGGGGCGGTGCCCCCCGGTGCGATCATGGGACACGAGTTCGCCGGCGAGATCGTCGCGGTGGGCAGGGACGCGCGGGGGCCGGACGGCCCGTGGCGGGTCGGCGATCGGGTCTGCACCATGCCGGGGATCAGCTGCGGCGCGTGCGTGCGCTGCGTCTCCGGCGACGTGATGGGGTGCGCGAACCTGCGCATGACCGGCTTCGGCGACGTGGGAGGCGGCTACGCGGAGTACGCGATCGGCGCGGCCCCGCTCACCTTCCGGCTGCCGGACAACGTGGCGAGCGCCGACGGGGCCGCGGTCGAGCCCCTCGCGGTCGGCCTGCACGCGGTCGAGAAGGCGGGCCTCGGACTCGGTGAGGACGTGCTGATCGTCGGCGCCGGTCCCGTCGGACTCGCCTGCGCGATCTGGGCGAAGCTGCTCGGCGCGCGCGAAGTCGTGGTCAGCGACTTCGCGCCCCACCGACGCGAGCTCGCCGTCGCCTACGGCGCGACCGCGTCGATCGATCCCGGGCACGAGGAGCTCGGGCCGGCCTACGAACGCATCACGGGCCGCGCGCCCTCGCTGGCCTTCGAGTGCGTGGGGCGGCCCGACGTCGTGAACGCGATCTCGCTCCTGATGGATCGGGGCGGTCGGATCATGTCGGCGGGCATGTGCATGACGCCGGACACCTACATGCCCCTCGTCTTCGGCACGAAGGAGCTGTCGATGCACTTCGCGTCCTACTACACCCATCAGAACTATCAGCTGACGGTCGACATGCTCGCCGCCGAACGGATCGATCCGCTACCCATGATCACCGATCGCGTCGGGCTGGACGCGCTACCGGAAGCCTTCGAAGCGCTTCGCAAGCCCTCGAACGAGTGCAAGGTCGTGGTCCAGCCCTGAACCGGTCCGGGACGTCGACGACGGGAGCCCGAGGCGAGCCGGGGGCGTCGCCCGGTCGGCGTCCGCTTCGGCGCCCGTCGTGCCGGCTCAGTCGTCGTCGCCGCGGAGCGCCGAGATGATCGACTGGATGTGGCGCTCGACGGCGCGTTGGGCGTCGTCGCCATCGCCGGAGCAGATCGCTTCGATGATGGCGATGTGCTCAGCGAGGGATTGCTGCGGACGTTCCGGGATCGCCGAGAGCCGGTCCGGATGGCCACGAGACTGGTTGCGGAGCGTGGCGACGAGCCCGCGGGCGACGCGGTGGCGACTGATGTGGCTCACCCGTTCGTGGAGCTCCCGGCCGAGCGAGGCGAAGCGCGTCGCTTCGCGGGTCTCGACCGCCTCGCGCATGCCGGGGACGAGCGCGCGCAGGTCCTCTCGCTCGAGCTCGGTCGCTTCGTGGGCCGCGTGCCGCGCCATCAGGCCCTCGAGCGCGGCCCGCGCTTCGTAGACCTCGATGGCCTCGTCGACGGTGATCGTGCGGACGGTGGCCCCGCGGTTCGTCTCCCGGACGACGAGGCCTTCCTTGGCGAGCTCGACGATCGCGGACCGGACCGCCGCGCGCCCCACGCCGTAGCGATCGGTCAGCTGGAGCTCGACCAGGCGCATGCCCTGCGCGAGGGTGCCGTCGAGGATGTCTTGCCGGAGGCGATCGGTGACGCTGGATTTCGTTCGGATCGAGGACATGCGGGCTCCGGACCAAGCATCGCAGATCCTATACGATTGCGGCAGCGCCCCGAATCGCCGCGAGACCCACGCCGCATGAAGACGATCGCGATCACGGGCTTCCATGCCCACGTGTATTTCCGGGACGCGGACGAGCGGAGCCGTGCACTCGCGCTTCGGGCGGAGATCGGCCGACGATTCCGCGAGGTCACGCTGGGCCGCGTCCACGACCGTCGGGTCGGACCCCATCCGGTGCCCATGTACCAGGTGGCGTTCTCGGCGGAGGACGTCGCGACGTTCCTGCCCTTCTTGATGGTGGCGCGTGATGGTCTCCCGGTGCTCGTCCATCCGCTCACGGGGGATCCGTTGGCCGAACACACCGAGCAGGCGTGCTGGCTCGGCGAGGTGCTCCCTCTCCGGACCGAGGTCTTCGCCGCTGCGTCGTCGACGCCCGAGGCGTCGACGCGTTCCGCCCCCTCCTCGACGGGGCAGGCGTCGATCCATTCGACGGATCAGGCGTCGACGAATTCCACCCGCTCGTCGACGGACTGACGGCGGCCCTCCGGCCAGGCCTCGCCCTCGGCCGGGTGGCCCAGATAGAAGATCCCGAGACAGCGATCCTTCTCGCCGAGCCCGAGATACGCGTTCATCTCCGGCTTGTAGAGGAAGGGCGGCGTCGACCAGAAGCCGCCGAGCCCC
Organism: Myxococcota bacterium; assembly: GCA_039187915.1. Lineage (GTDB taxonomy): Bacteria > Myxococcota_A > UBA9160 > UBA9160 > UBA4427 > UBA4427. The sequence goes on from JBCCZJ010000131.1 coordinate 4,737, forward strand.
CGGGCGGTCGCCGTCAGGTGCATGTTCTGCACGGCACAGGCCACCGCCTCGATCTCCTCGAGCTCCCGGATCTTCTCGATCTTCTGGCGTTCCATGCAGACCAGGATCACGACGGGCGCGAGGGTTGGCATCCTGCGCAGCTTCTCGGCCTTGCCCTCCTTCTGCTCCTCCGGGGGGATCGCGGTCAGATAGAGGTTCGCCAGATCGTCGGCCAGTCGAGCCCGCGCCGCGCCGCGATACACGCGGAAGCGCCAAGGCTGGGTCATGCCGTGGGTCGGCGCCCAGTTCGCGTTCTCCAGGACCGCGCTCAAGTCCGCCTCCGACACTTCGGCTTCGCTCATCATCGGCGGCTTGATCGTTCGGCGGGTGCGGATGAGTTCGTCGAGGGCGGTCGGTTCCAAAATCGGCCTTTCCTGGGGTGGCGGGGCGCGCGGAGGCGGCGAGGAAGCTCTGGCCGGTGTCTAGCGGGGAAAACGCACGCGGATTCGAGTGCGCGCTTGCAACCGGGCCGCGATCCGCGACCGTTCCAAGTGGGCGGCGAACGCCGAGCGTCGACAGGGAGCACCGCACGGATGGCGATGGAACACGCAGCGCAACGGGCCTCGCAGGCCGGCGTTCCGGGGTGGCTCGAGGTGGCGGTGTCGGGACCGGTCGTGCGGCGCGCGTTCGGTTTCTTCGTGGTCGTCGGCGGCGTGCTGATCTTGATCAACCACGGCGACGCGCTCTTGCGGGGCGACGTCGACGGGACTCGCCTCGTGAAGATGGTGCTGACGCCGCTCGTCCCGTACATGGTCTCGACCGTATCGAGCGTCGGCGCGATCCGCGCCGCGGCGCGCGAACGCCTCGATCACGATCGCGCGTTCCACGGGGCGGAGTAGCGGTCTCCGCGCCCCGCGACGGCCGCTCCCGGACCTCTGCGACTGGGTTAGAATCCGGCCGCATCCGCCGAATTCGGCCGTTGAGGGAGTCTCATGAGCAAGAGTGAATACGACGTCGTCGAAGCCGCCGACGTTTCGAACTGGTCGACCGAGGTCGACGCGGCCGACGTGGTGATCATCGGGCTCGGCTGCGCGGGCGTCTGCGCCGCCATCGAGGCCCGAGAGGCCGGAGCGGACGTGCTGGTCTTCGAGCGCGCGAGCGGCGGCGGCGGGGTCACGGCCCTCGCGGCGGGCCACATCTATCTGGGCGGCGGCACGCGGGTCCAGAACGCCGTCGGGGTCGAGGACACCGTCGAGGACATGTTCACCTACCTGATGATGAACACCCCGGAGCCCGACGAGACCAAGATCCGGCTCTACTGCGAGCAGTCCGTGGACCACTTCGACTGGCTGGTCGAGCGGGGCGTGCCCTTCAAGGACACCATGTACGAAGGCAAGCACGTCATGCAGATGACGGACGAGTGCCTGATCTGGTCGGGCAACGAGGAGGTCCATCCCTTCCGCGACGAAGCGAAGCCCGCGCCGCGCGGCCACAAGGTCGCGCAGGTCGGCGAGGGCGGGGGCGCCCTCATGATGGAGAAGCTCGTCGCGAAGGCGAACGCGCTCGGTGTTCGATTCGTCTATGACGCCCACGTCCATCAGCTCGTGCGCGAGAACGGCAAGATCGCGGGCGTGACCTATCGCGTCTTCGGCGAGGACAAGGGGAGCGTGCGCGCGAAGAACGCGGTGATCCTCGCGGCGGGTCAGTTCACGCAGAACGACGAGATGCTGGCCGAGTACCTGCCCGAGCTCCTCGTCGAGGGGTACACCCGCCAATTCACGCCGAACGACGACGGGGCCGGCCACCAGCTCGGCAAGGCCGCCGGTGGCGTGCTCAAGCACATGGACGGCGCGCTCGTCACGGCGGCCTTCTACCCGCCGGAGAGCCACATCAAGGGCATCCTCGTGAACCAGGAAGGGCAGCGCTACTGCGCCGAGGACTCCTATCACTCACGCTCGAGCATCATCACCACGCAGCAGCCCGATCGGAAGGGCTGGCTGATCCTCGACGAGGCCACCTACCAGCCGGATCCGCCGGCGTGGGGCGCCTATCCGCTCGTCGACGCGTTCGAGACGATCGAGGAGATGGAGAAAGCGCTGGGGATGCCGGACGGCGCCCTGCAGAAGACGATGTCGACCTACAACGAGCACGCCGCGAAGGGCGAGGACCCCGACTTCCACAAGAAGGACAAGTGGCTGCAGCCCCTGACCCAGGCGCCCTACGCCGCGCTCGACGCGTCCGTCGGGGCAGCGACGTACATGAGCTTCACGCTCGGAGGCCTCGACGTGACGATCGACGGCGAAGTGAGGACGGCGGAGGGCGGCACCGTCCCCGGGCTCTTCGCGATCGGCGGCTGCGCGTCGAACATCGCGCAGGACGGCACGGGCTACTCGAGCGGGACGTGCATCGGCGAGAGCACGTTCTTCGGGAGGCGCGCCGGCAAGGCCGCCGCGTCTTCCTGAGCGGCGGTCGCGTTCTCTTCCCGAGACACGCGTGGCGTCTTTCCGGGCGCGGGTTCTTCGTCGACTGAAGGCGCGTCGTGGAAGACGGGTTCTGGCTTCGGTCCTCGAGGCTTCTCGAAGGGTTCGGAAAAAGCGCATCGCGGTGTCGAGCGAGGGCGTTCGGTGAAAACGGTTTTCGATTCCACTTAGTTAGACATCCTTTTCTGGGTCCCTAATCTCCGGCCACCCAACTGGAGAGGACACCATGAAAGGCGATCCGGAAATCATCGAAGCACTCAACGATGTCTTGACCGCGGAGCTCACCGCGATCAATCAGTACTTCATCCATCACAAGATGTGCGAGAACTGGGGCTACAAGGTTCTCTCGGCGAAGAAGTACGAGGAGTCGATCGAAGAGATGAAGCACGCGGACAAGGTGATCGCGCGCGTCCTCTTCTACGACGGCGTGCCGAACATGCAGCGCATGAACCCCGTCCGCGTCGGCGAGACCGCCATCGAACAGCACGAGCTCGATCTCGCGCTCGAGATGGAGGCGATCGAGCGGCTGAACAACGCGATCTCGCTCTGCCGCGAGAAGGGCGACAACGGGACGCGTGAGCTCCTCGATCACATTCTCCAGGAGGAAGAGGAGTCGGTCGACTGGCACGAGATGCAGCTCCACCTCGTGAAGGAAGTGGGCAAGGAGCGCTACCTCGCGGAGATGATCCACGCGGACGAGTGACGCTTCGGATCAGGTCTCGAAGGGGTCGACCAGGACGCGCGGCGGGACGATGCCCGCGTCGTATTGCGCCTGGATCTCGTCCATGAGCGCCATCGCCTCGGGCGTCGCCGCGATCTTCTGGAACTGTCGCTGCTCGTTCGCGAGGGATTCCGTGAGGGGCAGGTCCTCCGATTCCGAGAGGACCTGCTTCGCCAGGGCGAGGGCGGCGGCCGGGCGCTCGGCGAGGCGCCTGGCCCAGGCGAGCGCCGCCTCGGTGGCTCCGCCCGTCGGCACGACGCGGTTGAGCGCACCGAGCTCGTAGAGACGCGGCGCCGGCACGGCGGCCCCGTCCAGCACGATCTCCGCTGCGGCCGTCCGCCCGATCAGCTTGGAGAGCCGCGCGATACCGCCCAGCCCCGGGATCAGGCCCGCCAGGATTTCCATCTGCGAGAACCGCGATTGCACCTCGGCGACGCGGAGGTCGCAGGCCCAGCCGAGCTCGCACCCGCCCCCGCCGCAGTCGCCCGAGATCGCGGCGATCGAGACGAGCTCGCTCTTCGCGAGCAGGTCCGATGCGCGGAAGAATCCGGCGCCAGAGCCGCTCGTCTCCTGGCCGCGGAACATCGCGGTCAGGTCTGCCAGCGAGGCGTGGCCGAGCCAGTGGCCGGGCACGTCCGAGGCGATCACCACGACCCGGGCGCCCTCGTCGCGCGCGCGCTCGAGCTGATCGGCGAGCTGGTCGACGCACGCGAACGTGCTCGGGTTCGGGGGCGGCCCGGAAACGGTGAGCAGGGCCACACCCTCCGCTTCGAAGCTCGTGCTGACGCGGTCTCCGGTGGGGCCCATCCTGCCTCTCCTCGTCGTCGATCGCCGGCCGGCGACTCCTCGGGGATGATATGCTGGTCGGGCGGGGCCAGCACGCGGCACCCGGAGGAGGCGCGACCATGAGCGACCAACCGACGCGGCGAGGCGGATTCGACATGCGATCCCTGGCGGGCGAACGCTTCCCGCCGCCGGAATGGCACCTCGAGAAGATCGAGGAGGAAATGACCTGCCCGGATCCGAAGGTCCGCATGATGAGCGTGATCAAGCGGATGGGAAATCAGGTGGTCCCCGACTTCTCGGGCGTCGACTGGGACGCAGAGCTCGCGGCGTTCGGTGAGATCGACTACCCGACCTACTATCGGCAGCCCTTCCACAGCGTACCCGGCGGCTACCTGTCGGAGGCGGCCGCGGTCGGCGATCGCGGTGCGATGGAGGCGATCTACGAGGAGGCGCATCCGCGTCGATCGTTGGGCGTGCGCGACGAACTCGCGACCCTGGTACCCGAGACGGCGGGGGTCGTGGTCGACCTCGGCGGCGGCACGGGGGACCTCGGCGCCGCGATCGCTCGCCGCCTGCCGGACGCGCAGGTCCGGTCGATCGATGCCTCGCCTTTCATGGTGATCGCGGGGCGGGTCCAGAACGCCGGCCTCGCGAACCTCGACCTCGTCCAGGGATTCGCCGAGCGGACCGGGCTCGCGGATGCCAGCGTCGACGCGGTCATGATCACGCTGGTCTTCCACGAGTGTCCCGACGCGATCAAGCGCACGATCCTCGACGAGGTCATGCGGATCCTCCGGCCAGGGGGCACGCTCGCGCTGAGCGACACGCCGCACGACGATCTGCACGACTTCCGTGGCTTCTACGAGCCCTACAAGGAGCAGTGGCTCGTCTGGGACGAGCAGGCGGCGCTCGCCGAGGCGGGGTTCGTCGACGTGACGCCCCGCGACGTCGCACCCCCGCTGTTCAGCGTGGTCTGTCGCAAGCCCGGATGATCGCTCAGGGTGAGCTCCTCCGAGCCGCCCGCGTCGATCCTCATTCGGTGATGCGATAGAAGACCGTGCCTCGGTTCGTGACGCGGCCAGTCGCGGCGTCCGCGACCTCCGTCTCGGCCCAGAACATCTCGCGGTCGCGATGGGCGCAGCGGGCATGGGCCACGACGTCGCCTTGCGGCGTCGGCGCGAGGGCCTGGGCCTGGAGGGACGCCGTCGAGGCCCGGTAGCGGCCGATTCCGTTCTCTGCCCACGACGCCATGGCGCCGGCCGTGTCGAGGAGCGCGAGGATCGCCCCGTCGTGGATCGCTCCGTCCTCGTCCAGGATTTCCGGGCGCGCCGGCATCCGGATGCGCGCGCGGCCCTCGTCCATGTGCTCGATCTTCATGCCGAGGCGATGCATGAAGGGCGCTTTCTCGAGGACGGCGGCCATCGGGCCGGGGGTGTCGCCCTCGCAACCGAAGCTCGTCGGGGGCACGCCGCCTTCTGCGCCGTGGCCCGCGCGCACGACCGCCGTCGCCGCCGCGATCGCAGTGTCGTCGTCCGTCACTACGCGCGTCTCGACGAAGACCAGCGCGCGGCCGCGACGCTCCAGGCGCGCCTCGGCGTGGACGGTCTCTTCCCGGGCCGCCGAGAGATAGTTGACCTGGAGCTGGCCGAGGGTCCATGGGGCCGAGTCCGCGGCGAGCACGCTTCGCGCGACGGACCGGCTCCCGATCGCGAGGAGCGAGGCCGCCACGCCGCCGTGGAGGACGCCGCCCGGATTCGAATTCCCCTCGGAGAAGGGAAGAGTGAGCCGGACGCGTCCGGCTTCCACGTGCTCGACCGAGAGCCCGAGTCCCTGCACGTAGGGCGTCGATTCGAGGGATCGGCGGAGCGCTTCGGGTTCGATCGGCGGAAGGGCTTCGGAAGCGGGCAAGGTGGACTCCAAGGGCGGGAGGGAGGAGAGGTAGCGAATTCCTCGCGGCCAGCACCGCGCCTTCGGCTCCTCTATCGTGACGCGGCGCCCGCGCCACGCGGGAAGGCAGGGAGACCGATCGATGGGAGACCGCGCACGCGACCGACTCGTCTCGGGTGAAGCCTGGGACGATTTCTGCGAGACGCTCAAGGTCGCCGGGCGCGTGATCGAGGCCTTCGGTGATGCGCCCTCGGATCTCGAGCGGGCCGAGTGGTTCCGGTTTCTCACGCGGCTCACGCGCAACGGCTTCGAGCGGATGGTCGAGAACTGCGAGCCCGAGCGGCCGCGTCTCCGGGACGCGCCGTGGCGACAGAGCATCAACGTCCAGAGCCCCGACCAGGACCACCTGATGTGCGAGTTCGTCGATGGACGCCATGCCTATCGGATCCGCGGGAACCGGGGGACGCTGCCGTATTTCGTGATCGCGACCTGGACCGCGCCCCAGCCCGAGGACCTGGGATCCCGGAATTGGGCCGAGCGCGGCGTCGAGGGCCTCGCGGAGTTCGACCCGACGAATCTGACGACGACCTCGTTCCTTTCGAGTCGCGATCTCGAGTTCGACGCGGACGGGAACTTCGAGCTGATCCTCTCCCAG
>JBCCZJ010000132.1:0-11178 GCA_039187915.1 Myxococcota bacterium
CGATTCCATGGCGCGAATCTCCTCATGGGCAAGGATCGAATGCGGAAGGGGTGGGTGGAACGGCCGGGAGGATAACCGCAGCGGGGGGCGGTTGTCGCCCCTCGCGGGCCGCTTCCGAGGGCGACCCCGGGTCTTCTCGCACACGCGAAAAGCGGAGACGGATCGGGGGGTTGGGGCGCTGTCCCGGGCGATCAGCCCGGGTTCTTCGCGATCTCCGCGACGCCCTCGGGCATGGCGACCCAGGGCTGCGCCGTGTCGCACCAGAAGGCGGACTGGGGCGACATCCAGGCGGCGTCGTCCAGGGCGCCCGCCTTCACGAACTTCACCCCCGGCATCACGCCGACCTCGCTGTACAGCTGCGAACCGCAGTCGGCGCAGAAGAAGCGCGTCACGCCCGCTCCGCTGGAGCCGGGCACCGCGAAGCCCTTCGGCTCGCCGGACTCGGCTTCGAACCCCGCGTCCGGCACGAAGCAGAAGGTCGCGAAGGCGCTGCCCGTCGCCTGCTGGCAGTCGCGACAGTGGCAGTGGGACTGTCCGGCGACCGCCTCGCGATCGATCGAGAAGCGGATCGCCCCGCACAGGCAGCCTCCGCCGATTCGGTTCGTTCCTTCGGACATGGCGACGCTCCCGGTCGGGCCCCGGTTCGCTCGGCCCGCCTTCGCGTGCCGGACCCGTTCTCGGAGAGGATAGGCCGACGGCTGCGGATCCGGCCAGCGTCGCGAGATCCTATTAGGCGGAGCCGCTTTTCGTTCCGCCGCCCGCGCCGCCGCACGCTACCGTCGCGGCTCCAATCGGTCCGATTCCTCCGGCGGCCGACACCACGCGCCCGCCGGATCCGACCCACCGGGAGATCCGATGTCCCAGCGAACGTTCCCCTGCCTGGCCCTCCTCGCGCTTCTGGCCGCTGCCTGCGACGCGCCGCCGGAGACGGACGACGCGACCGTCGCCGAAGCCGCCTCCGCGCCGGCCGACGCGAACCGCCTCGTGCAGTACACCGAAGAGCGCACTCCCTGCGATCACTATACGCCGAACCGGCTCGCCCTCTTCGGCGACCTCCACGTCCACACGGAGCTCTCCTTCGATGCCGCGGCCAACACGATCGGCGCGACGCCCGAGGACGCCTATCGCTACGCACGGGGCGAAGCGATCGACTTCTGGCCGCTCGAGAACGGCGAGCCCGTCGGCTCTTTCGCGATCGATCGTCCCCTCGATTTCCTGGCGGTGACCGACCACGGGGAGTTCCTGGGCGAGCGACGCCTCTGTCGCGACCCGGATTCGCCGCGCTACGACGCGGACTTCTGCCAGCAGGCCCGGGGCGACGAGCGCACGGGCATGATGCTCTTCGGGCAGGTGATCACGACCGAGAACCCGGCGCGCCTCCCGCAGGTCTGTGGCGAGGACGGACAGCTCTGTCGAGAGTGGGCGCGGGATCCGTGGAAGCGGATCGGCGATGCGGCCGATGCGGCCTACGACCGCGGGGCGGCCTGCACCTTCACGACGCTCAACGCCTACGAGTACACCGGCACGCCGGGCACCTCGAACTACCACCGCAACGTCGTCTTCCGGAACGGCAACGTGCCGCCGTTCCCGGTCTCCTACGTCGACGCGCCCTACGACAGCGCCCTCTGGGAAGGGCTCGACGCTGCCTGCCTCGAGGCGGAAGGCTGCGAGTACCTGACGATCCCGCACAACTCGAACCTCGCGAACGGCCGGATGGCCCCCTACATGCGCCTCGCGCCGACGGTCGAGAACCGCCGCGCCTACGCGGAGAAGCGCCTCCAACGCGAGCCGATCATGGAGATCTTCCAGCACAAGGGCGCGTCCGAGTGCATCAACGGCCTTTCGAGCGTGCTCGGCGCGCCCGACGAACTCTGCGACGTCGAAGCCGTCCGCTTCATCGGCCGCGAGGAGACCTACGGCACGACGCAGGTGGACGCGGACGGAAACCTCGTCCTCGGCGAGGCGCGCGAGGTGACGCAGGAGTGCGCGGAAGGCGAGATCGGAAGCTTCGGCATGCTCGGCGCGGGCTGCGTCGACGCGACCGACTACCTGCGCTCGGGCCTGCTCGTCGGGCTCGAGGAAGCGGACGCGATCGGGCTCAACTCGGTCAAGCTCGGCGTCGTCGCCGCGACCGATACCCACGCGGCCACGCCCGGCGCAGTCGACGAAGCGGACTGGCGGGGGCACGTCTCCGTCGAGTCGACGCCGCAGGAGCGCCTCGCGCCCGGGCTGCTCACGAGCGGCATCGACGGCAATCCCGGTGGACTCGCCGGGGTCTGGGCCGTCGAGAACTCCCGCGACGCGATCTTCGACGCCATGCTTCGCCGCGAGACCTTCGGTACGTCGGGCCCGCGCATCGCGCCGCGCTTCTTCGGCGGCTGGGACTACGACGCCGATCTCTGCGATCGCCCGGACCTCGTCGAGGCGGGCTACGCCGGCGGCGTGCCGATGGGCGGGGATCTTCCCGCGCCGACCTCTGCGGACGCGAAGCCCGTCTTCGTCGCCGCGGCGACCCGCGACCCGTCGCGGATGGGGGCGCCGCTCCAGCAGCTCCAGCTCGTGAAGGGCTGGATCGACGGCGACGGGCAGCGCCGGACGGAGGTGATCCTGCTCGCCGGCGGACCGAACGACGCGAGCGTCGACGTCGCGACCGGTGAGCGACAGGGCGAGGGCCACGACAGCCTCTGTGCGGTCTATCGCGACGAGGATTTCGAGCCGGGCCAGTCCACGTACTACTACGTGCGAGCGGTCGAGAATCCGTCGGCGCGCTGGAGCGTCTTCGACTGCCTGCGTCTGCCCGAAGCGGAGCGCCCGGCGGTCTGCAGCGACGGCTCCTATCCGCAGACGATCCAGGAGATGGCCTGGACCTCACCGATCTGGCACGAAGCGAAGTAGACGCGCGCGACCGGCGTCGCTTCGACGGGCGACGCTAGGCCGTGTCGGTCGCGTCCACGTGCTGGAACTGGCTGCCGAGGAAGCGGTATTTGGGCACGATGAAGACGATCCAGGCGGCGAGGGCAGCAGCGACCGGGAGCGTCGGCAGCAGCGCGAAGGCCGCGACCCAGGCGGCGATGAAGGCCACGAGTCGGAGCAGGGCCATGCGGATCGAGGCCACGCCCGAGAAACCCTGACCGCGGAGGAACCATCCGTTCGCGATCAGGAGCGTCGAGAAGACCGGCCACGGCAGGCCCCGCGAATCGAGGGTCGGATCGGTGTCGAGCGCCGCGTCTTCGCCAGCGTCCGCGGCGAGCGCCTCGACGATCCGGGCGCGGACGTGCTCGGCGGTCGGGCGTTCGGTCGCGCCGCCCATGTTCGAATGGGTCGGGACGCCGCGCCAGCGGTAGAGCACGCGGCCCTCGCGCGTGATCGCGAGGACGCCGGGCTGGAAGAAACCCTTCGGATGGGTCGGGCGGAAGCCGCGATTCTCACCGACGCTGGCCTTCAGGAAGTCGAGGTTCGGATTCACGAAGAGATCGAGCCACGACTGCGCGCGGCAGTCCTCCGCGATCTCGTGGTGGGGGTCACCGACGCACTCGAAGTCGAGCTGCCACTCGCTCCGGGCCCGGTCCGTGAGGTCCTGGGGCTCGCTCGAGACGGCGTAGACCTCTCCGCCCGCGGCGCGCATCGCATCGGCCACTCCGGTCTTCGCGTAGCTCCGCAACTCGGAGCGACACGGCGTTCACCAGAAGCCCCGGTAGAAGACGAGGACGACGAAGTCGTGGCGCGCGAGAGCACGATCGATCCAGCCGCGCCGCGCGCCCGGCGGCGGGTCCAGCTCGGGGACGACGGCCGCATCCGTCGGGGCCGGTGCGTCGTCGACGAGCGCGACGCGAAAGTCACCGTCGGTGCCCGCGACCCGGAAGGAGCGCTGCTCGCAGCGGTCCCCGCCGCAAAGGACGAGGCGGAGCTCGCGACCGTCCGCACCCGCGCTGCCCTCGTCGGGGTCGATGATGCCGGTCACGTCGAACGCGACGTCCTGGTCGGCGTTCCAGAAAGCGAGGGCGGCGTCGACCTCGCGCTGCAGGTGATCGGGAATGGTGTCGCGGACCTGGGTCATCGAGCGATCTCCGACGGGCGTGTCGACAGGCTAGACCGGTCGGCCGATGCGCGCGAACGGGACGCTCCCGGCGCCCTTTCGTCCCGGCCGCCCTGCATGCGGCGGGCGGACGCGTCCGAGGAGCCGGCGCGTGCGGTGAAGGACGCCGCGGGCCCGGGGCTGGCGCGTGCGGTGAGGGACGCCGCGGACCCGGGGCTGGCGCGTGCGGTGAGGGACGCCGCGTCCCGTGCTCGCGCCGGGGACCGCGATAGAGTGGCGCGCCCGCCCCGACCGCAGGAGGAGCGCCCCTCGTGGACAACGTGCAGCCGATCGAATCCTTCGCGCGCGAGCTCGAGGCGTGGCTCGACGCGAGCGACGCCCCGTCCGTCAAGGACACGGCCGCCTGGTCCCGGCGGCTCGGCTCGATCGGTCTGCTCGCGCCGTCCTGGCCGAAGGAGCACGGGGGGCTCGGGCTCGATCGGGAGCGCGTGAAGCGGCTCGAGGAGGCGCTCCGCGCGCGGGGGATCCGCCGGGCGGTCAGCGGGGGCCTCACGATGCTCGCGCCTGCGCTCCAGGAATTCGCGAGCGAGGCGCAGCTGGCGCGATTCCTGCCGCCGATCGCGCGCGCGGAGATCAGCTGGGCGCAGGGGTACTCGGAGCCCCAGGCGGGGAGCGACCTCGCGAACGTGCAGATGCGCTGCGAGGATCGAGGGGATCACTACCTCGTGAACGGCCAGAAGATCTGGACGAGCGGCGCGGACGAGTCCGACTGGATCTTCTGTCTCGTCCGAACCGATCCCGAAGCGTCGAAGCACGAGGGCATCAGCTTCCTGCTCGTCGATCTCGCGAGCGAGGGGATCGAGATCGCGCCGATCGTGCTGATCTCGGGACGCTCTCCGTTCTGCCAGGTCTTCTTCTCCGACGTGCGCGTGCCGAAGGCGCACCTGATCGGGAAGCCCTGCGGCGGCTGGCCGATCGCGAAGCGATTGCTGCAGCACGAACGGAGCATGCTCGGGTCGGGCGGACTCAGCTCGCTCACCGGCTCCGCCGGCCGCAAGAGCCTCGCGGACCTCGCGAAAGACGCGATCGGCGTCGACGAAGCGGGACGGCTGAAGGACGATGCCCTCCGCATCCGGGTCGCCCGTCAGTGGGCGTCGGAGCGCGCCAACCGACTGACCGGCGCCCGGGCGCGCGGCGTGGAGGCTGCGCGGGTCTCGTCGATCCTGAAGCTCGCCAGCTCCGAGGCGAGCCAGTCGCGCTACTCGCTGCTGATGGATCTGCTCGGCCCCGACGGTCTCGAATGGGGCATGGAGGACGGCGGCGCGAATCCGATCCCCAAGCAGTGGCTGCGTTCGCGGGCGAACACGATCGAAGGCGGCACCTCGGAGGTCCAGCTCGACATCGTCGCCAAGCGGGTGCTCGGGATGACGGGCCTCCAGGCGGGCACGCCGGACCAGTCGCTGGCGAGCGACGAGGACCAGGCGATGATCCGGGAAGCGGCGATGCAATTCCTCGCCGAAGCGGAGCCGCGGCAGGATCTGCGGTCGCTGCGCGACGGGGACGATGCGAGCGGTGTGCGCGCATCACTCTGGGACGGCCTGTCCGAGCTGGGATGGCCGGGACTGATCGCGCCGGAGCGGGTCGGGGGTGCCGACCTGGGCTTCGGGGCGCTCGGGGTCGTCTTCGAGGCGCTCGGGCGACACGCCGTGCCGACGCCGCTGCTCTCGAGCGCCGTCCTCGCGGCGAGCGCGCTCTCGCTCACGGGCGGATGGGACGACTTCGACGGCGCGGCCGGCCTCGCTACGGGCGAGATGCGGGTGGCCCTCGGGCTCTTCGAGTCGCGGGGCGTCGAGACGGTCCAGCTCGAGTGCCGGGCCGAGCCGGCGGGCGAGGGCTTCACGCTCGACGGGCGGAAGATCGCGGTCGTCGACGGGCCTGCCGCCGACGCGCTGCTGGTCGTGGCGCGGGTCGGGGAGGAAGTCGGGGTCTTCGCCGTGGCGAAGGACGCGCCGGGTCTCGCTTCGACGACGCGGCGTTGGCTCGACGGCCGGCGGGTCGCCGATCTCACGTTCGCCTCGACGCCCGCCCGCGCGCTCGGCCGCTTCGTGCCGGAGGACGGTTTCCTCGACGCGCTGGTGGATCGGGGGGCGGCCGCCCTGGCGGCCGAGCTCGCCGGGATCGCCGCGGAAGCCCTCGCGTGGACCGTCGAGTACCTGAAGACCCGCGAGCAGTTCGACCGGAAGCTCGCCGAGTTCCAGTCGCTCCAGCACCGCTGCGCCCGGCTCTTCAGCGAGGTCGAACGCTCGATCTCCCTCGTGCAGGCCGCGCTTCGCGCCCTGGACGAAGCGGCAGACGATCGCTCCGCCCTCGCGAGCGCAGCGAAGGCCTTCGCCTCCGAGACCGCGCGCAGCGTGACGGAAGAGGCGCTCCAGCTCCACGGCGGGCTCGGCATGACCGAGGAGCAGGACATCGGCCTCTTCTTCAAGCGCGCCCGGGCGAGCAGCGTGCTCTTCGGCGACGCGAACGAACACTACCGCCGCCTCGCGCGGCTCGTCGCCTGCTAGTCCAGGGAGGGGAAGATGCTCGTACTTCGCGAAGATCGGGACGGCGTGGCGACGTTGACGCTGAACCGTCCGGACAAGCTGAACGCGATCGACATTCCGCTGATGGTCGCGCTACGCGAGCGGATCGACGCGATCACCGCGGACGAGCGCGTGCGCTGCGTGATCCTGACCGGCGCAGGGCGCTCCTTCTGTTCGGGGCACGACCTCGAGTCGATCGCGAAGGGTGAGCGCGCGCCCAGCAAGCACTATGAACCAGAGACGATCGACGCGCTCGAGTCGCTCCCGATGCCGACGATCGGCAAGATCCGGGGACACTGCTTCACGGGCGGGCTCGAGCTGGCGCTCGGCTGCGACCTGCTCGTCGCGGCCGAAGACGCGAAGATCGGCGACACCCACGGCCAGTGGGGCCTGGCACCGATCTGGGGCATGTCCGTGCGCCTGCCCGAGCGGGTCGGTCGCTCGACCGCCAAGGAGCTGATGTTCACGAGCCGGCGGATCGACGGCCGTCACGCCGCCGCGATCGGTCTCGTGGATCGCGCGGTCGCCGACGAGGCGTTGGACGCGACGGTCGACGCGCTCGCCGCCGAGATCGCGGCGAACTCGCCGGGCACGAATCGGATCGACAAGGCGCTCATCGCGTCCCACGGCGGCCGATCCCGCGAGGACGCGCTCCTGATCGAGCGCACGCTGCCCTTCGGCATGCCCTCCGACATGAAGGAGCGGATGAATCCCCAGCGCCGCGCGAAGCCGAAGGATCGAGGCGCCTGACGCGCCGGGGCGAGCGCGTCTGATCCGTCCGTCCGGGCGCGCCTCGTCGGCACGATCCGACGCGACTAACGCCTCCGGTCCAACGCCCCGGGCGCGTTCGGCGTCTGCAAGAGGATCGCCTCGGGCCCGCTCGAGAAGTCGTAGGCGTTGCCGAGGATCCGGAGTCCCTGGTCGAGCCGCTCGGGCGCGAAGGCGTGACAGCCGCCGCCGACCTCGCCGGCGAACTCCCGCGCGGTCTCCATGGCGTCGAAGTCGTGCTGGCGGCCGAGGCCGATGAAGACGGCGCGCTGGAGGACCCAGGCGGCCTCGATCGCGTCGGGTCCGTCGAGCCCGCCGAGGGCCTCGCGGAAGGGCTTCGAACCGATCGACAGGTCGTCGAAGCGGCCGTCCGACCCGCCGACGATCCGCAGGCCGCGGAGGGACCAGTGCAGGACGGGCATGCCATCGACGTCGACGCGGCAGTCGGCGCGCCGGTCGATCCGGTCCGGGATCGTGACGTCGTAGCGGCGCTCTCGAGCGCCCCCGCGGAGCGCGCGTGCGGCGTGCGCGATCGTCAGACACGTCAGATCGTGGAGGTGGGTGCACTGCGCCCGGGACGGCGTGTGGCGCGAGAGCGAGAGCACGGGCTCCGCGATCTCGGCGCCCTTCATGGCCTGCAGCGGAACGAGCGCTCCGGGGCAGGTCGTCCACGGGATCCGCCGCGGCTCGCCCCGGACGTCCGAGACGCGCCGTCCGTCATGCGCGATCTCCACGATGAAATGATGGAAGTCGTCCCCGAGCTCGCCCCGCGCGGTGCCCTCGCTCGCGCGGAGCTCGATCCGACGGCGGTAGCAGCCGCTTCCATACGGACGGCGTTCCCCCATCGTCAGTCGCCCGCGACCTTCGAGGGCGCGGCTTCCGTCCCGCGACCGGCCCGATGGGCGCGTGCGTCCCGAAGGTCCGTGAGCGCGCCCCGCGCGATTCGCTGCCCGCCCGCGGGTCGATTCGTCGGGTCGGTTCCGGACATCGAGGGCTCCTGTTAGGTCTGAATCGAAACGAGGCGACGCGTGTCGCTCCCAGTGGGGACCCCGCCCCGTCTCGACCGATCGTCGCGCCGATTCGCGGGCCTGCCGCCTCGCCTGCCTGCGGAGTGTACCGTGGCGCGATCGCAACATTTTTCGGTGTCGGGCACGAAAGTCCACCACTTCCGCGTGCGTTCGCTCTAGGGTGGAGACATGCGCCCCTTCGTGCCCGGACCCGTCCGCGGCGCGCACGCGCTTCGTGCGCCCGCGCCTCGAAGGCTCGACGCGGTCCGCCTCGGCGGGGCGCGAGGGTCCTTTGGCGACTGAGCTCGCCATCCGCGAGCGCGCCGGGATCGACGGCGCGAGCCGCGCCCTCTTCGGGGGCGCGATTCTCTCCGCCGCCTTCCTGCTCTTCTTCGTCCAGCCGATGATCGGAAAGCGGTTGATGCCGCTCTTCGGCGGGGCGCCCGGGATCTGGGCGCTCTGCCTGGCCTTCTTCCAGAGCGTGCTCTTCCTCGGCTACGCCTACGCCCATGGCTCGATGCGCTTCCTGCGGCCCGCGTTCCAGCTGGTCGTGCACGCGGGCCTCGTCCTCGTCGCCGCGCGCGTCGCGATCGGCCTGGCCGGCGCGGATTGGTCGGTCCACGCGGAGGAAGCGCCGCAGCGCGCGATCCTGCGGCTGCTCGCGACCCACGTCGCGCTGCCCTTCTTCGTGCTCGCCTCGACCGGCCCCCTGGTCCAGGCCTGGTTCGCGCGACGCCATCCGACGCGCTCGCCGTACCCGCTCTACGCGCTGTCGAACGCGGGCTCTTTTCTGGCGCTCTTCGCCTATCCCTTCGTCGTGGAGCCCGCGTTCGGTCTGACCGAGACGCTAGGCGGTTGGTCGCTCGCCTTCGCGTCGATCGGGGCGGGCGTCCTCGGCTGCGCCGCGCTCTCGCTGCGTCCGCCCGGGCGGAGCGGCGAAGCGGCGGGGCTCGAGGCCACCGCCGACGCCTCGTCTCCGGATCCCGGCGCCGGGCACGGCCCGGCGCCGTTCGGGAGGGCGGCGCTCTGGCTGCTGCTCTCCGCGGTCGCCGTGATGGTCATGATGTCGATCACGAACCATCTGTGTCGCGACGTCGCGAGCGTGCCCTTCCTCTGGATCCTGCCGCTGGCGGCCTATCTGGCGAGCTTCATCGTGAGCTTCGCGTCCTCGGGCACGCGCCGGCGGGGCATCGCGGTCGTCTGCGTCCTCGTCGCGCTCTCGCTCGGGACGAAGCGCGTCTGGACGGGTTTCGAGTGGCCGCTGCCGGTGGAGATCGCGCGGCTCACCGCGCTCGTGTTCGCGGCCTGCTGGCTCCTGCACGGCGAGCTCCACGCGCTGCGCCCACGGCCCGAGGAACTCACGCGCTACTACCTGCTCGTCTCGGCCGGCGGGGCGCTCGGCGGGCTCTTCGTCGGTGTCGTCGCGCCGGAGCTCTTCTCGGGACACGGCGAGCTCGCGCTGACCGCCGCGCTCGCGGTCGGGCTCGTGGCGCATCGGGCGCTTCGCTCCGACCCGCGCCGCCGCGCGCGGGTCGGGGTCGTCCTGCTCGCGGCGGTCGGGCTCGTCGGACACGAGGTCTGGGCGGCGATGAATCCCGACGCGCACCAGATCCACCAGCGGCGCAACTTCTTCGGCGTGCTGCGCGTGCTCGAGCTCGGCCAGGGCGACGCGCGCCAGCGGATGCTGCTCCACGGGTCGACGACCCACGGACTGCAGTTCGTCGCCGGGCGTCATCAGTCGATTCCGACTTCCTACTACGGCCGCGCGTCCGCGCTCGCCGCGGCGCTCTCGCTCCGTTCCGGCGGCACCGCGTCCCGGGTCGGGGTCGTCGGTCTGGGCATCGGGACGGTCGCCGCCTACGGAAGACCGGGCGATCTCGTCCGTTTCTACGAGATCGATCCGGCGGTCGTCGAGATCGCTCGCGATCCGACGGTGTTCACCTTCCTCGAACGGAGCCGCGCCCGCGTCGAGGTCGAGGTCGGCGACGCGCGCCTGCGCCTCGAGGCGGAGCAGGTGGCCGGTCGCGCGCAGGCCTTCGATCTCCTGCTCGTGGACGCCTTCAGCAGTGACGCCATTCCGGTCCACCTGATGACGGTCGAAGGCTTCCGTCCCTACGTCGCGGCCCTCGCGGAGGACGGACTCCTGCTGATGCACCTGTCCAGTCGCCACTTCGACCTCGGACCGGTCGTGGCGCGGATCGCCGACGAGCTCGGTCTCGCGAGCCGACTCGTGTCTTCCGCCGCGGTCCCCGCGCTTCAGACCCAGGCCGCCGACTGGGCGGTCGTCGCGAAGGATCCCCGTCGCCTCGCCGCCTTCGAGGCCGCCTCGCGCAGGCTCCTCGCGCGTCTCGGCCTGCCCGCCTCGCGCCACGCCATCCGGTCGCCGTCGGCCGCGCAGCTCGCGGCCACGCCGCTCTGGACCGACGACTACAGCGATCTCTTCGGCGCGCTGCGCGACTAGCGCGGCCCGGTCCTTCGCGACGAGCGCGGCCCGGTAGTCGCGATCGGGGCCCGGCGAGGCGCCGTCTTTCGGGATCCAGTGGGCGGACGGCAGCCCGCGGAGCGCTTCGGGAGCAGTGCGTGCGAGGCCGAGACCTGGACAGGGCAGCCAGATCGTCGGCTCCTGCACGTTCTGGACGTCGTCCTTCACGGCAGGGAGCGCCGCCACGCGTCCGAGATCGGCATCGCGTCTGCGATCTCCGGATCATCCGACAGCTCGGCGGCCTGCCGATAGAATTCGGCCGACTCGCGGAACTGCTCGCGCTGGCCGAGGATCTCCGCGGCC
>JBCCZJ010000133.1:0-11168 GCA_039187915.1 Myxococcota bacterium
CGAGGACCGTGAGCTCCTCGTCACTTCGCCGAGCTTCCCCCTCACCACGATCGAGCTGACCCATCCGAGCGGGAACACCCTGCCCGCGTCGACCGACCTGCTGGCCGTCGCGGCCGCCGACGCTCGATTCGTGTTCCGGACCGAGACGTTCGTGACCGGGGACATCGGCGGCCTCGCTCCCGTCACCGGCGTGGCGGCGGGCGATGCGCTCTGTTCCTCGCAGGCCGCGCTCTTCGGCCTGCCCGGTACCTACAAGGCGTGGCTGAGCGACGCGACGAGCTCGCCGGCGACGCACTTCAGCCAGAGCACGGGTCCCTACGTCAACATGAACGGCGAGGAGGTCGCGGCCGATTGGAGCGCGTTGACCACGTCCGGGATCACGGCCTCCGTGGGCGTGTCGCCGAACGGAGCCAGCGCGACCACGGTCTGGACCGGGACGAACGCCGACGGGACCGCCGCGACGGCGAACTGCGTCGACTGGAGCTCGGATTCGAACGGCCAGAACGGCCTCTACGGATTCGCCACGAGCACCACCGGATCGCAATGGACTTCGATCGGTGCGCTCGTCTGCAACGCGTTCGGTAGCCTCGTCTGCTTCGAGCAGTGATCGGCAGGCATCGATCCGCTCGGCGCCTCAGCGCAGGGCGAGCGCCCCGTGGACGGCGAGTCCGACCAGCGCGAGCGCGGCGATCGCGAAGCTCGCGGAGCGGGCGTTGGCCCAGCCCGCGTAGTAGCAGAGCATGTGCGCCGTCCGCGCCACGATCCAGGTCACGGTGAGCCCGTTCGTCCAGCCGGAGTCGGCGCCGACGAGCACGTCGAAGAGGGCGAGCAACGTGAATGCCGCGATCGACTCGTTGGTGTTCGCGTGGGCCCGCACCGCGCGGAATAGGAAGTCGCCGGGGTCCGGTTCGACGGGCATGCCCGGCGGATGGTGGCGGCGGAGTCCGGCGACGTCGACGACCAGCAGCTGGACGACGAGCAGCGCGCCGCCCAGGCCGAGGCAGACGATCGTCGTCGAGTAGGCGTCGAGCGACAGCGGAGGCAAGCGCGTCTATCCCGTGTAGCGATGGACGATCGGGAGTCGGCGCCCGCCCCCGAACGCCTTCTCGGACGTGCGCAGCACGAGCGGCGTCTGTCGACGTTTGTACTCGTTGCGGTCGAGACGGCGGAAGATGCCGTGGGCGACGTCCTCGGTCGTGCCGCTCGGGGTCTCGATCGACGCAAAGCTGCGCCGCCCCTCGATCGCCTGGCTGAGGACGTCGTCGAGCACGTCGTAGGGCGGAAGGTCGTCCTGGTCGAGCTGGTCGGCGGCGAGCTCCGCGGAGGGCGGCTTCTCGATCGTCCCGATCGGGATCTTCTCGCCGTCGCGATTCGCGTAGCGCGCGAGGGCGTAGACGTCCTGCTTGTACACGTCGCCGAGGACGGCGAGGCCGCCGACGGTGTCGCCGTAGAGCGTGCAGTAGCCGACCGAGAGCTCGCTCTTGTTGCCCGTCGCGAGCACGAGGCGATTCTCCTCGTTCGAGCACGCCATCAGTACGGCCCCGCGGATCCGGCTCTGGATGTTCTGCTGCGTGAGGCCGTAGTCGTCCCGCTCGCCGAAGAGCTGACCGAAGACGCCGCGATAGGCCTCGTACATCGGTGCGATGTCCGCGCGCCGGACCTCGATCCCGAGCAGTTCGCCGAGGCGGAACGCGTCGGAGATCGAGTGGTCGGACGAGAAGGGGCCGGGCATCGCGACGCCCAGCACGCGGTCCGCGCCGAGCGCCTCGACGGCGAGGTAGGCGGTGACCGCCGAGTCGATCCCACCCGAGAGACCGATCACCGCGCCGGGCGGCAGATTCTGCTTGAGGAAGTAGTCGCGGATGCCCATCACGAGGCCGCGCTCGAGCTGAGCCACCGACTCGAGGTCTTCGACCTCGGCGATCGGTGTGCCTGGGCCGGCCGGCAGCTCGCAGATCGACAGCCCGGTCTCGAAGAGCGGGAGGGCCGCATGGACCTGGCCGTTCGGCGTGATCACGCAGGAGCCGCCGTCGAAGATCAGCTCGTCGTTGCCGCCGACCTGGTTCACGAAGACGACCGGCCGGTCCGTGCGCGCGGCGACTTCACCGAGCATGACGCGCCGCTCCGCCGCCTTGCCGACGTGCCACGGCGAGGCCGAGGGATTGAGGATCACGCCGGCGCCCAGGGCGGCGAGCTCGGCCGCGGGATCGACGGGATAGGGCTGGGTCTGGTACCAGGTGTCCTCGCACACGGCGATGCCGATGGAGAGGTCGAGTCCGGGGACCTCGATCGGCACGCGCCCCTTCGCCTTCGCGAAGTAGCGCGTCTCGTCGAACACGTCGTAGGTCGGCAGCAGCGTCTTGCTCTGCTGGGCCAGGCGGCGGCCCTCGGCGAGCACGACCGCCGCGTTCTCGATCTCCTTCGGGCGGGCGTCGTCGGTCCGGCGGACGGCGCCGACGACGATCGCGATGTCCCGGCTCGCCTTGGCGAGCTCGTCGAGCTCCGCGAGCTGGTCGTCGACGAAGCGATCCCGCTCCAGCAGGTCCATCGGCGGATAGCCCGTCAGCGCCAGCTCCGGCAGCACGACGAGGTCCGCGCCCGCAGCGGCGGCCCGCTCGGCAGCTTCCTGCGCGAGGCGCCGGTTGCCCGCGAGGTCGCCGACGGTCGGATTGATCTGGGCGAGGGCGATCTTCATGGTGCCCCGGAACATACCCCGCACGGCGCCCACTGCGCCCCGCCGCCCGGTGCGCCTTCCCGCGTATACTCGATCTCCCGATCAACCCTCGCCGTCCGCGCGCTGCCCAGCAGGAAACCGCATGTCCGCCGCCTCCGATTCGATCGTCGGCCCCGCGTCGAGCTTCTACATCTCACAGCGCCTCCGGCTCCACTTCGTGGACTGGGGGTCGGAGGACAAGCCGCCGCTCCTGCTCGTTCACGGCGGGCGGGATCATGCGCGCAACTGGGACTGGGTCGCCCGCGCGCTGCGCGAGGAGTACCACGTGATCGCCCCCGACCTCCGGGGCCACGGCGACTCCGAGTGGTCGATCGGCGGCCAGTACACCATGCCCGAGTACATCCTCGACGTGGCCCAGCTGATCGACGTGCTCGACCTGGCTCCGCTGCGCATCATGGCGCATTCGATGGGGGCGGCGGTCTCGCTCCAGTACGCCGGCATCTTCCCCGAGAAGGTCCACAAGCTCGTCGCGATCGAGGGCATGAAGATCCCGGATCCGGTCGAGAAGCTGATGGACCGGCCGCTCTGGGAGTCGACGCGCAAATGGATCGAGGGGGTCAAGGCGAACTCGAAGCGGACGCCGCGGCGCTACGAGACCATCGACGCGGCGGCGGAGCGCATGCAGGAGGAGAACCCGCACCTCTCGCAGGCGCAGGCGCGCCACCTGACGATCCACGGCGTGGCCCGGAACGAGGACGGGACCTTCAGCTGGAAGTTCGACAACGCCGCCCGCCCACTCTTCCCCCAGCGCCTCAACCGCGCCATGCGCGCCGAAGCCTGGGAACGCATCGAGTGCCCCACGCTCCTCGTCCACGGCAGCGAGTCCTGGCACGGCGATCCGTCGAGCGACGGCCGCGCCGAGCACATCGCGAAGAGCACCGTCGTCGGCTTCGACGACGCCGGCCACTGGGTCCACCACGACCAGCTCGACCGCTTCCTCGAAGTCGCCCGCGACTTCCTGAGGGACTGACCCCGCTCCCCGGCTCCGGCCCCGCTCGGCGTCGACCACCGACTCGCCGCAACGAAGGCGAGCTCCGCTCCCCCCTCACGGAAAATAGACGAAGACGAGCTCCCCCGTGCAGACCGCGCGCTTCGTGCCTTCGACCTCGAAGCGTACGTCGAGCACCAGGCGCATCGTCCCCCCCTTCATGGGCCGCACGTTCTTGATCACCGCGCCCAGTCGCAGCCTGCTCCCGACCTTGACCGGCTCGCGCAGGCGGACCTTGTCCAGGCCGATGTTCACGATCTGGGACAGCTTGGCGACCTCGACGATCTCGGGCAGCAGCACCGGCGCGAGCGCGAGGGTCATGTAGCCGTGCGCGACGGTGGCGCCGAAGGGCGATTCTGCCGCGGCACGCTCGGGATCCACGTGGATCCACTGATGGTCGCCGGTGGCTTCGGCGAAGGTGTCGATCTTCGCCTGGTCGATCACGTGCCAGTCGGTGACACCGAGGTCGGTTCCCTCGAATTCGGGCAGGGAAGCGACGTCGGGAATGAGGAGCGGGTCGGGCATGAGGGGCCTTATACTTGCCCAGTCCATCGAGGCCTGGCAACGCGGAACCCTGCGGAGCGTCGGCGAACGCCCGACGCGAAGCCCTTCGGGATCCAAACCGTGCGGGGCGACGAGTCGGCGAAGACCTGAGGAGGGCCTGCCATGTCGAGCGAGGATTCCGGAGCGCAGACGACGGAGGCCTCCGCCCCGCGGCGGCCCTGGGTGGTGATCGCAGCGGGCGTCTCACTCGTCGTCGGTTGGGCCACGAGCGGAGACCTCGTCTACCACTCGCTGATCGGGCTCGATTCGAGCTTCTTCCCGGCCGGGGAGTGGATCCAGTCGAACCTGACGCCCTCGGCGACGAAGGCGATGGGCGGAATCGTGGTCGGCGTCGGCATCCTGCTCGCCCTCGGCGGCTTCTTCCTTCTTCTCGCGCGTCGCGACGCGCCGACGCGGCCCGATGGGCGGCGGGCCTTCCTCGCCGGTTCGGCGGCGGGCGCCAGCGCGTTCGCGGCGGGGCTGGCGGGCACGCTCGGCCACGCGCTCTACGGCGTGGGCAAGCGCGGCGACGGCTGGCTCGACATCCAGACGCAGATCAGCGGGAACAACGGCGTCGTGAAGACCCATCCGAACTGGGAGGACGCCTGGAAGGGCGCGCGCGTCCAGTCCTACGGCCGGCTCGGCCGGACGGAGTGGCCGATCTCGGACACGGTGCTCGGAGCGGGACGGATCCGGGAGGCGAACTGGAAGATCGTGACCGGCGCCTTCGATCGCGGCGTGAACTACATCGACACCGCCCCGGACTACTCGGTCGAGGGCAGCGAGCTCGCCGTCGGCCGTGCGCTCGAGGAGATTCCCCGCGACCAGGTCTTCCTGGCGACCAAGTTCTGTACGCCGATCGGCCACCTGCCGGCCGGCACGTCCGTGGAGAAGTACAAGGCCGTCGTCGAGGCGTCCCTGACCCGCATGGGCACGGACTACGTCGATCTCGTCCACATCCATTCGTGCGACGAACTCGATCGGCTGATGGATCCGAACGTGCACGAAGCGTTCGACCGCCTGAAGGACGAGGGCAAGGCGCGTTTCCTGGGCGTCTCGACCCATACGCCGCGCCTCGAGCCCGTCGCGAACGAGGCGATCGACTCGGGCCGCTTCGACGTGATGATGCTCGCCTATCACCACGGGATCTGGCCTCATCTCGGCGGCATCATCGACCGCGCCCACGACGAGCAGGACATGGGCATCGTCGCCATGAAGACGCTCAAGGGCGCGCGCCATCGCAACCTCGAGGACTTCCACGACGCGAACACCTACGCGCAGGCGGCGCTCAAGTGGGTGCACGCGAATCCGAAGGTCTCGTGCGCCGTGATCTCGTTCTTCGAGATGCAGCACCTCGACGAGTATCTCTACGCCTCGGGCCAGCAGATCACGAACGAGGACGTCGCGATCCTCGAGCGCTACGACCGGGGCATCATCGGCTCCTACTGCGCGCCCCATTGCGGCACGTGCCTCGACAGCTGCCCGGAGGGCGTCCCGATCGCGGACGTGCTCCGCCACCGCATGTACTTCGAGGACTACAAGGACGAGCGCAACGCGATGGAGCTCTATGCGAAACTGCCGGTCGACGCGAGCGCGTGCGCCGGCTGCGCGGCGCCGTGCATCTCCGCCTGCCCGGTCGGGATCGACATCCCGGAGCGCGTGCAGGGTGCGCACGACCTGTTGACCTTCGGCGCCTGACGCGGCGTCTTTCAGTCACGGCCACGGCCACGGCCACGGCCACGGCCACTCGGCCTTTCAGTCGCCGGCGGCGGCGTTCATCGCCGCAGCGAGCGCGAAATCGAGCTCCGTGATCCCGCCGTCGTCTCCCGCGTCGTGGGTCGTCAGGTCGACCTCGACCGTCGCGTAGACGTTCGACCACTCGGGGTGGTGATCCATCTTCTCGGCCACGAGGGCGGCGCTCGTCATGAAGCCGAAGGCCTCGACGAAGTTCGCGAAGCGGAACGTCCGGTGGAGCTTGCCGTCCACCAGGGTCCAGCCCTCGAGATCCGGCAGCTTCGCCTCGATTTCGGCGGTTCCGAGCGCCTCGGGTCGAGCCACGCGCGCTAGCTCTCTTCGCCGTCGTCGTGGATCGCGCGCACGAACGCGTCGTAGAGCGCGCTCTTGATCTGCTTCTTGTCGGCGCGCCCGTAGACCTCGCGGAAGGCCTTCAGCGGGATGATGCCCTTCGCCATCGAGCGATGGCCGCCGCCGACGCCGAGGCCTTCGACCACGGCGCGCACGACCTCGCCCGCGGCGCGTACGTAGCCGACGTTGCGAACGGAGAAGACGAGGTCCCGGCCGACGGTCCCGACGGCGATCGACCACTCGGCGCCTTCCGCCTGGAGCGCCATGTCGGCGACCTGCGGGATCACGTCCTCGCGCACGCGGCCGAGTACGAGGATGTTGATCCCGTCCCGGACGTCGACCGCCGACAGCGCGCGGCCGAGGGCCTTCAGGCCGTCGTGCGGGAGCGCGGGGCGTTCGATCCGACGGAGCAGCGCCGGTGAGTGCGACGCGTGCAGGTAGGCGAAGGAGAGCATGTCGCGGTTGCTGGTCTGGCGACCGAGGTACTGCGTGTCGCTCTTGATTCCGTAGAGCAGCGCGGTCGCGAGCTTCGCGTTGATCTCGGTGTTGGTCGCGCGCAGGTACTCGGTGAAGATCGAAGCGGTCGCGCCGTACGAGACGCGGATGTCCTTGATGGTCGCGCTGTACCCCGACCGCTCCGGATGGTGGTCGACGACGACGTCCGGCTGCTTGAGGCGCTCCGGCGGATCCTCGCCGAAGACGTTGGGTTGGACGTCGACGAGCACGAGCGCGTCGAACTCGTTCAGCTCTTCGGGCGTGATCACGCGGACTTCGATTCCGACGGCGAAGCAGAGCGCCTGATTCTCCGGTCGCTGGACCTCGCCGAAGGAGATGAGCGGCGCCGTCGTCCGCTTGCGGCCGAGCAGGTACCGCAGGGCGTAGGCGCTCGCGATCCCGTCCGGATCCGGATCGGGCTGGAGCAGGATGCCGACCTTCTCGCGGTCGGCCAGCAGCTCGCGGATCTTCACCACCCTCTGGAGGTTCGCGAGGTGGCCGAACTCGTCGTTGATGTCGTCGCGGATCAGCGTCTTCCAGCCCGTTCGGCGCAGGGACGGATGGTCCGGGAGGTCGTCCTCGGTCAGGCTGTCCGAGAGGACGAGGATCGAGGCGTCCTCGTCGAGCTTGCGGATCTCACGGACGGCGAGCCGGGTCCAGGGGCCGTCGTCGCTGACGAGCGCGTACTCGTCCTCGGCGGTCGGGTCGAGCTTGGCGATCGCCTCGTCGTCGAGGCCGCCCTGCAGGATCTTGAACCCCGGCGGGCGGGCGCGCGCTTCCTCTTCGTCGCGCGGGACCCAGGTGAGCTCCTCGGACGCATCGGTGCCGATGCGACTCCAGAGGCGGGCGCTCTCGGCTCCATCACAGATGATGATTCGACGTCCCAAACGGCTCACCCCAACGCCGCGGCGCATGTTCCCTGGTGCGCCTGACCGATCCTGACGCGACGAGTCCGGTCAGGGCGGCGTCCGATCGGGGCCACGGCCTCCGCGCTGGACCCACCGATCGTTTCGGTGGGCCGGGTCGGGGGGCAGACCTCGGTCGGTTCGAAGCCGGGAAGTTACCGCAAGCCTGCCGAGGATCGACGGGTGGAATGCCGGAGGGCTGCCGCTGGACGGGCGTTCTCGGCCCCAGGGGACGCCGTCCGGACGCCGGCGGATTCGGGGAGGCGCGTTAGGATGGGCGCCCCACGGCCGCCAGCGGCGGTCCAGGCAAGGAGATCGCGCATGCGTCTGGTGAACCTCGAGGGTCGGGTCGGGCTCGACGTGGCGGGGCGTTTCGTCGACCTCGCCGTCCACAGCGGGGACCGCTTCTCCTCGGATCCGATGGCGGTCTTCGCGCAGTGGGACGAGATCCGCGCCTGGTCGGCGAGCCAGTCGACGGGCGCCGCGGGCCCGATCGTCGAGGTCGAGAAGCTCGGCGCACCCGTGCCGAATCCGACGCAGGTCTTCGCCATCGGCCTGAACTACAAGGACCATGCGGAGGAGGCGGGTCTGCCGATCCCGGACGTCCCGATGGTCTTCACCAAGTTTCCGAGCTGCATCGTGGGTCCGAACGCCGACGTGCCGCTGACCGGCGAACGGGTCGACTGGGAGGTCGAGCAGGTCGTCGTGATCGGCAAGGAGGCGAAGGACGTCGCCGCGGCGGAAGCCTGGGACGTGGTCGCCGGCATGACCCTCGGCCAGGACGTGTCCGACCGGCGTCTGCAGTTCGCGTCCAAGCCGCCCCAGTTCAGTCTCGGCAAGTCGGCCACGAACTTCGGCCCGACCGGCCCGGCCCTCGTGAGCCTCGACGAGTTCCCGGATCCCGACGCGGTCGGGCTCCGCTGCTGGGTGGCCGGCGAGTCGATGCAGGCATCGAACACGAACAACCTGATCTTCACCGTGCCGCAGCTGATCGAGTACATCTCGAAGTTCTGCGTCCTCCATCCCGGGGACCTGATCTTCACCGGCACGCCCGGCGGCGTCGGATCGGTCCGGGAGCCGCGGCGCTACCTCGCCGAGGGAGAGCTGATCGAGAGCGAGATGGACGGCGTCGGCCGGCTGTCGAATCGCTGCATCGCGCGCGGCTAGCGGACCCGGGCGCGGCGCCGTGCAGCGCATCTTCGTGGGCGACGTGCAGGGCTGCGCCGACGAGCTCGACGCGCTCCTCGAGCGGGCCCACGCGGCCTTCGGCGACGAATTCGTGCTCTGGGTGGCGGGAGACCTCGTGAATCGGGGCCCGGACAATCGCCGTCCCCTCGAGCGCGTGCGCGCCCTCGTCGACGTGGGGCGCGCCGAATACGTGCTCGGCAACCACGAGATCCACCTGATCTCGGCCCATTTCGGGCTGCGGGACCTGTCGGAAAACGACTCGATCGGTGACGTGCTCGCGGCGCCCGATGCGAGCGAATGGGTCCGCTGGCTCCGGGGACGCCCGCTCGTGGTGCCCGGCGAGGTCGAGGGGCAGCGCTTCGCGATGGTCCACGCGAGCTGTGGCCCGGGCTGGTCGTTCGAGACGCTGGTCGAGCGTGCCGCGGCGGTCGCCGCCCGTCTGTCGGGCGACGAAGCGGGCGCGCGCGCGTTCCTGGCCGCGGACGCCGGCGTCGATCCGGTGCGGGACGATCTCGCGCGACTCACGCGGGGCCGGGCGGGCGACCGCAGCAGCTGGTCCAGTCGGGAACCCGAGACGCCGGAGGGCGCCTGGCATCGGGCCTGGGCCGCGGCGGGGCCCGACTACGGCCTCGTCTACGGCCACTGGGCCCGCCAGGGTCTCCACGTTGCGGACGGGCTCCGCGGTCTCGACACCGGCTGCGTGCACCACGGCCGCGGACGCGATGGATTCCTGACGGCCTGGCTACCGGATTCGGCGCCCGCGGCGGGGGCGCGGCCCTTTGATGCGCCCGACGATCGCTTCTGGCAGATCCCTGCGAAACGTCGCTACTACTACCCCTCCCAGGATCGCGTCTGAGACCTAGATTCCGGACCGATTCGAGCTTCGACCCCTTCGACCCGACCTGCCCCGCCCGGGGCGCGAAGGAGCACCCATGGCCAAGATCATCATCCCCGTCGTCTTCCAAGGACCTACCCGCGGGGAATCCGAGGCGCTCGTCGACGGCGAGACGATCGCCGACTGCTTCGACCTCGTAGAAGAGAAGTTCCCGGGCCTGAAAGAGCTCGTGATCGATCCGGCGACCGGAGAGATCCACAAGTTCGTGAAGGTCACCCTGAACGGGGAGCTGCTCGAGCGCGACACGGCGACCCTCGCGCAATCGGTCTCCGGGAGCGACGAGCTCGAGGTGATCGCGGCGATCGCCGGCGGCTGACGCCGCGCGATCCCGGGTCGCGACGCCGGGCGGCGCAGCGGGGCTCCGCGGCGCGGCCCTCGCGGTTCGGCGTCGTACATTGCGGCCGGCGCGCCGCTGACTCAACCTTGTCCGACCCGCACGCTGCGCTGCGGGTCTCCTTGCACCCAATCATCACCGAGGAATGAACCATGGCTGGACCCGAGGGAGATCGAATTCTCCACGTCAACATGACGGATCAGACGACGTCGTACGAAGACTTCCCCGAAGCGTGGAAGCTGCTCGGCGGGCGCGGTCTCTCCGCGAAGATCCTGACCCGCGACTGCGACCCGACCTGCGACCCGCTCGGCCCGGACAACGTCCTCGTGATGGCGCCCGGCGTCCTCTCCGGGACGACCGCGCCGACCTCCGGCCGGATCTCGATCGGCTGCAAGAGCCCGCTGACCGGCGGGATCAAGGAAGCCAACGCCGGCGGCAACCCCGGCCAGCATCTCATGAAGCTCGGGATCCGCGCGATCGTCGTGAAGGGCCAGCCCGCCGACGAGGACAAGCGCTACGGCCTCCGCATCGACGAGGGCGAAGTCTCGATCGTCTCCGCCGACGAATACAAGGGGATGTGGAACTACGCCTCGTGCGAGAAGCTCTTCGAGGGCGAGCACAAGAATGCGAGCGCGATCTCGATCGGCCCGGCCGGAGAGCTCAAGCTCGCGGGCGCTTCGGTCGCCTGCACCGACCAGGACCAGGAGCGCCGCCCGGCGCGTCACGCGGCGCGCGGTGGCGTCGGTGCCGTCATGGGCAGCAAGGGCCTGAAGTGGGTGCTGATCGATCCCGGCAAGGCGCGTACGCGCACGCCGGCGGACAAGGCCTTCAACAAGCAGAACAAGGCCTACTCGCAGGAATACCTCGACGGCCCGCAGATGTTCAAGTTCGGCACGTCCTCGGTCGTCCCGATGGCGAACATGCTGAACACCTTCGTGTACAAAAACCGCACGGTCGGCCAGAGCCCCGACGTCGAGACGCTGGACGGCGCGCGGATCGTC
>JBCCZJ010000134.1:0-11084 GCA_039187915.1 Myxococcota bacterium
CGTCGCGCCCGAGCTCACGCCCGAAGAACGCGAACATCAGCGCGCGGTGCTGCGCGCGCGGCGACGCGCGAACCAGCGGATGGGCTTCCTGACGCACGCGATGTCCTACGCCGCGACGCTCGGAATCCTGATGATCACGACCCGCAGCTTCCGCGTCGTCCTGATCGTCGCCCTCGCCTGGGGGATCGGTCTCTTCTGTCACTACCTCTGGGCGCTCGCTGCGCCGCGCGTGCGCGACAAGTGGGTCGAGCGCGAGGTCGGAGCGCGCTCTCGTACCAAGGTGAAGCGCGAGCGCCGCGAGGTCGAGACCCGGAGCCGCCGCTCCCTCGAGGATCTCTCCGCCTCGATCGCCCACGAGATCCGCAATCCGATCACCGCCGCCAAGAGCCTCGTCCAGCAGATGGGGGAAGACCCGGCGTCGAACGAGAACCTCGAGTACGCCGGCCTCGCGCTCTCGGAGCTCGACCGCGTCGAGCGCTCGATTTCGCACCTGTTGCGATACGCGCGGGACGAGGAGCCCCGCTTCACCGAGATGGCCCTCTCCGAGGTCGCCCGGGCAGCGATGGAGGGGCTGCGGGATCGCGCCGCCGGTCACGGCATCGATCTCGCGATCGAGTTCGATGCCGAGGGCGTCATGCGTGGTGATCCGGAGAAGCTGCGTCGCGTCGTGGAGAACCTCGTGGCGAACGCGATCGACGCGCTGGCCGAGAGCGGCACGCCGCTGCCGCGGGTGGAGTTGCTCGGCGGCGAGAACCTGGCTGCCACCGAGGTCTGGCTGCGCGTGATCGACAACGGCCCGGGCATTCCTGCCGAGGAGCGCGCTCGGATCTGGAGTCCCTTCTTCACGACGAAGGAGACGGGGACGGGGCTCGGGCTCGCGCTCTCGCGCAAGACCGTCGAAGCCCACGGCGGCCGCGTCGAGCTGCTCTCGGACCCGCGGCAGGGCAGCGAGTTCGTCCTGTCCTTTCCGAAGGAACCGAACGAATCGAGGGACGCCGCTTCGAGCGCGCGCCCGGAGAACGAACGATGACCTGGACACACGCCACGAAGTCGACGACGCGCTGCGACGGCGCATGGAACGGAACGGGTGCGGCCTGGCACGGCGAAAGCGCGGCCCGGGGATTTCCCGCGCCCCCGGCCGACGAGGAGGGCTCGATGGGGACCGAGACGAATCCGTCCGGAAAAGCACGCCGCGGCCGCCGCCGCGGAAAGCGTCGTGGTCGCAGCGCCGGCGCGAGTCGCCGCCGCGCCCGCTTCGAGGGGCGCGAGGAGCCTCACGACGACGCGGGCGATACGCTCGCCGAAATGGACGAAACGCTCCTCACCGAGGACGAGCGCGCCTATCGCGATGCGCGTCGGCGCGCCGACGAGAAGGTCGCGCTCTCCCGGGAACTCGTGCGGGCCGGGCTGATCACGATCCCCCTCTTCCTCTTCGTCTTTCCGGCCGGCCTGGTGGCGCTGATCTACTTCAGCCTGAAGCTCGGCCGACGGGCCTTCCGGGCCTTCTACGAGCCCCAGCTGCACGCGCGGTTCCTTCAGGAGGAGGTCGATCGGCGCGTCCGGACCCACGTTTCGTCCGAGCGCCGCAATCTCGAGGGCGAGCATCACCGCTCCCTCGAGAAGCTCTCCGCCTCGATCGCCCACGAGATCCGCAATCCGATCACCGCCGCCAAGAGCCTCGTCCAGCAGATGGGCGAGGACCCGCGCGGCCTCGACCAGGAGGAGTACGCCCGGGTCGCCGTCGCGGAGCTCGAGCGGGTCGAGCGATCGATCTCCCACCTCCTCCGCTATGCGCGAGAGGAAGAGACGCGCATGGACCGGGTCGCGATGGTGGACGTGCTCGAGTCCGCCCTCGAGACCTTTCGCGACCGCGCCGCGCGCAGCGGGATCGAGGTCGTGCGGCGTTTCGATGCGGCGGGGCCGCTGCACGGGGACGCCGAGCAGCTGCGCCGGGTCGTGATCAACCTCGTCTCCAACGCGATCGATGCGCTCGAGGACGGCGAAGTCGATGGCGCGACGGTGCGCGTGTCCATGGGCGAGAACCTCGCCGGGACCGACGTCTGGGTTCGGATCGCCGACAACGCACGGGGCATCGACGACGAGACCCGCGAGCGGATCTTCGACCCCTTCTACACCTCGCGTGAGAACGGGACCGGTCTCGGCCTGGCGCTCTGCCGCAAGATCGTCGACGCCCACGGCGGCACGATCGAGCTCGAGTCCGCGCCGGGGGAGGGCACCGAGTTCGTCCTGACGTTCCCGCGCGGGGGCCGCGGAAGCGAAGGAGGCGCGTGATGGCGGCGAAGATCCTGGTCGTCGAAGACGAACACGCGATCCGGCTGGCGCTGAAGGGACTCCTCAAGCGCGAAGGACACGAGGTCCAGTTGGCGGAGGACGGTGAGATCGCGACGGCCCTGCTGCGCGATCAGGCCTTCGACCTCGTGATCACCGACCTGGCGCTCGGCCGCGGCGCGTCGGGGATGGACGTGCTCCGGGTCGCCAAGGAAGAGCGCCCCGAGACCGCGATCATCATGATCACCGCGCACGGCAGCGAGAAGATCGCGGTCGAGGCGATGAAGACCGGTGCGGACGACTACGTGCCGAAGCCCTTCGACAACGACGAACTGCGCGTCGTCGTCGCCCGCTCGCTCGAGCGCCATCGCCTCGAACGCGAGAATCGCGTGCTCCGCGAGCGTCTCGAGCGCGAGTTCGGCTTCGATCAGCTGATCGGCTCCGGTGCGCGCATGCGGCGCGTCTTCGAGACGATCCAGAAGGTCGCCGAGACGGACCTGTCGGTTCTGATCCGGGGCGAGAGCGGGACGGGCAAGGAGCTCGTCGCGCAGGCGCTCCACGAGTCGAGCCGGCGACGGACGCAGCCCTTCGTCGCGGTCAACTGCGCCGCCATCAACAAAGAGCTCGTCGAGAGCGAGCTCTTCGGACACGAGAAGGGCGCGTTCACCGGGGCGGACGCGCGCCGCATCGGCCGCTTCGAGGCGGCCGACGGTGGCACCATCTTCCTCGACGAGATCGGCGACATGGCGCCGGAGACCCAGGCCAAGGTGCTGCGCGTGCTCGAGGAGCGGAAGCTCGAGCGGGTCGGTTCGACCGAGACGATCGAGGTCGACGTCCGCGTCGTCTCGGCGACCCATCGCGACCTGGAGGAGCTCGCGAAGGAGGGCGGCTTCCGCGAGGACCTCTATTACCGGCTGAAAGTGGTCGAGATCGAGCTGCCCGCGCTCCGCGATCGGATCGAGGACCTGGCAGCGTTGTCGGATCGATTCCTGGGGCAGGTCGCCGAGCGCCTCGAGCGCGACAAGAAGATCCTCTCCGAAGAGGCCCTCGCGCGCCTCTCGCGACACGAATGGCCCGGCAACGTGCGCGAGCTGCGCAACGTGATCGAGCGGGCGGCCGTGCTCGCGGCGGGCCCGGAGATCTCCGAATCCGATCTCTCCCTCGACGGCCATCTCGAGGAGGTGGCGAGCGATTCTCCCGATCTCGACATCCCCTTCTCCGAGGCCAAGAAGCAGACCGTCGAGCGATTCGAGCGGCGATACCTGTCCGAGGCGCTCCGCGAACACGAAGGCAACGTCAGCCGCACGGCCAACGCGATCGGCATGGTTCGGCAGAGCCTGCAGCAGAAGATCCGGGAGCTCGGCCTCAAGGCCGACGAGTTCCGGAAGCGGCGCTAGCCAGCATCGAACGCGGCGGCGCTCCTGGACGCGAAGCGTGTGTGTCAATCGACACATTGAAGTGTCGATAGAGAAATGGATCGACGAATCAACGAGGCCGGGCGGACCGGCGAGGAGGACGAAATGGAGAACGGCAAGCCGGGAATGTTCGCGCGCATGCGCAGCCTCTTCCGCGGGATCTTCGGATCCTGGGTGCGGGAGAAGGAGCAGGAAAAGCCCGAGGTCGTCTACGAGCAGGCGATCGCGGAGCGGGTCCGCCAGTACCGCGAGCTGAAGGACGCGGTCGCGGGCATTCTCTACATGCGCAACAAGCTCGAGAGCGAAATCGCGGATCGGCGCGCGGAGATCGCGCGGCTCCACGACGACGTGCGTCGCGCGGTCCGGCGCGGGGAGGAGGAGACCTCGCTCTCGCTGATCGCCCACAAGCAGGCGCTCTTCGAGGAGCTCGAGCGCGCCGAGCAGGAGCTCGAAGAGGTCCGCATCCAGGCGGAGGAGGCCAAGACCAACCTGGTCCGGTTCCGCGAGGAGATCCGCGCGCTCGTCCGGGAGAAGGGCCGCATGCTCGCGACCCTGGCGAACGCCCGGGCGCGTCGCCGGCTCCAGGCGGCGATCGAGGGGCTCTCGGTCGATGCGGAGATGGACGCCCTCGAGAACGTGCGCGAGCACATCTCCCGGATGGTCCTGCAGGGCGAGGTCAACAAGGAGCTCGGGGAGGACGGCGACGCCTTCCGCGTCCAGCTGCGGGGCTTCCGCGACGAGGCGCGGCGGGAGTCGGCCCGCGCGGAGCTCGAGAGTCTGAAGAAGGAGCTGCTGCCGCCGCCCTCGATCCCCGCTTCGGTGGTCTCGAAGACCCCGGTGCAGGCGGAGGCGGTGCCCGCGGCGGGCTGAGCCCCGCCGGAGAGCGGGTCGCGGCAAGGCCCCTCGGGGGTCGAGGCGCTTGCGAGGCCGTCGCGGTTGACCCCGCGGCGGCCTCTCGCTAAAAACTGCGCTCCTTCGAGGGCTTGCGCCGCGTCCGTCGTCACGATCCGACGGTCTCCCCGCGCCGCCGACCCCGAACACCCCTGCCATTCGAGCGTGCCCCGCGCCGTCGCCCTCCCGGCGAGGCCGAAGGCCCGCTCGATCTCCGGAGCGACGACATCATGGCGCGCGTTTGTGCACTGACGGGTAAGAAGGTCCAGTACGGACACAACGTCTCCCACTCCAAGCGGGCGACCAACCGACGCTTCGAGCCGAACATCCAGAAGGTCCGCCTCCAGTCCGAGGCCCTCGGACAGCGCGTCTCGCTCAACATCGCGACCCGCACGCTCCGCACCGTCCAGAAGAAGGGCGGTCTCGACGCCTACCTGCTGGCGACCGACGACCTGAAGCTCCAGCCCGGCGCCATCCGGCTGAAGAACAAGATCCGGCGCAAGCTCTCGGGCCGTTAGGCCCGATCGCTCCGGGCGCGCGGAAGCCCGAGCGACCCCCGCACGCGCGAGACGGTCCGCGGGCCGAGGCTAGAGTCCTCGCATGCCTGCACGAATGACGACCGACGCGATGCACGCCTACCTCGACTCGAAGCCGGGTTGGGCGATTCTGTCGACCCTCGATCCCGACGGGATCCCGCACACGGTGGCTCTCGGGTATTACCGCCTCGGCGACGAGCTGGTGATGGGCGTGCGCGATGCGACCAACAAGGTCGCCAACATCGAGCGCGACGGGCGAGTGAGCGTGCTGGTCGAGTCCGGCTCGACGATGGCCGACCTGAAGGGCGTGATGCTGCAGGGACACGCCACGGTCCACCGCGCGGCCGACGAAGTCCTCCACTACGCGCGCGAGGGAGCGAAGCTCCGCGGCGTGTCGGAAGCGGAACTCCCGACCCAGGCGACGCCGGGCGCCGTCTACATCCGCGTGACGCCGGAACGCGTGCGCTCCTGGGACTACGGCGCCGCCAGCTGAAGACCGAGCGACCCAGGCTAGGTCGCCGGCTCGAACCAGATCGGCGAAGTCCAGGCGCGTTCCTGGATCACGCGAGGGATCTCCGGGTCGCTGCAGGCCGCCGGTCGGTCTTCCTCCGGAAGCGCCAGGCAGGTCCGCCAGCTCCAGCGACAGCTCGGATTCTCCACCGCGCGCACGTAGTAGGCCGCGTCACGCGTCGCCTCGAACGCCGGATCCGTCCAGACCGCACAGAGCGAGTCGAAACCGTCCCCGCGCGGACGGCATGTCCCGAGGTCGACTCCCGGTGCTTCCCGGCTCGTGCCCGGCGTGTCGGCCAGGCGCCCTGCGACGTCGTGTACGGCCTGGTGGAACTGGCCGTCCTCGCCGTACCAGACCTTCACGATCTGAAGGCGATCGAGCTGACCGCCTGGATGGTCCGCGACGCCCGCGTCCCGGGCGACGTGCGCGACGAAGGTCGGTGCGACACCGGACTGCGTGGCCGCCGGCAGGACCGATCCCATCGGAACGCCCTGCGCGTAGGCCGTCTCCACGAGGTCCTTCCGGCCGCATAGATCCGCCGGCAGGTCCCACCCGCCGAAGAAGCGCGGCTCGATCCGCGGTCCGCTCGTCGCGAAGGTCTCGCGTCGGACCATCGCGTCGAAGAGCGCGTCCCGGGCGTTTTCCTCCGCCCATACGCCGATCAGTCCGCCCGGATTGCGCGCGACGTTGCCCGCGCCCGCGAACCAGGGCGCCGTCGTCATGCGGCCTTCGGGCGTTGCGTCGGTGTTCGCGCAACAGCCGTCCCAGTCGTATTCCTCGGTGTCCCCGGGATTCGCGTTGTGCGTGTCGGTCGAACCGATCATGCCGAACTGGAAGGGATTCACGCCGGTCTGCTCGCGCACGCGCATACCCTCGATCAGCGCATAGCGTGCGAAGTCGACGCGCGACTGGCAGCCGTTCCCGCGCAGCGCGCCCCAGCCCGCACCTTCCTCGCAGTCCTCGGGCGGCTCGGGCGCGAAGCGCCGGATCTTCTCGAAGTCGCAGAGCTCGTCCTCGCCGCCGACCACGCCGTACATCCCGTTCGCGCACTCGGACTCGCCCTTCACCTGCATCATCTCGACGAGGCGTTCGATCCGCGCGCGGACCTGTATCCGTCGGATCTGCTCGTCCCGCGGCGCGCGCCTCCAGGTCGTCTCGAAGAGGCGGCCGTTCGACACGTTCGGGTTGTGCGGAATCGTGATGACCTCGCAGCCCGTGCCGGCATTCGTACAGAGCGCGTCGAGGCGATCCCAGAGGTCGATCGCGTCCGGCGCTTCGAGCGAGGAGACCGGGAGGGAAGGAACGCTCGCGTTGCGGAAGATCACGTTGCGATGGACCTTCGACATGTTCACCGAGTAGCTGTGCTCCCAGCCGTGGAAGGTCGTGAAGGCGCAGGCCTCGCTCGTGTCGTTCCAGCGTTCGGTCGCGCGCCGCGTCTCCGCCCAGGCGCTCTCGAGTCCTTCCCGGCAGGCCGCGTCGCCCGGGCCGCAGATGTCGCCGCGCCGACCGAGGGCACCGACGACGCCGGTCATCTTGCCGCCCAGCTTGAAGCCCGGGATCGGAGGCTTGATCGGGCGTTCGCCGCGGAAGCCCCGACAGGATTCCGAGTCGTAGGAGACCGAGCCCGGGGTCGTGCAGAGCGTGACCTCTCCGATCCATTCGGCGTGGTCCGTGACCGCGGCGAAGTCGAGCGGGCGGGGCAGCCGGCCGGATCGCTCGCCGACGCCATTCTCGTCGAAGGGGCCGAAGCCGATCGTCTCGCCTCGGGCGAAGCGGTAGGCGTCGTCGGGCGAAGCGAGCATGCCCCGCGAGCGCGCGTCCATCGAGAACTTCGTGTGGACGTGGAGATCGCCGAAGAAGGCCTGCCGTCTCGGATCGCGATGGGCGCAGACGGCGGCGCTCGGCCCGGTGTCCCCGGCGGCGGGCAGGACCGCCGGCGACCAGTCCTCGGCGGTCGGGCGCATCAGGATCAGGCCGCCGCACGAGACGGAGAGGGCCAGGAAGAAGAGCAGGGCGAGTCGGGCACGCATGGGCCACCTCCGGAGGACGGAGAGAGTCTCGCGCGGGTCCCCAACGAAAACGAGGGCCGCTTCCGGTCAGCGGAAGAGGCCCTCGTTTCGAATCGGTCGGTCCGGGACGGACTACTTCTTGCCGCCGCCGTAGCGCTTGCGGAAGCGGTCGATCTTCCCGTCGGCGTCGAGCTCGCGCATCTTGCCGGTCCAGAACGGGTGGGACACGGACGAGATCTCGAGGCGCACCACCGGCACTTCCTCACCGTCGACCTCGCGGGTCTCCTTCGACGTGACGGTCGAGCGGCTGGTCCACTCGTTCCCCGTCGCGGAGTCGACGAAGATCACCTTGTGATAGTCGGGATGGATTTCGGGCTTCATCGCGGGACTCGCTTCTACCAGCTGCTCTTGCGCACGCCGGGGAGCTGGCCGCGCAGGGCGAGCTCGCGGAGGGCGATGCGGGAGATGCCGAACTTGTTGTAGTAGGCCTTCGAGCGGCCGGAGACGGCGCAGCGGTTGTTCTTGCGGGTCGAGCACGAGTTGCGCGGAAGCTTCGCGAAGCCGGCCTGGGCTTCGAGCTTCTCGTCCATGGAGGCGTTGGGATCCTTCAGGATCTTGCGCAGCTCGGCGCGCTTCTCGGCGTGCTTCGCGATCAGCGCGTGACGCTTGTTGTCTCGGTTGACCTGGGACTTCTTGGCCATGTCTGGGTCTGGACTCCTGGGAGGGATTCTCGGAGCGCGGGAGAGTACGGGGACCGACCCGCGCTGGCAAGGCAGCGGCGCCCGATCCTCGCGGATTTCCAACCGAAATCCCCATGAGCCCCAGGGGGATCCCGAGTGACACCGACCCGAATCGAAGGGGAAAACCCTCGATTGAGGTTCAGGCCTCGTCGAGATCGATCGGGTCGACCTCGATCCGGTCGCGGCCGCAGTCCTTGGCCTGGTAGAGCGCGCGATCGGCGCGCTCGATCCAGGAGGCCGAGGTCTCGCCCTGGCGGAGCCGCGCGATGCCCATCGAAGCGGTGACCCGGATCGGCTCCTCGAGTTCGCCGTGCCGGATCTCGAGGTTGCGGACGGTCGTCATGCCCCGCTCTGCGACGTCGCGCGCCGTCGGCAGCGGAATGTCGCGCAGGACGATCGCGAACTCTTCGCCACCGTAGCGGGCGACGAAGTCGTCCTTGCGCATGAAGCAGCGGGTCAGCGCGTCGGCGACCTGACGCAGGACCGCATCGCCGCACGGATGGCCGTGGGTGTCGTTGACCCATTTGAAGTGGTCGAGATCGACCATGATCAGGCAGCCGCGGGTGCCGAAGAGGGTGGCGAGATCGATCTCGCGCTCGATCTGCTCGTCGAACGCGGCGCGGTTGTAGATCTTCGTGACGGGATCGATCGCCGCCTGCTTGCGGACGTTGTCGAGCTCGTCGCGCAGCTTGTCGAGGCGCGAGGCCATCTGCTGGATCTGCTCCTGGTGGCGGGCGCCCCGCTCCGCGAGGAACTCGGTCAGCAGCGAGACCGTCTCCTGGGCCTCGTTCTTGATCTTCTCGGGCTCTCCGGTCCGCACGGCGCCCTCGAGTCGTCGCATGCGGTGCCCGATGCGGCGGTCGGCGGCCTGCTCGACGGTCAGCGAGCGTCGCAGGCCGGAGATGAAGGACCAGGCAGCGTCCCGGAAATCGTGGAGAGAGTGCGTGACGTAGTCGTTCTCGGAGACACGGTGTTCCTTGACCGCTCGGCGCAGGCCGGGGAGGTCGCGCTTCGCGCCGCGCGTCTCGCCTTCCTCGGGCTCGCTGCGGTCGCGCGCCGGCGGCGGGACCCCGATCAGCAGATGTCGCGCCCAGGTCTCGAAGGTCTCCTCGATGTCCTGGGCCGAGCGCGGGCCGACGTCGAAGGCGTGCTCTCCGAGGATCCGGAGCAGGTCCGCCATCATGTCGAGGGCGCGGTCGGCGGGAATCGCCGCGACGTCGCCCTCGTCCGATCCGATGCGGTCGCCCGACGCCGGCGCGGGTGCCGCCGATTCGGGCGCTTCCTCGGGACCCGGGTCTGCGTTCTTCTTGCGCTTTCCGAAGAGCCTGGGCGCTGTGTCGGTCGAACACGCCGCTCGCCCGAGTGCGCGCGTCACGCGATGCGAGATTCCCGGCGCTTCCCCGAGCGCCCGCTCGGGCCTTCGCCCCAGTCGGAGATCCGGCGCGGAACCCGCTCGGGACGAGCGATTCGGGGGACCTCTGCACTATCCTCGCGCGCTTCGATCCGGCCGGACGGACCGGTTCGCTTTCCACGCGCAGACGTCGCGAGACCGGAGATCAGCATCCCATGAGTGAGTCCACGACGCCGGGCGGCCGCCCGGTGCGATCGATCGACCCGAAGCGCCTGCCCAAGCACTTCGAGGCGGAGGTCGTCGAGGACAAGTGGGACGCCGCGTGGCAGGAGAGCGGGGTCTATCACTACGACCCCGAGCGCCCGCGCGAAGAGACCTTCGTGGTCGACACCCCGCCGCCGACGGCGTCCGGCGCGCTCCACATCGGCCACGTCTTCTCCTACAGCCAGGCCGACGTGGTCGTGCGCTACCAGCGCATGTCGGGGAAGAACATCTTCTACCCGATGGGCTGGGACGACAACGGGCTGCCGACCGAGCGGCGCGTCCAGAACTACTTCCACATCCGCTGCGATCCGAACACGCCCTACGAAGAGGGCATGACCTTCGAACAAGCGTCGGCGAAGGTGAGGAAGAAGCCCGCGCGCCTCGTGTCGCGACCGAACTTCATCGAGGCCTGCTACGACCTCATCCGCGAGGACGAGATCGCCTTCAGTCAGACCTGGCATCGGCTCGGGCTCTCCGTCGACTGGCGTCAGGAGTACCAGACGATCGACGAGCATTGTCGTCGCACGGCTCAGCGTTCGTTCCACGACCTCTGGGAGAAGGGCTGCGTCTACACCTCGGACGCCCCGACCATGTGGGACGTCGATTTCCAGTGTGCCGTGGCGCAGGCCGAGGTCGACGACAAGGACGTCCCCGGCGCGTTCCACAAGATCGAGTTCGCGATCGAAGGCGAGGACGCATCCTTCGTGATCGCGACGACGCGTCCGGAGCTCCTCCCGGCCTGCGTCGCCGTGACCGCGCATCCGGAAGACGAGCGATTCAAGCCCTATTTCGGCAAGCGCGCGATCACGCCGATCTTCCACGCCCCGGTTCCGATCTTCCCGAGCGAGAAGGCGGATCCCGAGAAGGGAACGGGCATCCTGATGATCTGCACGTTCGGCGACCAGACCGACGTCGAATGGTGGCGGGAAGAAGGCCTGCCGCTCCGTCAGATCGTCGGACTGCAGGGTCGACTGCGGAAGGTCGACTTCGGCGAGGCGCCCTTCGAGAGTCTCGACCCGGTCACGGCGAACGCGAACTATGCCGAGCTCGAGGGCAAGAACATCAAGCAGGCGCAGGC
>JBCCZJ010000135.1:0-11032 GCA_039187915.1 Myxococcota bacterium
AGATCGAAGCAGACGGCGGAGCGGCGCTGGCGCTCACCGTGGACGTCTCGGACGAAGCGCAGGTCGCGTCGATGATCGCGGCGACGGTCGAGCGGTTTGGACGCCTCGACGCGGCGCTGAACAACGCCGGCATCACGAGCCCGAGCTTCGCGATCCACGAGATGCCGCTCGAGGAGTGGCATCGCATGCTCGCCGTCAACCTGACGGGCGTCTTCCTCTGCATGAAGCACGAGCTCGCGCAGATGGTCAGGCAGGACGTGCTCGGCGCCGGGCGCGGCGCGATCTGCAACACCGCGTCGGGAGCGTCGGTGGTCCCGGCGCCCGGGCAGCCCCACTACACGGCTGCGAAGCACGGCGTGGTCGGCATCATGAAGAACGCGGCCCAGGAGTACGCCGCGCAGCAGATCCGCTGCAACTCCGTCCTGCCCGGCATCACGGACACCGCGATGCTCCAGGCCGCATTCGACGCGAACGGGCCCGAGCATCGCGCCCGCCTCGAGGCCACGGTGCCGGGCGGCCGCCTCGTCGAGCCGGAGGAGGTCGGCGAGACCGCCGTCTGGCTCTGCTCCGATCTCGCGCGCCGCGTTAACGGCCAGGGCGTGATCGTCGACGGCGGCGGGGTGCTGCGTTAGGCGGACGGGTCAGCGACGCCCCGCGACGCCGAGGGCGCCGGCCGACGCCGCCTCGCGCGCCCGCTCGAGGCCGTCGTCGTCGAACGCTCTGCGGACGGTCTCCGACGAGATCAGCGCCTGGTAGCCGCGATCCAGCGCGTCGCGCAACACGACCGCGAAGTCGCGGCTGCCGCGGCGGGCGCGCACGCGGGCCCCGACCGTGGGGATCGGCGGCGGCGGCGTGTCGACGACGCGGTGCTCGCTCTTGACCTCGGTCGACCAGATCTCGCTCCCGTCGTCCGCATGGAGCGCGAACGACATCGTGAGGGCCGTGTCCACCGGGTCGGCGCCGGAGAACAGCTCGACGAAATAGCCGAAGAGCGGGAAGCCTTCGATGCCGTCGTAGTCGCGGTTCGCCGAGACGATCGTGGCCTCGACCCACGGTGTTTCGCTCGTCGCGCCACAGGCGTCGGTGTAGACGGCCACGGCTTCACGGAACGCCTGCTTGGCCATTCGCTCGAAGTGGAGCGCGGCGCGCTTGCCGAGCGCGATGCGGTACGGAGGTCCTTCCACGCTCCACTGACGCTTGTGGAGGTTCGATCGGATGCAGACCTCCACGCTCGCATCGATCGGCGGGACGCTGTCCTCGAAGGTCATCGTCTCGAGATCGACCGCTCGCAGCTCGCGCGTGCAGCCCGTCGCCGTCGCGAGCGCGACGCCGGCGAGCAGGAGGGGCAGGGCGGTCCGGAGGCGGAGCGGGGCGCGCATCATGGGTTCCTCTCTCTGGGCCGCGGCAAGGCGCGACTCCGTCTCAGGGTACAGCGGCTCGTCCCGTCTGTCGGACCTGCTTCGCATCCGGAAGCGATCCCCGCTGCGCGGGTCGGCGCGGCGTCCGATCCGGCGTCCGCTGGGGCGCCGGCTCCGCCTCGGGTTCAGTCCGGCTCGCCGACCCGGTCGACGCACGCGAGCACGCTGTCGAAGCGCGCCTTGAAATGGTCCCGCATGTCGTCGTGCGTGAAGATGTAGGGGAGGTCGCGGCGGATGCCGGCGAGGACGATCGGACCGATGTCGTCCGGCGCCATGCCGCCGCGGATGAAGGGCGAGAGGGCCTCGGAAACGCCGCCCGTCTGGTCGCCCGCGTCGCGCAGGCGATCGGAGGCCGTGAGGTTCGTGTCGATCGGTCCCGGGCAAAGGGTCGA
Source organism: Myxococcota bacterium (assembly GCA_039187915.1). GTDB lineage: Bacteria > Myxococcota_A > UBA9160 > UBA9160 > UBA4427 > UBA4427. The sequence goes on from JBCCZJ010000135.1 coordinate 1,811, forward strand.
CACGCCGATACCGTCCGGCGCGAGATCCATGCGCATCGCCTCCGAGTAGGCGACGACGCCGTACTTGCTGACCGCGTAGGCGAGGCCGGCGTTGTGCGACGTGAAGCCGCCGATCGACGCGGTGTTCACGACGTAGCCGCCCCGGCCCTGGGCACGGAGCACCGCCGCGGCCTTCTGACCGACGTGGAAGACGCCGTCGAGGTTCACGTCCAGGACGAACTTCCAGTCGTCGAAGGTGCAGTCGCGCATGGCGCCGCCGAGATAGACCCCCGCGTTGTTGAAGACGAGATCGACGTGGTCGAAGGTGTCCTGCGCGGCGTCGAAGAGCGCGTCGACGCCGGCGGGATCCCGCACGTCCGTCGCCACGACGAGGGGGGCCGCGCCGCGGGCCCCGAGGTCTTCGGCGGCCGCCTTCGCGGCGTCGGCGTCGATGTCGGCGATCACGAGCCGCGCGCCCTCGGCGGCGAGCGCGCGGGCGATGCCCTGGCCGATCCCGGACGCACCACCGGTGACGACCGCGACCTTCTCCTCGAACCCGTCCTCGAAATCCTGCATGGAGCCTCCGGCGATTCGGCCTGACGCGCGTGTGGTCGGCCCCCCGACGATACACGTTTCCGGGTGCGCGCCTGACGTGGCGGGACGGGCGGAGTCCGTCTCCGGAGGGCGTCGGCGAGTGTGCAGTCGGTCGGATTTCCATAGACTCGGGAGCGGCCAACGATCCAGGTCGTGCCCTCCGAGAGCGAAAGAAGGAAGAGCCGTGCGCGCAGCCGTGATGACCGAAGTGAACAAGCCCCTCGAGATCCTCGACGTCGCCGTGGACGCGCCGCGGGCGAACGAGGTCCTCGTACGGACCGCAGCCGCCGGCGTCTGCCACAGCGACATGCACTTCCTGGAAGGCAAGTACCCGAGTCTGCTCCCGATCGTGCTCGGCCACGAGGGCGCCGGCGTCGTCGAGGCGGTAGGCTCGGACGTGAGCTACGTCGAGCCCGGCGATCACGTCATCACGTGCGTCTCGATGTCCTGCGGCGAGTGCCGGATGTGTCTGCGTGGTCGGCCCTACCTGTGTCCGCACGAGGGGATGGATCGCGCCCCGGATGACAGGCCGCGTCTCTCGCACGACGGCGCGCCGGTCCATCAGCTGACCGAGCTCTCGTGTTATGCGGAGCAGATGCTCGTGCACGAGAAGGCGGTGGTGAAGGTGACCAAGGACCTGCCCCTCGATCGGGCGGCACTGATCGGATGCGCGGTCACGACCGGCGTCGGGGCGGCACAGAACACGGCCGGGATCGGTCCGGGGGACGTCGTCGCAGTCGTCGGCTGCGGAGGGATCGGTCTGAACGCGATTCAGGGCGCCCGGCTCGCCGGTGCCGAGCGGGTGATCGCCGTCGACATGCTGGCGGACAAGCTCGAGCTCGCGCGGACCTTCGGGGCGACGGACACGGTCGACGCGAGCGATGGCAACTCGGTCATGGAGATCCTCGAGATGACGGCGGGCGGCGTGGATCACGCGATCGAGGCGGTCGGTCTCAAACAGACCGCGGAGGACTGCTTCAACATGCTGGCGGCCGGCGGGACCGCCACCGTGATCGGCATGATCCCGATCGGAACGACCGTGGAGGTCCAGGGGGTCGCGCTCCTGGCGGAGAAGAAGCTTCAGGGGTCCACCATGGGCTCGAATCGCTTCCGGATCGACATGCCGACCTACGCCAACCTCTACCTGCAGGGTCGCCTCAAGCTCGACGAGCTGGTCTCCCGGACGCTCGCGCTCGACGAGATCAACGCCGGATTCGACGCGCTGCGCAAGGGCGAGGTCGCCCGCTCCGTCATCTCGTTCGACTAGTCCCCACGAGGCCGTAGGCGGCCGAAGGAGTCCTCCCGATGACTGCTCCCCTCGCCGGAATCAAGGTCGTCGAGATCGCGAGCTTCGTCGCGGTCCCCGCGGCCGGCGCGCTGCTCGCCGACATGGGCGCCGAGGTCGTGAAGGTCGAAGTGCCCTGGGGCGAAGTCTATCGCCACGCCATGCCGAGGCTCGCGGGCTTCGACTCGGACTTCCCGGCCGGGGCGCCGTACCAGATGGACAACCGCGGGAAGCGCTCCCTCGGCCTCGACCTGGCGCTGCCGCAGGCGAAGGATGCCCTGCGCAAGGTGATCGCCGGCGCCGACGTGGTGATCACCAACGTCCTGCCGGCGCGTCTCGAGAAGTACGGGCTCGACCCGGTGACGCTGCGCGCGGACCGGCCGTCGCTGATCTTCGCTCGCCTCTCCGGCTACGGACCGGACGGCGCGCGCGCGAACGACCCCGCCTTCGACTACACGGCCTTCTGGTCGCTCTCCGGCCTGATGGACCATCTGCGCGACCTCGACGCGCCGCCCGGCTGGATGCGTCCCGGAATCGGGGACCACTCGGCCGCGATGGCGATGGTGACCGGGATCCTCGGCGCGCTCCGCGTGCGTGACCAGGGGGGCGAGGGGCAGGTGATCGACGTGAACCTCCAGCAGATCGGGTACTACATCAACGGCAACGACACGGCGAACGCGCTCGTGACCGGGCAGACGCCGCCGAGGCACGATCGAAAGGAGCCGCGGAACCCGCTCTGGAACCACTACCAGACGAAGGACAGACGCTGGCTCTTCCTCGTGATGATCGAGGCGGATCGCTACTGGGCGACGTTCACGAAGCTGATCGAGCGCCCGGACCTCGCGGCGGACGAGCGCTTCAAGGACGCCTCCGTACGCTTCCGCCACAGCCGCGCGCTCGTCGAGCTGCTCGATGCGACGTTCGCGGAGCGGACGCTGCCCGAGTGGGAAGAGCGGCTCGACCGGGATCGGATCATCTGGGCGCCGGTCCGGACCCTCGCCGAGGCGGTCCACGACGCGAACGCGAACGAGACCGGCATGTTCGTCACGGTCGACCATCCCGAGTACGGGAAGTTCAAGACCGTGGCGCCGCCCTTCCGTATGTCCGGGTACGCCATGACCGGAGACGCGCCGGCTCCGCTCCTGGCCGTCGATACCGCGGACGTGCTCGCGGAAGCGGGGGTCGACGACGAGACGATCGCGCTGATCGTCGCGTCTTCGAGTTAGGCGTCCCGTTGGCGGCGGTTCCCTTCGCGCACGATCGCGCGGGTCTCGACCATGACGTCGTGATCGTGGGCTCCGGCTTCTCCGGGATCGGGGCCGCGGTCGAGCTCCAGCGCCGCGGCTTCCAGGACTACGTGATCCTGGAGAAGGCCGACGCGATCGGCGGGACGTGGCGCGACGCGAGCTACCCGGGGCTCGAGGTCGACATGCCATCGTTCATCTATTCCTATCCCTTCGCCCTCAGCGCGGATTGGGATCACGTCTACCCTCGCGGCGCGCAGATCCTCGACTACACCCGCGCGACCGCTGCGCGCTTCGGCGTCGACGCGCGGGTCCGGACGGACTGCGCCGTCCGTCGATCGACGTGGGACGACGCGGCGGGCTGCTGGACGACGGAGCTCGAGAGCGGGGAGCGGATCCGCTCCCGCTTCCTGGTCAGCGCCTCGGGGCTCCTGGTCGACCCGCAGCTGCCTTCGATCGAAGGGATCGAGACGTTCTCCGGTCCCGTCGTGCACACCGGACGATGGGATCACGACCTCCCGCTCGAGGGGAAGCGCGTAGCCGTGATCGGCACCGGCGCGAGCGCGATCCAGCTGGTCCCGTCGATCGTCGACGACGTCGCGGCGCTCTCGGTGTTCCAACGCACTCCGATCTGGCTGATGTCGAAGCCCGACGCCGCGATCTCGCCGCGGACGAAGCGGCTCTTCGCGCGCTGGCCCTTCCTCCAGCGCCTCGCTCGCTGGGCGGTGTTCGCGATCGTGGAGCTCACCCTCGGGCCCGGCTTCGTCCACTACCGGAAGTTCCCCTTCCTGATCGAGCGCCTCGAGCGGAGCTTGATCGAGTGGATGCGGACGCAGGTCGACGATCCCGCGCTGCAGGAGGCGCTGATCCCGCGGTACAGCTTCTTCTGCAAACGCCCGAGCTTCTCGAACACGTACTACGCGTGTTTCAATCGGGAACACGTCGAACTCGTGACGGCGTCGATCGACCGCATCGAGCCCGACGGCATCCGGACGGTCGACGGGCGGCGCCATGCCTTCGACGTGCTGGTCTGCGCGACGGGCTACAGCGTGTTCGACCCCTCGTGCATGCCGAACTTCGAGATCGTCGGCCGGACGGGACGGGCGCTCGGCGAGTTCTGGGCGGAGGAGCGGTACCGCGCGTACGAGGGCGCGACGGTCCCGGGCTATCCGAATCTCTTCCTGTTCATGGGGCCGTATTCGGCGGCCGGCGCGTCGTACTTCACGATGATCGACACCCAGAGCCGACACATGAGTCGCGTCCTGGTCGAGGCGCGGCGCCGCGGCGCGTCCCGGATCGAGGTCCGGAAAGACGCCTTCGACGCGGACTTCGCGCGGGTCGAGCGGCGGCGAGAGGATACGCTGCTCTTCGCGGGCGACTGCGCCGCGTCCAACAGCTATTACTTCGACGCTCACGGCGACACGCCCGGACTGCGCCCGGTCACGGGCGGCCAGCACTGGCTCCGCAGTCGGACCTTTCCGCTGAGTGACTACCACTTCGACACCGGACCGCCCGGCACGATCGCGGGCGAGCGCGCCGTCTGAGCCGAGGCGAGCTCGTCCGACCGGAAGGGCGCTCCGCCTGCTCTGGTTCGGGCGCTCGCCCGAACGAACGAGGCGGGCCGCCCGAGCCCGATGGCTCCGGTCGACCCGCCCCGTGTGGTCGAAGGCCGCCCGCGCTCACGGGCCGCTGAACGAGAACCCCTCGTAGCCGCCTTCCTCCTCGAGGAAGCGCTTCTTCGGGTCGTAGTCGCTCGCGCCGTCTTCGACCCAGCGCTGGAGCTCCGCCCGGCCGACGACGAACCAGTGGACCTCGTCCGGCCCGTCGGCCAGGCGCAGGGTGCGCTGGTTGGCGTAGAGACGCGCGAGGGGCGTCCACTGGGAGATACCGGTCGCTCCGTGGATCTGCATCGCTTCGTCGATGATCTCGCACACGCGGATCGGCACCATCGCCTTCACGGCGCTCACCCAGACCCGCGCCTGGGCGTTGCCGAGGACGTCCATGGCCTTGGCGGCCTTCAGGACCATCATGCGCATGGACTCGATCTCGATCCGGGCCTTGGCGATCACCTCGGTGTTCTTGCCGAGGTTGGCGAGCTGCTTGCCGAAGGCGTTCCGGGTCAGGGCCCGCTTGGCCATCATCTCGATCGCCCGCTCCGCCGCGCCGATCGAACGCATGCAGTGATGGATCCGGCCCGGCCCCAGACGGACCTGCGAGATCTCGAAGCCGCGGCCCTCGCCGAGCAGCATGTTCTCCTTGGGGACGCGGCAGTCGGTGAAGCGGATGTGCATGTGGCCGTGGGGCGCGTCGTCTTCGCCGAAGACCGCCATCGGGCCGAGCACTTCGTATCCGGGCGTATCCGTCGGCACCAGGATCTGCGACTGCTGGAGGTGCGGCGGCGCGTCCGGGCTGGTCTTGACCATCACGATCATGATCTTGCATCGCGGATCGCCAGCGCCCGAGATGTAGTACTTCTCGCCGTTCAGGACCCACTCGTCGCCGATCAGCTCGGCGCGGCAGGAGATGTTCTTCGCGTCGGAAGAAGGGATGTCCGGCTCGGTCATCGCGTAGGCGGATCGGATGCGACCCGCGAGCAGCGGCTCGAGCCACTCCTTCTTCTGCTTCTCGGTGCCGACGCGCTCGAGCACCTCCATGTTGCCCGTGTCGGGCGCGGAGCAGTTGAAGCACTCACTCGCGATCGGGTTCTTGCCGAGCTCAGCGGCGATGTAGGCATAGTCGAGGTTGTTGAGGCCCTCGCCGGACTCGGCGTCGGGCAGGAAGAAGTTCCAGAGGCCCTGGTCCTTGGCCTTCTGCTTCAGTCCTTCGAGGATTTCGAGCTGCTGCGGGTGGTAGCCCCAGTGTTCCTCGCGCTGCGCGGCGAGCTGGTGGTACTTCGCGGTGACCGGGTCGATCTCTTCGCGAACGAATTTCGTCACGGCATCGAAGAGCGGGCGGCTCGCTTCCGACATCCGGAGGTCGAACATCTCGGGGGTGGATTCCATTCCGGGCATGGCGGGTCCTTTCTCGGTTCGTCTTGCGAGAGCGTATGATGGCACAGCGGGTGCCAGAAGATCAGCCGCGCCCGCCGACTCTTCGTCCGCCGCAGCCCTCGGGTGCAGGCGCGCGGAGGCGGAGGCGTGCAGTCGTTCGCGGGCGCGTGGAAGACGGAGCGCGAAGCTGCATACTCCCCGCATGTCGATCCTCGGCGACGCCCGCTTCTACGTGCGCTTCCTGCGCGATCCGGTCGACTGCCTGATCCGGCTCGACCGGGAGCCGGGAGCGAAGCGGAACTTCGTACGCAAGGGCCGCCAGGTGGCGTTCCTGCTCGGGCGACGCGAGAACGAGGTGATCCTGGGAGATCCCGACACGTTCCACGTGCTCCCGATCACGCTCCCGGGGCCCGAGGGAACGGCGCAGCGTCGGATCGGCGAGGGGCTCGTGAACCTCAACGGCCCGATCCACGCGCGCCACCGTCGCGCGCTGGTTCCGCCCCTCGCCGGATCGGCGCTCGACGCCCACCACGGGCCGGTCCTCGACGCGGTCGACCGGATGCTGTCGGGCTGGCGGCCGGGGGAGACCCGCGACCTGCTCGACGAGATGAATCGCCTCGCCGTTCGCGTGAGCAGCGCGACGCTCTTCGCGATGGACGACGTCGGCCAGGCCGAGCGGATCGCAGGGACGATCGATCGCTGGTTCAAGCGGAACACGGCGCTCGGGGTGCGGCTCTTCCAGCGGCGCTGGCCGGCCACGCCCTACGCGCGGATGCTGCGCGCGGCGGAGGGCGTCGAGGCGACGATGCTCGCGCTGGTGTCGGCGCGTCGCGAAGCGGGCGGGGGTGGGGACGACATCCTGTCCCGGCTGATCCGCGCGAAGGACGAACACGGAGCGCCCCTGGGCGACGCGGAGCTCGTCGGCGAACTCACGATCGCGTTCGTCGCCAGCCACGAGACCACGTCGAAGGCACTCGCCTGGACGCTCTTCCTGCTCGCGCAGCATCCGGCGGAGACGCTACGCGTCGTCGACGAGATCCGTGATCGGCTCGGCGATCGCCCGCCCGCGCCGGAAGACCTCGCGGCGCTGCCGGCCCTCGATCGCGTGCTGAAGGAGAGTCTTCGGATTCTACCGCCGGTCGCATTCAACGTTCGGCGCGCCAGCCGCGACACGGAGGTCCTGGGACAGGCGCTGCCCGCGGGCTCGACCGCCGTCTTCAGCCACTACGTCACCCATCACGATTCGGCGATCTATCCCGAGCCGGAGCGCTTCCGCCCCGATCGGTGGCTCGATCTGAAGCCCACGCAGTTCGAGTACCTGCCCTTCAGCGCTGGACCGCGCCGCTGCATCGGCGAGGGCTTCACGACGCGGATGCAGAAGATCACGCTGATCCGGATGCTCCAGCGTTTCCGCTTCACGCTCGTTCCGGGCAGTCGCTTCGACCGGCATCAGGCGATCACCGTCGCGCCGCGCGCCGGCGTGCCGGCGACGCTGCATCCCGCCGACGGGGGATTCGAGCGCGTGCCCGTGGCCGGGGCGATCCACCAGATGGTGGCGCTCGACTGAGGGGCGGGGCGCCGGCGCGCCGGGCTGCTCGATCGGAAGCCAGCGGCGGGGCAGGAATGAGCGCCGGCTCCGTACCAAGCGGTCGACGAAGGCCGAAACGAGCCGAAATCGGCCCGAATCGACCCCTCGAGCCCACGACCTCGCCCGGCACGTCTCTTGCTCTTCTCGGAGCCGCCATGTCCCTCTCCCCTGCACCGCCTCCCGAAGCCGCCCCGCGCCTGCAGGCCTACCGACCCCTACCCGGGTTCTTCGACGGCCTCTTCGCGTCCGATGGCCGGCCCCGCGCGGCCTGCGCCGACCTCGCGGCCTTCCTCGACCAGACCGGTCTCGGTGGGCTGCAGGCGCTGCAACGCGACGCGGACCTCTCGCTGCTGAATCAGGGCATCACGTTCACCGTCTACGCGGACCAGCGCGGCACCGAGAAGATCTTCCCCTTCGACGTGATCCCCCGCGTGGTGACGGCGGAGCGCTGGGCGCGGCTCGAGGCGGGGCTGCGCCAGCGGATCCACGCGCTGAACCTCTTCCTCGAGGATCTCTACGGCGAGCAGCACGTCCTGCGCGAGAACGTGGTCCCGACGGAGCTGGTGCTCGCCTCGCCCAACTTCTGTCGCGCCATGATGGGCGTGAAGGTGCCGAAGGGCGTGTACGTCCATATCTCCGGCACGGACCTGATCGAGAACGAAGACGGCGACTTCCTCGTGCTCGAAGACAACGTGCGCGTCCCTTCCGGCGTGTCCTACGTGCTCGAGAACCGGATCGTCATGTCGCGCGTCCTGCCGGACCTGCTCGCGCGCCATCGCGTACGGCCCGTCGATCAATATCCGCGCATGCTCCTCGACGCGCTGCGTGCGCTGTCCCCCGCGTTCGATCCGGTCGTGGTGGTGCTCACGCCCGGGATCTACAACTCGGCCTACTACGAACACTCCTACCTGGCTGCGCAGATGGGCGTCCAGCTCGTCGAAGGGCGCGACCTCGTCGTCGACGAGGACAAGCTCTACATGAAGACGACCTCCGGACTGCAGCAGGTCGACGTCGTCTATCGCCGGGTGGACGACGACTTCCTCGACCCGCTGGCGTTTCGGGCGGACTCGGTGCTCGGCGTGCCAGGCCTCATGAATGCGTTCCGTGCGGGCAACGTCGCGCTCGCGAACGCGCCGGGGACGGGGGTGGTCGACGACAAGGCGATGTACGCCTACATGCCGGAGGTGATCCGGTTCTATCTCTCCGAAGAGCCGATTCTCGGGCAGGTGCCGACGTACCTGGGCCGCCGCTCGAAGGATCTCGCCTACATGACGTCCCATCTCGACGAGCTGGTCGTGAAGCCGACCGACGGCTCCGGCGGGTACGGACTGCTCGTCGGTTCCGCCGCGACGCAGGAACAGCTCGACGAGATGCGTCGCACGCTGTCGGTCGCCGGCGATCGCTTCGTCGCTCAGCCGATCCAGCGTCTCTCCACGCTGCCCACGCTGGTCGGCGCGCCCGCCCAGGAGATCGCCCCCCGCCACGTCGACCTGCGCCCGTTCTCGATCAGCCAGGGGCCAGGCGAGGTGGAGATCCTGCCCG
>JBCCZJ010000136.1:0-11019 GCA_039187915.1 Myxococcota bacterium
CGTCGGGCGATCGAACGAAGGCCATGTGGCCATCTCGCGGCGGTCGATTGATCGTCACGCCGCCTTCCAGCAGGCGTTGACAGGACGCGTAGATGTCTTCGACCTCGTAGGCGAGATGGCCGAAGTTGCGCCCGCCGTCGTACTCCTCGGGATCCCAGTTGTGCGTCAGCTCGACCTGGGCCGCCGCGTCTCCGGGCGCCGACAGGAAGACGAGGGTGAAGCGCCCGGCTTCGACGTCGACCCGATGCCGCTCCTCGAGGCCGAGCAGGTCGCAATAGAAGCGAAGGGAAGCATCGAGATCGGTCACGCGGACCATCGTGTGGAGATATCGCAAGGGGTGCTCCTGGTGACGTTCGACCTGGACTCTAAACGCTGGCCCCTTCGCCCGCTTCCTCGCTCGATCGACCTCGGGATCTGCGCTACACCCGCGAGAGCGATCACGGCAGGTGATCGACACCCCCCGGTTGGCGTCGCCCGGCCGCCATGCGGCGAGCGGGCGCAGACGCGGACGCGAAGCAGAGTCGGATCCAACGGGCGCCGCGCGACGGAAGCGTCGTGGAGATCGGGATCGGCGCCCCGATCGGAGATCGGACCGGACCCGAGACGCGGGGCCTTCGGTGGAGGGGTGGTGGACGCGGTAGGCGTGGCCGAGTCGACGGGGCAGGGGCTCCGATTCGTCGACGTGCTGGACGTGCTGATCGTCTCGGCGCTCTGTTGGGTGGCGATCGCGTGGGTGCGCGAATCCCGGGTGCGGGTCGCCCTCGGCGGGGTCGCGATCGTGAGCGCGCTCTACGGTGCGGCGCTGCTCTTCGATCTGCGTCTCACCACGACGATCCTCCAGGGCTTCATCGCGATTGCCGCGCTCGTCCTCGTCGTCGTCTTCCAGGACGACCTGCGCCGCTTCTTCGAAGGGCTGACGCTGGCGATGATGCGCAACGCGACGCCGCGCCCGGGCGCCGACGTGCTCGACGAACTCGGCGCGCTCTGCTTCTCGCTGGCGGGCGCCCGGGTCGGCACGCTCTTCGTCTTGCCCGGTCGGGAGCCGATCGATCGCCTGCTCGACGGCGGGCACTACCTGGGCGGGCGCGTCAGCGAGCCCCTTCTGCGCAGTCTGCTCGATACGAAGACCCCGGGCCACGATGGCGCGATCCTGATCCGCGGCGGGAAGGTCGCGCGCTTCGGTGTCCACCTCCCGCTGTCGACCGAGTTCGACCAGCTCGGCGCCGGCGGGACACGCCACGCCGCCGCCCTCGGCCTCGCGGAGCGGAGCGACGCGTTCTGCATCGTCGTCTCGGAGGAGCGCGGCGTCGTCTCCGTCGCCTGGCGCGGCCGGCTCACGCCAGTCGAGACGCCCGAGGCGCTCCGTGCCCTGGTCGAGCGGTTCCTCGAGAAGAGCGCGAAGCGACGTCGGGAGCCATGGATCCTCTCGCGCCTGAATCTGGCGAAGCGGCGCTGGCGCGAAGGCGTGGTCGCGACCGCCGTCGCCTCCTCGCTCTGGGTCCTGACCGGCCCTGGCGCGACCGTCGACCGGACCTCGCGTTCGATTCCCGTGGTGATCGAGAACGTGCCGGACGGCTACCGCGTTTCGAGCATCGAGCCCGCGCGCGTCGACGTCGAGTTCGAGGGGCGCCGTCGCGATTTCGTGATCGCGCCCGACGATGGGTTCGTCGTCCGCGTCGACGGCGACCTCGTGGACCAGGGGCGCCGGACCTTCGCGGTCGAGCCCGCCCAGGTCGAGCATCCCGCGGCTCTGCGCATCGTGGGCATGGCCCCGATCAAGGTCAGACTGGACGTCGAGACGCTCTAGTCGCGCGCTGCGCTCGTCCTGGACGCGCGGGTCGCTTCGGCGATCGCCGGCGAGACCCCGGTCACGACGAGCAGCGCGGGCAGGAAGACCAGGTTCGCGACCACCGTCCAGAACATGCCGATCGTGAGCATCACGCCCAGGGTGCGCATGCCCTCGTGGCCCGATAAAGCGAGCGTGCCGAAGGACAGTGTCGTAGTCATCGCGCTGTAGAACACGGCGCCCGCCGTCGCGCTCTCGGCGAGGGAGCCCGAGGGCTCGGAACGAGCGGCGAGATGACGGGCACGGTGGACCAGATGGATGCCCGAGTCGACGCCGATCCCGAAGAGGAGCGGGAGGACGAGGACATTCGCGAAGTTGAACTGCATGTCGATGATCGCCATCGAGGCGCAGGTGAGCAGCGAGCCCAGCGCGAGCGGGGCGAGCACGAGGGCGACGTCCGCCGGCCGTCGCCACAGCACGAAGAGCAGGGTCGAGATGGCGAGGGCCGCGGAGAGCAGGGCCTGGCGGAACGAGCGCGCCGTGGCCTCGCCGAAGTCGACGAGGTTGATCGCGATCCCGGCCGCCCGCGGCGCGACCTCGAGTACGCCCGAGATGAAGCGCTTCAGGCTCTCGAAGTCCTGGAGCTCCTCCTCGGGGTAGACCTGGATCCGCAGCGTGCCGTCCGGGGCGCGCAGTCGCCGGGCGAGTTCCGCAGGCAGGTCTTCGAGCGTGACCTCGGAGGCTTCGAGGGTGCGTCGGAAGCGCGCGATCTCGTCCGGGAAGCGCGCGAGCAGAATCTCGCGGAAGTCGGCGAGCACCCGAGCCGGATCCTCGTCCGTCTCGATCCGCGCGACGAAGGTGTCGAGTCTCGCCTCCAGGGCATCGAGCGAGGCGACGAGCTCGCCGTCGTCGGCTGGCCGGTCGGCGTCGCGGAGCACGTCGCGCAGGGTGCGGAGCGCTTCGGTCTGCGCCTCCACCGAGTAGACGGGACGGTCTTTCGCGGAGATCGGCGGTGCCTCCATCAGGAAGGCGAGATCCATCAGGATCTCGAGCTTCTCCTCCTGCTCCTCGGGCACGTAGCTCGCGAGACGGACGGTCCGGCCGATCTCCGGCCGCGACTCCAGGGCCGCGGAGACCCTCTCGGCGTCGGATGGCGTCGGGGCCATCACGTTCACGTACCAGGGAGACGTCTGTCCGTTCGCGAGCAGGTCGCGGAAGGCCTGGACCGAGGGCGTGTCGGGATCGCGCATCTCGATCACGTGGGCGTCGAAGCGAAGCTCGAGCAGGAGCGGGAGCGCGCCGAGCGCGAGAACGCCCGCCGTCGCGACCACCAGGCGGGGGCGCCGCGCGAGCCGCAGCGCGAGGCCCTGGTCGACGCGGGAGGGGGCAGGGACCACGACGTCGTCGGGAATCCGGAGCCAGCCGAGCAGGAGCGCAGGAAAGAGGGTGATCGTCAGGAACAGGATGATGAACATGCCCGCGCCGGCGATCGCACCGAGCTCGGCGACGCCCCGGTACTCCGTCGGCAGGAAGACGAGGAAACCGATCGCCGTCGTGAAGCCGCAGAGGACGAGCGACGCGCCGATCGCATCGATGGCGGCGCGCAGCGCTTCGTCGTTCGGCAGGCCGCGGTCGCGTCGTTCGTCCGCGAAGGCCATGCCGAAGTGGATCGCGAAATCGACACCCAGGCCGATGAACAGGATCGCGAAGGCGATCGAGATCAGGTTCAGCTCGCCGATCGTGAGCGCTGCGAAGGCGCCGGTCCACACCAGGCCGACGATCAGCGTCGCCAGCGACGCGATCACGAGTCGCCACGAGCGGAAGGCGAAGTAGAGCAGCACGGCGACCAGCGCGAAGCAGAACACGCCGGCGCCGGCGATGTCCCAGAAGAGGCCGAGCATCTCTTCGTGGTTGAGCGCCGGGTTGCCGGTCACCCGGACGCGGACGCCGGGTGCGTCCTGGAGCCCCGCGCGTTGCGTCGCGCCTTCGATCGCGGCCAGCGTCGACGCCGCGACGAGGATCCGCTCGTACTCGAGATGGGGATCGACCACGATCACGCGCCGGGTGGGGATGTCGAGATCCGAGCCGGCGAGGATGATCGACTCCCAGGAGAGGCGGACCGGCGCTTCCTCGTAGACCGCCACCGTCGCGTCGCCGACTTCGTCGAGGAGCGCGGTCCAGTCTCCCCCTTCGATCGCGGTGTCGCCGCCTTCTTCGAAGCCCAGCCGCACGAGCTCGGCGAGCTGGACGAGGCTCGGGTCGGCCTCGAGGCTCGCCAGGATGGGCTGCAGGGTCGAGAGCTGGTCGGCGAACGCGTCGAGCTCGTCCGGCGTCCGGTAGAGAAGCGCGTTCTCTTCGAAGAAGGCCCCGCCGCCCGGGACGTAGACGTCGCGGAACGTGTCGCCCATGGACGCGAGCTCGGCGGAGAGCGCGTCGGTCGCCTCGCGCGCGAGCGCCGGTGTCTCGCCGTCGACGACGATCAGCAGCGCTTCTTCGAGATTGGGGAAGAGGGCCGCGAAGGCGGCGTGGTTCTTCCGGGACTCGAGGCTCTTCGACACGAGGCTCAGGTTGTCGGCGTTGATCCCGAGCGAGAAGAAGGCATAGACGAGGGCGCCGAGCGTGAAGACGACGCAGGCCGTCGCCACCGCGGTCGCGCGGTCGGCGATCCCGCGGAGCCAACGCTGCAGCAGCGGCGTCAGCATCCTCTGGAGCGGTTCGTTCATGGTGATCGATTCGGTCCGCAGCACGGGCAGGGGCAGCGCGACGGGCGGCGGCCGGGCGCGCCTGCCGGCGCGCATGGGCTCGGCGTCGGGCGGGGCGCGCCAACGATAGACGAGCGAAGGAGATGCGTCGCCGGTCGGTTCAGGCGTGCGGCACGCGCGCCTGAACGCTGGCTGCGTCGCTGCTCCGCGGCCGGATCGGGGGGCGATCCGACGGGAGGGGCACGAGCCGTCGAGGCCGGGCCGGGCTCGACGCGTGGTCGACGGCCGACGCGCGCGCGCAGCATCGCGTCAGGCGCGCGGGATCATCGGCTAGCGGCGATGCCGCCGGCGTTCGCGGCCGTCCATTCCGCGAAGGGTCAGCCAGGTCAGGCCGAGCAGGGCAAAGGCGATGGTGATGCTGATCTCGTCCACGGGCGACCTCACTGGGTGGCTCGATCGGAGGCGGGGACCGAGCGCTCTTGGGCTGGCCTATGTATCCGTCGGACGCGCATCAGATTCCGTGACGATCGTCACAAGATCAGCGATTTCGCTCTTTTTTCGTGTCTTCCTCGTCGAATTCGTGCGGTTTTCGGCTCGTTTCCTAGAGGCTTTCGCGGTAGTCGCGGGTGATCGCGAGCAGATCGCGCAGGATCCGCCGCACCAGCGGGCGTTCGCCTGCGAGGTCGGGGGCCGACGCGTCGTCCCGCTGCTGGAAGTCGGCGAAGGCCTGGATCAGGCGATGGGACTCCTCGGGGCGCAGGCGCCTTCGGTTCACGCTCAAGCGTCGCGTGGCGTGGGTGAGTCCATCGCCGGTCATGCGCGCGTAGGGGTTCCGTGCACGCGCCTTCGGAGCGAGGCGCGCGAGCGCGGCGCGGCGCGAGATGCGCCGGCGCGCGGCGAGCACGTCGACCAGGTCGAGGTAGGCGCGCTGGTAGTCCCGCGCGACGCGGCCCCGGTAGTCGGTCAGGCGACGGTCGGCCCGGGACGCGTAGGCGGAGAGCGCGAGGTCGTAGAAGGCCTTCGGCGCGACGCGCGGATCGCGCTCGTCGACCCGTTCGAGGAGTCGTGCCGGGAGCTCGCGCAGGACGTCGCGCATGCAGTAGATCGCGTTCCACGAGAGGCCGTCCGGGACCGCGTGCTCTCCACGGGACGAGCGCCGACGCTCCAGTCGGTGATGCAGCGCGAGCAGTCGTTCGAGCGCCTCGGGACGCGTCCGTTCGAGCGCGCGTGCGTCGCGGTCCTCGAAGCCGACCTGGCGGAGGAAGAGCCGCCGGCGCTCTGCGTCGAAGGCGTCGTCGAAGCGCGCGAGTACCGGGTCGTCCTTGAGCGAATCGAGCGCCGGGATCTCGCTGGTCACCAGCAGCTCGCGAATCTGCGCGAAGCGCTGGACGATCTCGCGGGCCTTGCGTCGTTGCTCGGGGATCGACGTCGAATAGCGATCGGTGTCCTTGAAACGATAGGAATGGTGGTAGAGCCCGAACTGCCGGACCGAGCCGTAGTCGAGAATGCTGCCGTCGGTCAGGACGTTGTCGCCGTCCCAGTCGAGCCAGCAGAAGATGTACTCGCTCTCGAACGTCGCGACGGCGCGCGCGAAGTCGACGGCGACGCGCTCTGCCAGATAGCGTGCGCGCGCGGGCGCCGAGCGCAGCTTCGGCCATCGCCCATCGCGGATCTCGCGTTCTCCGTAGTAGTCGACCAGTCGGCGCAGGTCCGCGTGTTCTCCGCGCCGCAGGAGTCCGAAGAAATGAGAGGGCCGGAGCAGGTTCGGCGCGACGCGGACGTTGATCGCGAGTCCCGACGGCAGCGCCAGCACGGCGAGCACGCGCTCGGTGCGGACCCCGTTGCGATGGAAGGCTTCGCTCATGAGCGCGGCGCCGAGGCCTTCGTCGACGTGGGCCGTTCCACAGCCGTAGTCGGTGATCACGTTGCCGGTCTGGAAGAACTGGCCGAGCTCCGAGGTCGCGGGGCAGAGGCGGGTCACGCCGGTGCCGCAGCTCGACACGTCGAAGCGCCCCCGAGGACCGCGGAAGGAGCCGTTCCAGATGCTGCGGCCGTCGCCGGAGTTCTGCCCCCGCTTGTCCGGATGCTGGAGCTGCAGGTATCGCGTCGCCATGTAGGCATGGGGCAGGCGGTCGCCGGGCTCCGTGAATCGCCCGTGCGCCTCGTCCCATTCGTTCACGATCTGCAGGCTGAAGGCGCGGAGCAGCGCCTCACGGAGCGGATCACCGAGTCGGTCCGCGTGGCCGGGCGGGAGCAGGCCGATCTCGCGGGCCAGGGCGAAGTTGAAATAGACGACTTCGCTGTCGTCGCGGCGGCGCGCGGGGTAGGGCACGACGGCGCTCGGTGCGGTGCGCGCGAGCGGATGCCGGCCGTCGATCGTCGAGAGGCGCGTGTACGCGCCGGATGGGCCTCGGCCACGGGTGTCGATGCGCCCTCGTTTGGCGGTCGTCTGCGCTCGGCGTTTCTTCGGCGATCCGGGCCTTTTCCGGGGCTGTCCACTCATGATCGATGGACCGCGGATCGGTCGTTCCCCGCGTTGCCTTGACGCCACGCCGCGGCGAATGCTTTCGAACGGCCCCTCGATTATCGTCTACCGGGCAAGGAGTTGCGGAGTCGCGTGCGCGTTGCGTCCGCGCTTCCGATCGCCGGAGCGCGCTTGCCGATCGGCGCCGGCGCGTGGGGCAGGGAGGGCAGCATTGTCGGGGCGCGACGAGGAGAGCCGACCCGCGAGCGGTCCCGAATCGAAGAGCGCGATCGCGCCGAGCGCGGCACTCACGCCGATGCTCCTCGAGCGGATCGAACCCTCGCTCGGGCGCGGCGAGCGGCTCCGACTCGACGCCGCGCACTGGCATGTGCGCATCGGCCGCGCGGAGCACAACGAGCTCCGTCTCTACACGGCGTCGGCGAGTCGGGACCACGCCGTGATCGCCGGCAACGAAGCGGGAGAGTGGGTGCTCACGCCGGCCGAAGGCAAGTCGGTCTCGATCGACGGCGACTTGACGGCGGAGCCCGTGGAGCTCGAGGTCGGCATGAACCTCGTCTTCGGCGGGGACCACCTGCGCTGCGTGAACGAGGGCCAGGGGCGAGAGGCGCCGTCGCTCGCCCCCGCCGCCGAGGCGCCGATCGCCGCCGAACCGGCCGCGCGCAGCGGCCGCGCGAGCTGGGTCCTGATCGGGGTGGTCGCGGCGACGGGCCTCGGCCTGATCGTCTACGCCTGGGTGAGCGGGTGAGCGTGCCGACGCCCCGGGGCCTGGGTGAGTGGATGAGCATGCCGACGCCCCGGGGCCTGGGTGAGCAGGTGCGCGTGCCGACGCCCCGGGAGGAGCGGAACCCGTCGGGTCCGGTTCGGCCCCCATGCAGAAGGGCACCCACGCGCCTTCGGTCCGTGCTCGCAGAGATCGGTCGGCGGCGCGGGGGCGGCGGGACCGGACAGGAAGGCGAAGAAAAGAAGACGGGTCCGGACCCCGCGCAGATCGCGCCGGGCCGCGGACGTCGACCATCGGCTCGGCCCGCGCGCGCGGTCGGGGCCGGCTGCGGAGCCTCGCATGATCGAACGAAGTGAAGCGATCGGCCGGCGCCTCCTGGGCGCCACCCTCTCCCTCGTCCTGCTGGCCGCTGCGAGCGCCGGGGCGTCGCCGCGCGAGGGGACGATCGCTGCGCTCGAGGCGCTCGAGACGACCTGGCCCGGCGCGGATGTGTCGATTCAGGTGGTGCACGCGGGAGCGGGGCCGCTGCGCATCGGCGACGACATCGTCTACCGATTCGCCTCCGCGCGCGAGGGCTTCCTGACGGCCATCCACGTCGACACCCACGGCGCCACGACGCTCCTCTTCCCGCGTGCGGACGTCGGTGATTCGAAGGTGGGCGAGGGCGTCGTGGTCGAGCTGCCCGGGGCGGAGGACGACTTCGCGCTCCAGGTCCAGCCGCCGGTCGGGCGCGACGTCGTCTACGCGATCGTGACGCGCGTGCCGCTTTCGCGCCGCGACCTCGGGATCGCGAGCGCCGACGTCGTCGTCGGCATCGAGCCCCAGGATGCCGAGGCGTTCGTGCGCCGGATCCGCGCGACACTCGCGACGCGACCGGCGGACGGCGCCGCCGTGGCCCACGTCGCCCAGCAGATCGACGGTCGCGGAGAGGTGCTCTACCGCTCCGCGGACATCGTGGACTTCTTCGGCGAGCGGACCCGCTCGATCCGTCCGCCCAAGCTGGACCTGCAGATCCAGTTCTCGACCGACAGCGCCGCACTCGACGACGTCGCGCGCCGCAACATCGACGAGTTCGCGGTGGCGCTCGAGGATCCGAAGCTCGCGGACACGCGCTTCGTGATCGCCGGCCACACCGACGAACGGGGCACGGACGCCCACAACCTGCGCCTCTCCCGGCGCCGGGCGGAGGCGGTGCGGCGCTATCTCGTCGAGAGCGGGGGCATCGCCGCGGACCGCCTCGAGATCGAAGCCCACGGCGAGACCGCTCCGCTCCTGGGCGACGACACCGAGTTCGCTCGCGCGATGAACCGGCGCGTCGAGTTCTCGCCGGCGCGTTAGTCGACGCGCGGCGACGTTTCCGCCCGCTCCCGCCTCAGCCGTCGCGGGCGCAGCGGAATCCGAGCGAGATGCTCGAGTAGTCCGGAGCGTCCTCGGAGAAGGCGGCGCTCCGGAAATAGGCGGGGATGCGATCCATCCACGATCCACCTTTGAAGATCCGCCGCTCGCCTTCTCCGCTCTCGGTCGAGGTCCACTCCCACACGCTGCCCGCGAGGTCGAGGAGCCCGTCCGGCGTGGCGCCGCTCGGATACGACCCGACGGGCTCGAGTCCGAGGCCCTCGGATCGGACGTCGCGCAGCCGGTTCGCGTCCCAGGCGTCACCCCACGGAAACGCCCGCCGCGCCTCGCCCCGCGCCGCGAACTCCCATTCGTCCTCGGTCGGCAGCCGCCCGCCCGCCCACTGGCAGTACCGCCGTGCGTCCTGCCACGAGACGTGCACGACCGGGTCGTCCGGATGGCGCAGCGCATCGCGGCCCTGCTGGGGCGTTCGCCAGGTACACCGCCGGCAGCGCGTGATGTCCCAGCTGTAGCCGCGCTCCTCGGCGGTCGTGCGGTGGCTCGTCGCGTCGACGAAGGTCTGGAACGCGGCGTTCGTGACCTCGGTCCGGTCGATCGTGAAGGGGGCGAGGGTGACGGTGCGCAGGCGCTCGTCCGCGAAGACCTCGCGCGCGCAGGCCCGTGCCGAACCGCCGCCCTGCTCGCACAGGGCGATCGCACGATCGATCTCTTCGGGCGTGCTGCCGAGCTGGACCGTCACCGGTCCGCTGTCCGCGGCGATCCGCGTCGTGGGGCCTTCGGACGACGCGGGGACGAGACCTCCCCAATCGATCTGGAGCAGCGCGAACACGACGGCCGCCGCCGCGGCGGCGATACCAAGCGGCCTCCATGGAATCGCGATCGCCGTTCCGCCCGCCTCGCTCGCGAAGGCTTCGGCGAACGCCATGCAGCTGCCGAATCGGTCCTCGGGCTGACGCGCGAGCGCCTTGCGGATCGCCTTCTCGGCGGGCTTCGACAGAGGGCCCTTCAGCTTCCTGCGATCGATCGCAGGGGGCGTCCCTTTTTCCTTGGCGATCAGGATCGCTTCGTTGGTGTTGCCCGTGAAGGGCAGCTCCCCGGTCAGCGCGAGGAAGACGACGGTCGCCAGGCTGTACTGGTCGTAGGCGGGTGTCAGGATCCGGTCGATCGCTTCCGGCGGCGCGTACGCGGGGGAGCCGACGAAGGTGCCGACCACCGTGAGCTCGCGGCGGACTTCCTGGGTCGGCGCGTCGGGGTCGGCCGCGCCGATCGCGGTCGCGATGCCGAAATCGGAGAGGACCGCGTGTCCCTCGCCGTCGAAGAGGATGTTCGCGGGCTTGACGTCCCGATGGAGCGAGCCGTTGCGGTGGACCGTGTCGAGCGCGCCGGCGATCGTGGGGAGCCACTCGAGGACCTCCTCGCGGGTCTGTTGGCCGCCCTGGCGCCCGATGCGCTCGCGCAGATTGCCCCCGCGCAGGTACTGCACGACCGCGTAGGGCACGTCCGTCTGCCCGCTTCCGCCCGCGTGCGAGCCCGAGTCGACGATCGAGAGGATCGCCGGGTGTTCGTGGGTCGAGAGGTCGCGGATCTCCTGGAGGAAGCGCTCGCGGAACGTGCGGTCCGCCATCAGGCTCGCGTGGGGAATCTTGACGACGACCTGGCGCTCGAGGGTCCGGTCCCACCCGAGGTAGACCGTGCCCATGCCGCCGCGGTCGAGCGACTTCCGGATCTCGTAGCGGTCGTCGAGGATCGCGCCGATCAGGGGGTCCGCAGGCTCGGTCTGTTCGGTCGCCTCGACGTCGAAGGGCGCCGTGGCGTCGTCGGCCGGGTCCTCTCGGGACGGCGACGGCGTGGAGCGGGACGCGTCGGCGGGCGAGATCCGGGTGGCGTCGTCGTCCGGCCCCTCGGTGTCCTGCCCGTCGCTCAAGCGCGTTCCTCTCGTCGCCCGGCTCGCGCGGGTCGCTGTCGTCGA
>JBCCZJ010000137.1:0-11012 GCA_039187915.1 Myxococcota bacterium
ACCCAGTTCGGGCTCGGCCGCGCCCTCGAGCTCCAGGGGGACCTCGAGGGCGCCTACCGACGCTACGGGCTCGCGGTCCTCCGCGATCCCTACTGGCCGATCCCCGTCGCCGCCGTGGCGCAGCTCTCGGCGCAGCGGGGGCGTTGGGAGGACGCGGAGGGCGCTGCCGCTGGTTGGGTCCGGCTCTCGCCGGGGGTGGTCGATGCCTGGGCGCTGCTGATCCAGTCGCGGCTCCGGCGACTCGAGCGGATCGCGCCCGGGCTTCGCGCCGAGGCCGCCGAAACGACGGCGGAGGTCGCCGGCGAAGCGCGCAAGCGCTTCCCGGACGATCCGCGCTTCGGCGTCTGGCTCGCGCAAGCGCTCCGGCGGGCCGGGCGGGACGAGGCGGCGCGGGCCGAGATCGATCGGCTCGCGGGGCCCGACGCCCCGGGGAGCGACGACGTCTGGGTCGCCGTCGAGACCGCCCGCTTCCACGCGCTCGGGGATCTCGCGCGCGGTCTGACCGAAGCCCGCGCGGCGGTCGACCGCTTCCCGGACGAGGCTTCGGCACACGCGCTGCTCGCCGAGGTCGCCTACGGCGCCGGGGCGGTGGAGGAGGCCGATCGCGCCACGGCGCGCGCGCGCGAGCGCGCGCCCGACGAGGTCGAGCCGCTGCGCGTGCGCTGCCGCTTCCGCGTGGCGACGGGGCGCTTCTCGGGCGCGGTCGAGGATTGCCGTCGCGTGCTCTCCGCGAACGAGGCGGACCCGGAGGTCCATTTCTGGCTCGGCACGGCGCTCGCGAACACCGGCCAGGCAGAGGGGGCGATCGCGGTCTACCGCCGCGCGATCGAGCTCGACCCCGAAGACTTTCGTCCGCACAACAATCTGGCGGATCTGCTCGCCCGCGCCGGCCGGACGGAGGAGGCGCTCGACGCGGCGCAGGAGGCCTACCGGCTTTCCGAGGGCAATCCGTACGTCGCGGATACGGTGGCGACGCTCTATCTGGAGCGGGGCTTCGGGTCGCGCGCGGTCTCGCTCCTCGAGGACGCGCACGCCGCGATTCCCGACGTGCCGTCGGTGCGCCTGAACCTGGCGCGCGCCTACGTCGCCGTCGATCAGCGCGACCGCGCCGAGGCGCTGGTTGCGGCCTGGTCGAACACGCCGGAGGGAAGCCCGCACGCGGGGACGGTGCGCGAGATCCTCTCGCTCGAGTCGGCGCGTGCGGAATAGCGGGCGCCGCTTCGCGACGTGCGACCCGCGCCGCGCCGCGCTGGCCGCATCGCTCTTCGTCTGGTTGCTCGCCGGGTGCGAGCGGCCGATCGCGCGCGACGAGGTCGCGTCGGCGCTCACCGGCCTCGACCGGCCCGATCTCGTCTTGATCGTCGTCGATACGCTGCGCGCCGATCAGACGACGCCCTACGCCCCGGGGCTCGACACGACGCCGGAGCTCGCCGACTGGGCGGCGCGCGGGGTCGTCTTCGAACGTGTCCTGGCGCAGTCGTCGTGGACGAAGATCTCGATGGCCTCGTTCATGACGTCGCTCTGGCCCAGCAGCCACGGCGTCGACATGCCGGGCGACGGCCTCGCCGAGGACGCGACGACGCTCGCGGAGCTCTTGCGCGACGCGGGCTACGCGACCTACGGGGTCCAGACCAACGGCTGGCTTCACCAGAGCTTCGGATTCCATCAGGGCTTCGATCGCTACCTGTTTCCGCTGGGCAGCGGCGGGGTCGGCAACGACTCGGCGTCGGTCTGGTCGCATGCGGATCGGGTCGTGCACGAGGCCGAGCGAATGTTGGCGGAGCGCGATCCGGACCGGCCGCTCTTCCTCTACGTGCACTTCATGGACGTGCACGAGTTCGCCGCGCCGCCCGAGTTCCAGCACTACGGCAGCGGCACGAAGGCGCAGTATCTGTCGGCGATCCGCTGGGTCGACGACGCCATCCGGCGGGTGCGGATCGCGGTCGAGGCGGGCGCGCGGGGGGACGCCTCGGTCCTCGTCGTCGCTTCGGATCACGGCGAGACCTTCGGGGAGCACGGCGTCGAGGGGCACGCGCGGAACGTCTTCACGTCGGTGCTCGACGTGCCGCTCGTCTGGCGCTTCCCCTTCGCCGTGGAGCCGATCCGGGTGCCGACGCGCGTGCGCAATCTCGACGTCGCGCCGACGCTGCTCGAGATCGCTGGCGTGCCCGTGCCCGAGCGCTTCGCGGGCGTCTCGCTGCTTCCGCTCGTCGCGCGGGGGGCCGACGCCGAAGCGGCGCCGGACCGGCCTTCGATCGCGGCGCTCGGTTTTCCGCTCTTTCCCGACGCGGCGGTCCAGACCTCGATCCACGAAGGCGCCTGGGTGTACGCCCGGAACGCGCCGACGGTCGAGGAGGGAAGTCCGCTCGTGTTCCGCAACAGCGCGGCGGCCCCGGGCGCCGAGTTCCTCTTCGATCGGCGGCTCGATCCCGGGGAGAACGTGAACCTGGCGGATCGGGAAGCGGCAGAGCGGGCGCGGATGGCCACGCAACTCGAAGCGCACCTGCGCGAATTCCCGGACGAGGGCGTGCGGCAGGAGGACATCCGGATCGACCCGGCGATTGCCGACCGGTTGCGCGCGATGGGCTATCTGCGCTGAACGCGCGCGGGGCCGACTGCGCTGACCGCGCGAGGGGCTCCCTGCGCTGGCCACGCAAGGGGCTCCCTGCGCTGGCCACGCAAGGGGCTCCCTGCGCTGGCCACGCGGGCCGGTCCGAGCGGGGCGCTCCGCCTAACTGCGTCCGGATGCGACGAAAAACCTGAAATCGAAAACCATTTTCAGCTTGACCGTCCGGTCGAGATTCGAGTAGGATTCTCCCCACATTCTCACGGGAAGGGGAATCCTGATGCAGTTGTTCGTTCAGAAGTCGGCCCGCAAGTCGCTGGGCCTCGTCGCCGTCCTCGTAGCTTCCTGTTTCTTCGCAGCGAGTGCCAACGCCGTCCCGATCACCGTCACGTACGGCGTCGCGCCCGGTTCCACCCTCAACTTGGGGGGGCCGAACATCCCGGTCGCCGCGGGTAGCTACAACGTCACCTATTCGAACGGTTCGCCCGCCGCGAGCGGCTCGATCGGAGACGGGACCTGGAGCCTCACGGGCCTCGGTCTCCTGCTCTCCGGCACCCTCGCCGGGACCAACCAGTTCGGCATCCCCGGTCCGATCGCCGGATCGATCACGAGCGGCGCGGGTGTCACGCCGTTCAGCACGGCCGTCGGTCTCTTCCAGATCGTCGGCAACATGTCGATCGGCGCCGTCGGTGGCACGTCGACGCTCGACGTCGTCAATGGCTCGGTCGTCCTGATCGCGCCCTTCAACATGAGCCTGATCGGTGTCGAGCTGAACCGCACGGTGGTGCCGGAGCCGAGCACCGCGCTCTTCATGGGCCTCGGTCTCGCCGGCTTCGCGGGCGTCGCCCGCCGCCAGGCCAAGAAGGCTTGAGTCCGGCGACGCGCAGCGCGCGTCGCTCCACGACCACCCGATTCGTCGTGAGATGACCTGAACGCCCTCCGCTCCCCTGCGGAGGGCGTTCTCGTTTCGGGACGCCGCGCGGTATCGTCCGCGCATGCGCCAGGATCCGATCGACTACATCGCGCGCACGCGCGCGCAGTACGGTGCGCTCGGCTATCCGCCGTATGCCTGGGTCGAGGAGCCGGACCCGCCGCCCTTCGTGCGGCCGTCCGGGGGCGCGTCCGGCTGGCGGGTGGGGGTCGTCGCGTCCGGCGGGATCTACGCCCTGGGACAGCCGGCCTTCCACTGGAAGGACGACCTGAGCTTCCGGGCGATCGAAACGTCCACGCCGCGCGAGGCGCTGCGGATCACGCACTTCGCCTACGACCTGACGGACGCCCGCGAGGATCCCAACGTGGTCCTCCCGCTCGATCCGCTCCGGCGCCTCGTGGCAACGGGCGCGATCGCCTCGCTCGGCCCCTTCGCCTACACGTTCATGGGCGGGATCTACTCGTCCCGTCGGGTTCGCGACGTGCTCGCGCCGGCGATCGCCGATCGACTCCAGCACGATGAGATCGACGTCGCGCTCCTGGTGCCCGTCTGACCCGTCTGCCATCAGTCCGTGGGACTGATCGCCCGGGAAGTAGAGGCACGCGGGATTCCGACCGTGTCGCTGTCGAGCGCCCGTTCGATCACGGCGAGCGTTCATCCTCCCCGCGCCGTCTTCACCGACTTTCCGCTCGGGCGCACGGCGGGGAAGCCGAACGATCCGGCCTCCCAGGACCTCATCGTCCGCGCGGCGCTCGACCATCTCGCGAGCGCCGAACGTCCCGGCGAGATCCGCTCGCTCGACCTCCGCTGGGCGGAGACCGACGACTGGAAGGACGCGGTCATGCGACCCGCCCCCGCGTCCGTGGACGGAGACCCCGGTCGGGCCGAGGACGACCGCCGTGCGCGTACGGCCGAGCCCCAGTACCAGTTCCCCGAGGATCTCGACGCCGTTGTACCGGATTGCCCGACCTGCTTCGTGCCCGCGGCGCGCTAGCCGGCGGGATCGGTCCGCGCGCTGATCAGCCCGAGCAGGACGGTGCGGGTGTGGGCCCGGAGTGTTTCCTCGAAGTCGCGCGGGCGGAACCGATGCTCGCGTCGCGCGAGGGCCTCGGCCACGCCCGGCGCGGGCGTCGCGCTCGGCCAGGCGCCGGCGATGAAGAAGCCCAGGAAGAGCACGAAGCGTTCGGCATCTTCCGTCGTGAGGGGAGGCACGGCGCGCGTCAGCGCGTCGAGGGAGCCGAAGACCCGGTCGTGGAAGGCGAGCTTGAAGGCGGCGACGCCGTCCGGACTCACGTTGCGCTCCATCACCGAGTAGATCGCGCCGTAGAGGGCGCAGAGACGCGGGCGGGTGACCGTCTCCGCGACGAAGACGTCGGTCACCGCGTCGACGTCGCCGGTGTCCGGCAGCGCCGCGAGTCGTGCTTCGATCGCCTGCATCCACGCGCCGCTCTCGACGAGGGTCAGCTCGAGCAGAATTGCCTCGCGGCTTTCGAAGTAGCGGTAGCAGTTCGCCTTCGACAGCCCGGCGCGGCGTGCGATCTCGGAGAGCGTCGTGCCCTCCACGCCGCCCGCGTCGAGCAGAGCGAGGGTCGCGTCGAGAATCGCACGGCGGCGCTCCGCCTTCTGCTCGGGCCGGCGCGCGCGCTGCCAGTCGAGCGCGGGCGCGCTCGCGCGGGTGTCCTCTTCGGGGTCGGTCGACATCCTCAGAGGGTATCCGGCGTGTTGACAAGCGACCACTGGTTACTTAATAAAAGACCAACGGTTCTTTAATGCCGGGCGTGCGCGCGCCGCCGCCAGGCGGGAGGGAAGAGCGATGACGACGCAGGGAACGGTGTTGATCACCGGCTGCTCCACGGGCATCGGGCGGCTCGCCGCCGAGACGTTCCACGCGAAAGGCTGGAACGTGGTGGCGACCATGCGGCGACCCGAGATGGGCAAGGACCTCGCGGAGCGGGGTCTCGTCGTCGAACGTCTCGACGTGACGGAGCCGGACGAGATCACCCGGGCGCTCGCGGCAACCTGCGAGCGTTTCGGCGCGATCGACGTGCTCGTCAACAATGCGGGCTACGGCGGCCACGCGCTGCTCGAGCAGTCGAGCGATCGCATGATCCGCGACATGTACGAGACGAACGTGTTCGGGGTCATGAAGACCTGTCGAGCCGTCTTGCCGATCATGCGCCGTCAGCAGGGCGGACGGATCATCAACGTGACCTCGATGGCCGGTCTGATGGCCCTGCCTACGGACTCGGTCTACACGTCGACCAAGTACGCCGTCGAAGGCTTGACCGAGGGGCTCGCCCTCGAGGTGAAGCCGCTCGGGATCCTCGCGAAGACGGTCGCCCCGGGCGCCTACATGACGACGGCCTTCGGCGCGAACAACGACAACGAGGACATCGAAGCGGGCGATCCGGAGCTGGCCGCCTACGCGGCGAAGCTTCGGGCACATCTGATGAGCGTCGTGAGCAGCGAAGGCGGCGCGACCGCGGATCCGCAGGAGGTCGCGGACGTGATCTACCGGTGTGCGACGGAAGACATGCCGGTTCACAACCCGGTCGGCGCGGACGCGCAAATGCTGATGGGGCTGATGGGCGGGGCGCCGCGTCAGGATTTCATCGCACAGATGGAGCAGATGCTGCTGCCGAACGGCGGCGCGTCCGCGTGACGCGGCCCATGCTGGACGGCGTGCGGTGGATCGCGCTGCTTTTCCTCACGCTCGGCCTCTCGGGCTGCAAGTCCGTCCACGTGGAGCGTTGGGTGCCGGCCTCGTCCAGCGAGATCTGGTCGGTCTTGATGGACGGGAGCGGCTACGGCGCGTGGAATCCGGTGCTCGTCGAAGCGGACGGTGCGTTTCGGGAGGGCGGAACGATGGCCTACCGCATGATGACGCCGGACGGGACGACGACGCCGGTCGAGGCGGAGATCCGACGGCTCGAGCCCGGGGTGGAGCTGAATCAGTCGGGCGGCCTGCCCGGGATCCTGACCTTCGATCACCACTGGATCCTCGAATCCGTCGAGGGGGGCACGCGGGTCATCCAGCACGAGGACTACGCGGGCGTCGGCGTCCTGTTCTGGGATCCGGGCTGGTACGAAGAAGCGTACGCGCGCGGGCTCGAGGCGCTCGAGGCGCGGGTCGCCGAGCGCCGGGCGGAGCGCGCGCGATGACGGCGCCGGCCGGGCGGATCGGCTCGCTCGGACTCGGCGCGATGGGCGAGCTCTCGCCGAGGGTCGGCGGGGACGCGGTCGAGGACGGCCGCCCGGCGCTCGAGACGTTGGGGACGGTGCTTCCCTGTGGCGACGTCGGGATGGGGCAGATCGTGAAGCTCGGCAACGACGCGATGGTGATCGGGACAGTGGCGCTGCTCCCCGAGGTCCGCGAAAGGGTCACGGGCAATGGCATGGACCTCGACGCCGGGCGCGACTGCGCGGCCCGGATGCCCATGCCCGCGGCCTGCTTCGAGGAGACGCTGCTGGACCCCGCGGACTGAGGGGCACGGCTCCGCCTGCGGGCCTCGACTTTCACGCCGATCCCGCCGATCTTCCCGGATCACCTCGCGGTCTCTACGGCCGCGGGCCGATCACCCAGCGGGAGCGTCGTCATGGCGAGGAGCGAAGAGCAGGCGGCGCGAAAGGCGGCCGTGGGGCTGGGCGGCATCGCGTCCGCCCTCTGGAACGGGGTCGAGATCGCGCGCAAGGGGCGCCTCTCCGAGCGGCGCGAGACGCCCTACGACGTCGTCCATCGCGGCCCCCACCATCGCGTCCGCCACTACCACCCGCACGACGCGCCGGACGCCGAGCACGGCGAGCCCGTCGTGCTGGTCCCGCCGCTCATGCTGAGCGCCGATCTCTGGGACATCGCCCCGGACGCGAGCTCGGTCACGACGCTCGGGCAAATGGGCGCGGATCCGTACGTGGTCGACTTCGGTTCGCCCGAGGAGGAGGAGGGCGGACTCGAACGGACGCTCAGCGATCACGTGGTCGCGGTTTCCGCGGCGGTCGACGAAGTCCACCGGAAGACGGGCCGCCCGGTCCACCTCATGGGCTATTCGCAGGGCGGGATGTTCGCCTATCAGGCGGCGGCCTATCGCCAGTCGGAGTCCCTCGCGTCGATCGTGACCTTCGGAAGCGGTGTCGATCTGCATGGCGGCCTGCCTTCGAACGTGCCGACGGATCTCCTGATCAGGGCGCTCGAGGGCGCGGGCGAGATCCAGAACGCCCTCATGCCCGACGGCGTCCCGAGCTGGGCGACGCGGCTCGGGTTCCAGCTGCTCGATCCGGTGAAGACCGTGCGGCAGCGCATCCAGTTCCTTGCCACGCTCTCGGATCGGGAGGCGATCGAGGAGCGGGAGGGCGTGCGCCGCTTCATGGAGACCGAAGGCTGGACCGCCTTCCCCGGGCCGGCGCTGGCCGATCTCCTGCGTCAGCTCGTGGCCCAGAACCGCCTGCTGCAGGGCGGGCTGGTGATCGACGATCGTGCCGTCACCCTGGCGGACATCACGTGTCCCATCCTCGCCTTCACCGGCGCGACCGACGCGATCGCGCCACCCGAGACCGTGCGCGCGATCCACGAGGCCGCGCCCCGCGCCGCGTGCTTCGAGGTCGGCGTCGACGCCGGACACTTCGGTCTCGTGGTCGGCTCGACTTCTTCGAGGGTCGTCTGGCCCGCGGTCGACGAATGGCTGTCCTGGTGCCGGAACGAGGGCGGGCTCCCGGAGGAGGCCGAGCGGCTCGACGAGCGGATCGAGCTCGATCGCGAGCGCGGTCCCTTCGAACGCCTGCGAGACGCCGGCGCGCTCTCCTTCGAGCTCGGCGCGGGCATCGTCACGGGCGCCGCGCGGGGCTTCGGACTCCGCCTCGGTCAGCTGGAACGGCTGGTCGACATCGTGCGCCCCCAGGCGGGCCGGCTCGACCAGCTCGCGCGCATCCGGTCGCGCACGCGGGTCAGTCCGGGGCGCGCGCTGTCGGAGCGGGCGGAAGACGCGCCGGACGACACGTTCTTCCTGTTCGACGGGCGCGCCTATCCCTATTCCGCCGCGAACGAGCGGGTCGACAACATCGTGCGCGGCTTCGTCGAGCTCGGCGTGCGTCACGGGGACCACGTCGGCGTGCTGATGCAGACGCGTCCGAGCGCCGTCGCCTCGGTCGTCGCGCTCTCCCGGATGGGGGCGATCGCCGTCCTGCTGCGGCCGGACCTTCCGCTCGAGGATCAGTTCGGTGTCGCCCGTGTCGATCATTTGCTCTCCGATCCCGAGAACGCGGAGACCGCGCGGGCCGCCTATGGACGTGACGTCTTCGTCCTCGGCGGGGGCGGCGAGCCGCGGACCCTCGCGGACGGGCTCGTCGACATGGAGGCGATCGACCCCGACCCGGTCGCGCTCCCCGACTGGTACGCCCCGAATCCCGGCCGTGCCGGCGAGCTGGCTGCCATCCTGATCGCGGGGGAGGGCGGTCGTCTCCGGGCGAATCGTGTGACCAATCGCCGTTGGGCCACCTCCGCCTACGGGACCGCGTCCGCCTGCGCACTGACCCGACAGGACACGGTCTACTGCCGAACACCGATCCACCACGCGACGGGGCTGCTCGTCTGCGTCGGCGGCGCGCTCACGAGCGGCGCGCGGCTCGCGATGGCGAGCGAGTTCGGCCCCGTCCTGGATCCCACTTCGTTCTGGCGCGACGCGCGGCGCTACGGCGTGAACGTCGTCTTCTATACGGGAGCGATGCTGCGGGCGATCGTGAACGCGACGGAGGACCCCTACGAACGGAATCACGCGATCCGCCTGGTGGCCGGCAGCGGGATGCCGAAGACGCTCTGGCAGCGCGTGCGGGAACGTTTTCCTTCGGTCGACGTGGTCGAGTTCTTCGCGCCCTCCGAGGGCAACGCGGTGCTCGTGAACCTCCGCGGCAAGAAGGTCGGATCGATCGGCCGGCCACTGCCGGGCGCCGGCGAGATCGCCGTGGCGCCCTGGGATCCCGACCACGACCGGATCGAGGTCGACGCATCCGGTCTCGCCGCGGAATGCCGGCGCGGCCGCGTGGGGCTCCTCCTCGAGCGAGTCGAGCCCGAACGCGGGGAGCTCGACCTGCGGCCGCTGCGGAGCGTCTTCGAAGCGAACGACGCGTGGCTCGATTCGCGCGATCTCGTGCGGGTCGACGCCGACGGGGATCATTGGCTCGTCGACCGACGAGCGGACGTCGTGAACACCCGCGGCGGTCGTGTGCTGACGCGCGAGATCGAAGAGCGGCTCTGCGAACAGCTGCGCGCGATCGATCTGGCCGCCGCCTACGGGGTTCCCGCGGAGGACGAGGGCTTCGAAGACGTCGTCGTGGCGATCGAGCTCCGCCCCGACCACAAGCTGGAGGTCGCCGAGATCGAGTCGGTGCTCGAGCGCGTCTTCCGAACGTCCCAGATGCCCCGGTACCTCCGGTTCGTCGAGGCCCTACCGCTCACCGAGGGCCATCGCGTGCGGAAGCGGACGCTTCGGGCGCAGGGCCTCGGGCTGGACCGTCCGGGCGAGACGGTGTGGTCGCGCGCTTCGGCGGACGCGCCCTTCGAGCCCGTCGAAATGGAAGAGGGGGCTTGAGCGCTCTGTCCCGGGAGGGGGAAGGGAACGCCCGAGACCGCCCGGCCGCGCGCGGCGCAGGGGAGGCTCTTCCTTCGCGCGGGATCTACTCCCCGCTCGGCGCGGTGTGCAGCTCGGCGAGGGCGAGGCCGCTTTCCCCGGCGATCGCATAGAGCAGGAACGTCCGGCCGTCCTCTTCGAAGACGAAGGGGTCTCGGAGCTGATTCACATGGCCGGCGGCGACGCTGCGGATCGAGGGCTCGACGGGCGCGTCGGCACCCTCCCAGTCGAACGCCGGGCGGAGCACCTCGAAGGCGTCGCGCTCCCGCCACGACTCCCAGGGGCCGCGCAGGTCGATCGTCGAGCGGAGGATCACTTCAGGGGCGTCGCCGACGCGCGTCCAGAAGACGTGCAGCGTGTCGCCGCGCACGAGCAGCCCGGCGTGGCGCATGTCCGGTTCGAAGAGGCGCGGGCCCGGCTCGAAGCCCGAGATCGCGTCGCGCGCGCGATAGAGCTGTCCGGGCATCGCGAGCGCGTAGGTCTCGCCCCGGTAAGCGAACGCGCGCAAATAGGTCCGTCCCAGGATCTCCGGGCGCGCCTCGAAGTGGACGCCGTCCTTCGAGAGCGCCGCCCGCGTGGATTGGGACGCGAAACCGTCGAGGCCGTGGAAGTACATCACGAAGCGTCGATTCGCAGGGTCGACGTGGACGTCGGGCGAAGCGATGTGCGGTGTCGTGAGCTCGCGCTCGATCGAGTGGGTGACGCGGACGCCCCGGGTCCAGGCGAGGAAACGCATGGCCTGCAGCGTCCACCAGCCCACCTCGGGCGGCTCGACCGCGAAGTGGGACCGGGCCAGCCCGAGTGCGCCCGGCGGATGCAGCGTCCAGGGGCCTTCGAGCCGATCGGCGTAGGCGAGCCGGATGCGGTCGCCCTTGTGATCGGCGAAGTAGAGGTAGTA
>JBCCZJ010000138.1:0-10976 GCA_039187915.1 Myxococcota bacterium
CGCGAGGCGATCGCCCGCGACCAGGACGCCGTCGCCGAACTTCATGGTCAGCACGGTCGTCCCGTGCGGAACGCTCTCCGGCCGCAGCGCCGCCGCGCTCTCGCCCCACGCCGAGAGATCCGGCGCGAGATGCGGATGATCCGCCTTCAAGAGCTCGAAGAAGCTCGAACCCTGATAGTTGCCTTGAACCGGCACTGTTCCCCCCTCAGAGACCGTTCTACTGGCGTTCGCCGCTCGCGCGACGCGCCGATCTGTCCACGCGGCGATCGCCGCGAAAGAAATCCCTACTCGCCGCCGCGCTGGACGTAGTTCTTCACGAACT
This sequence comes from Myxococcota bacterium, assembly GCA_039187915.1. Classification (GTDB taxonomy): domain Bacteria; phylum Myxococcota_A; class UBA9160; order UBA9160; family UBA4427; genus UBA4427. Next base: position 323 of record JBCCZJ010000138.1, read on the forward strand.
CTTCGGCGTTCTCTTCGAGAACCGAGTCGATTTCGTCGAGGAGGTTGTCCATGTCCTCCTTGAGATCCTCGCCCTTCTCCTTGAGCTTCTGTCCACCGTCGCCGGCGCTGTCGTCGCCGTCGTCGCTGCCACCGCCCTTGTTCTTCTGGGTCTGGCCACCCTTCTCCGCCATCGCGGAGAAGATCGGCAGATCCTCGTCGTCGGTGCGCTTCTGCAGTCGTTCGGTCGTGATGAAATTCGCCATCTCAGTTACCTCCGGGCCCGTCCTGATCGTAGCTGACCAGCGCTTCGGCCCTTCCTGTCCACGCGCCCTGCAGGCGCGCCCTGTGCGTGCGCCCTGCGGGCGCTGCGTGTACGTACGCGGCGCCTAGGAACCCATGTTCTCGAGGAGCTGCGCCGCCGTCTCCGACGCGTCGAGCAGTCCCCCGACGATTTCGTTCGTCCCCTTGAGGGGCTCCGCCATCATGACGCGCTTGATCGATTCGTCCTCGAGGCCGAACGAGATCGAGTCCCAGTTCACGCCGAAGACCTCGCTCGGGTAGCGCTTCAGGCACTCGCCGCGGAAGAACGCGCGCGTGTCCCGAGGCGCGTTGTAGACGGCGTGCTGGATCTCCTCGTCCGTCACGATGCGCTCGACCTTGCCCTGGCGCTCGAGCAGGGAGTAGAGCCCCTTGTCCGGACGCGAGTCGTGGTACTGGAGGTCGAGCATCTGGACCTGGGAGTCGTCCCAGCCGAGGCTCTTGCGACGCATGTAGCCCTCGATGAGGCGCTTCTTGATCACCCAGTCGATTCGGGTGTCGAGCTTCATCGGATCGTCGCCGAGGGCCTCGAGGACCTCGCCCCACTTCTGGATCACGTCCTTCTGGATCGGATCCAGGGATCGTGACGAGGTGTAGGCGAGCATCATCTCGTAGAACTCGTTCTGGATCTGGAGCGCCGTCTTCGACGTCCCGTCGTCCATCGTGAGCGTCTGGGTCAGGCTGACGTCGTGGGAGACCTCGCGGATCGCCTTCACGGGGTCACGCAGCGACAGGTCCTTCGTGATCGCGCCGTCTTCGATCATCGACAGGATCAGCGCCGTCACCCCGTTCCGCAGATAGATCGTGTACTCGCTCATGTTCGAGTCGCCCACGATCACGTGGAGGCGCCGATACTTCTCGCGGTCGGCGTGCGGCTCGTCTCGCGTGTTCACGATCGGGCGCTTCACCATCGTGTCGAGCGCGACCTCGGTCTCGAAGAAGTCGGCGCGCTGGGAGAGCTGGTAATCGCAGGGGTGGCTGCGGTTCTCGCTGCCGACCTTGCCCGCGCCGCACCAGATCTGGCGCGTCGAGAAGAAGGGCAGCAGCGGCTCGACGACCTGCTTGAAGGACGTGCGACGGTCCATGAGGTAGTTCTCGTGGCAGCCGTAGCTGTTGCCCTTGCGGTCGGAGTTGTTCTTGTAGATCAGCATCTGCGCGCCTTCCGGCAGCAGCTGATTGGCCTCGCGACGGCTGATCTCGATCACGCGCTCGCCCGCCTTCTCGTGGATCACGAGGTCACGGGCGTTCGTCACCTCGGGGCTCGAGTACTCCGGGTGCGCGTGGTCGACGTAGTACCGAGCGCCGTTGATCAGCGTCTTGTTGCGGGCGATGTTCTCCTGCTGATTGGGCGTGTACTTCTCGCCCTCGACCTGGAAGCCGCGCGCGTCCGCGAGCGGGTTCTCCTGGTCGTAGTCCCAGAGGATGCGACCGTCCGGATCCTCGCGATACGCGTTCACGATCAGGACGCAGGACGAGATGGGGTCGAAGTCGGGGTCGTTCTTGACCATGATCCCGAACTCAATCTCGGTACCCATGACGGTGGGAATCGCCATCTCGAATCGAAGCTCCTGAACGCGTCGTTCGCGTTCGGTTCGTGTCCCCGGAGCCGATGGGCCCGGCCCGGGCAGCCTCCGCGCTCCGGCGGAGGGAAAAGCCGCTCCGCGCTCGGCGGAGATGGGGCGCCTTCGGGGTCGGCGGCGGGCCGTGCTCTGGTTCCCGCTCGGCTGCCGCCGACCCGAAGGCTCTCGTTCTTCTCAGCTGGCGATCAGAGGTACTGCCCCTGGCCGGCGGAGACGTTCTCGATGCTCTCTTCCTTGCGCTCCATGCCGGTGATGAGCGTGCGGACGTTGATGATCCGTTCGCCCTTCCGACCGGAGATCCGGGCCCAGTCGTCCGGATTCGTGGTGTTCGGAAGATCCTCGTTCTCCTTGAACTCCTCGCGCACCGACTCGATCAGGTCGTCGGCCGTGATGCCGTGCTCGCCCCCTTCGAGGAAGCGCTTGACGGCCTTGCGCTTGGCGCGTGCGACGATGTTCTCGAGCATCGCGCCGGAGGAGAAGTCCTTGAAGTAGAAGATCTCGCGTTCGCCCTTGGCGTAGGTCACCTCGAGGAACTTGTTCTCGTCCCCCTCGGAATACATGTTGTCGACGACTTCCTTGATCATGCCGGAGCAGGCCTTGTCGCGGTCGCCGTCGAAGCGGGCGACCAGGCTCTCGTGGAGCGGCAGGTCCGACGTCATGTACTTCTCGAGGATCGAGATGGCGGACTCGCGGTCGGGCCGCGACACCTTCACCTTCAGGTCGAGACGACCGGGACGGAGGACCGCCGGGTCGATCAGGTCCTGACGGTTCGAGGCGCCGATCACGATCACGTTCTGCAGCGATTCGACGCCGTCGATCTCCGACAGGAACTGGGCCACGACCGTGGCCTCCATGTCCGAGGAGACGCCCGATCCGCGCATGCGGAAGAGCGAGTCCATCTCGTCGAAGAAGACGACGACCGGCACGTCCTGGCTCGCCTTGTCGCGGGCCTTCTTGAAGACCTCGCGCAGCTTGCTCTCGGTCTCGCCGACGTACTTGTTGAGCAGCTCCGGGCCCTTGACGTTCAGGAAGTACGCCGTGGTGGCCTTGCCCGTCCGGGACTCGATCCGCTTGGCCAGGCTGTTCGCCACCGCCTTCGCGATCAGCGTCTTGCCGCAGCCGGGCGGCCCGTAGAGCAGGATGCCCTTGGGCGGGCTGAGCTTGTGCTCCAGGAAGACGTCCGGGTGGAGGTAGGGCAGCTCGACCGAGTCGCGCAGGATCTCGATCTGATCGCCCAGTCCCCCGATGTCCTCGTAGCTGACGTCCGGGATCTCCTCGAGCATCACCTCTTCGACCGACGACTTCGGCAGCTTCTCGAACGCGTACATCGTGCGCATGTCGACCAGCAGCGGGTCCCCGACCTTGATCGCCTCGCGGCGCAGCGGCTCGGAGAGCGTGACCACCCGCTCGTCGTCGGTGTGCCCACTGACGATCACGCGGCTGTCGGAGATCGAATCGACGACCGTGCAGACCTCACCGCGCTGGGTGTACTCGGCGCCTTCGATGATGTTGAAGGCCTCGTTGAGGACGACGTACTGCCCCTCGTCGAGCTGGAACGGATCCAGGTTCGGATGGACGTTCACCCGCATGGGGCGCCCGTCCATCAGGATCTCGCTCGTGCCGTCCTTGTTGGCCCGCAGGAAGATGCCGTAGGTGTTCGGCGGCGCGCAGAGCTTGTCGACCTCCTCCTTCAGGAGCTCGATCTGCTGCTTCGCCTCCTGGAGCATCGCCACCAACTTCTCGTTCTGCCGCTCGGCATCGCGATGCTGGGTGCGCGCCTGGTCGTAGCGGCGCCGCAGCGTCTCGAAGTCGGCGAGCATCCGGTCGAGCCGGTGTCGGAACTCGTTCGAGTCGCTGCCGAAGAAGCGCATGGCGTCCTGGAGGCGCTCGGCCTCGCTGTCGGACCGGCCGCTGCCCGGATGCGGCGCGTCGCCGCCTCCGTAGGCCGGCGATCCGCCCTGGGCGAACTCCTCGTCCTCCGGGCGTCCGCTCGCCGAGGCCGCTCCGCCCGTCGGATTGATTCGCCGCATGACGTCGCGCACGAATCCCTTCCGACCGGAGCCTCCACCCTGCGAGCCGGAGTTGCCGCCTCCGGAAGAGTCCGAATCATGTTCGCTCATTGCGCTCTCTCCTCGTGCCTTGCCTAGGCCTTGCCCGGGCCACCCACCCCGCAGAAAATTGCGGAGTCGGAACGGCCCCATCCCTCACCCATCGAGTACTGCAAAGGGTGTGCCGGCTTTCGCCGTGCCCCCTCGAGAAACCGGACGTGCGAATCGATTCGCGTTCCGGAACGAGCGCCCGAGCGGACCTCGTTCGAGGCGACACGGGCTTGCTCGCCCTCTTGCCTGTGCGTTGCCGGGGGGTGGGAAACGGGGGACAGCAAGCTGCCGCCGCGGACGGAACGGGCGCGTTCCGTGGGGTGAATCAGAGGGGCCGCCGCCTCGACGGAAGAACCGGAGACGCTGCAGAACGCCGAAAAACGCTTCGTGGACCTAGAGATGGAGCGGCCGAAGGCCGGGTCGGCGGAGCGGAAACGAGCCGTCGGGAAGCAGCCACGGCGCGCCGAGCCGGTGCGTACGGCCGATGTCGCGAAGACATTGCCGGCGAGCGCCTCCACGCTCTCGCTCCCCGTCGTCCCGGGCCGCCCTAGCATTCCTCCCGCTTTCCCTTCCTCCGCTGTCTGCTCCGCTGCTCGAGGCGGCTTGTCCGCCGGTCCGTCCCGCTCTTCGCATGTCGACGTCGGGCCTGCGCTGTACCGGTCGGAACCGTCTCCCCGCACTGCGGGGCTCCTCTACGGGTCATCGGGGGAATCAGAGGCACGCTGTCGGCCGCCTCTCGTGTCCAGGACGCCGAAACGCTGCTGTGTGCGTGCTCGGCCCGTCGCTGGGGTCGATTTCCGCCGGGACGATCCACACCCATTTCTGCCTCGATCACCACGAACGGAACTACGTCGTGGCCCCCTGCACCGTAACTGCCGGGGGCCCCGTTGTCGCTTCGCGGACATCTCGGGGCGACTCGAGGCGACAGAGAACGGTGTTAGGCGGGCTGGACACATCGAGCGACGGCGGAAACCTCTTGAACTCCTCGAATTTGAAGCCGTTTTCCGATTTTTCGAGTGTATCGGCGAACCCCCCCGTGTCAACCGGATCAAATCCGCAGAGATCGTCATAAACTCCCGTTTTATAATGAGTAAAGCGTTCCGATGCGAACACCCCGGCTCCGATCGGTGCATTCCCCGCCGCCGGCGCGGCGCCTCGACGGGGCTCCGTCTCGCAGTGCCAACGGGTGAGTCACCTGCCCCTGGAGCGCGGTTTCGACGGATCGCACTGCCAAACGGTGCGGCAGTCGAGGGGCGCGCCGGCGGAATTCGGACGAAAACGTCGAGATCGCATCGGCAGGCATCTGCCAGCGGGTTGCGGATGGAATGCCGGTCGTTCGCTTCGCACTGTCTTGCGACGGTGCCGGGCTGCGGAACCGAAGTGCCCAAGCGGGTCCGTCGCGCCCCTTCCGGCGGGGCGGCGGAGACTTCCCCCCAGCGGGGGCCGGCTCAGGGCGCGCCTTGGTCCCCGGCCCCGTCGCTCGGCCAACCGTCGCCGATGGCGCCTGCGGCGTTTCCGGCGGCATTTCCGGCGGCATTTCCGGCGGCGTAGTCGATCAGCTCGACCCCATCCGGCGGGTCGAACGCGAACGTCTCGGGCGGCGGCGCCTGGTTGACGACGACGTCCTCGAACCGGATCGTCGTCTCGTTCCCGAAGAGGTCGACCACCGACGTCGCGACGATGTCGCCCGTCGCGGGATCGGCGATCAGCCCCAGCCGCTCGTAGGTCGAGTCCTCGCGCGGACGCAGGTCGAGCCCGACGCGATCGGCCTTGCACTCGGTGGCCTCGACGTCGAAGGCGTCCAGGATGCGCCCATCGCCCAGCAGGAACTGGAGCGCAGCGCCACTCAGGTACCCGGCCGTGACCTCGAGGCGCGTCGCCGTGCCGCCTTCGATGTCGTGGATCCAGAGCGTCTCCCCATCGCTCACGACGAGGCTCGGCTCCGGGTCCGCGTAGCGCCAGCGCATCCGCCCGGGCTTCGCGAAGACGACCTCGCCGCGCTTCACGTCCGAATCCATCAACGCCTGGCCGCCGAAGGTCGCCGATTCGCTCTGCTGCTCGAACGTGGCTGAGAGATCGCGAATCCCGTCGTAGCGGGTCTGTACGCGCCGAGCGATCCGCTCGCCGGCATCCGGGCTGCAACCGCCCGAGGTGGCTTCTTCCGCGGGCGCGGCTCCGACGCCGAGGGCCAGGAGCGCGATCAGCGCCGGCCCCGTCGCCCTGACCCGTTTCGTCGACATCGTCTCCGCCTCCGATCGCGCCGCGCAGGCGCCTCCCGCCCCTTCGTCCTCGAAAGGGCCCGCCGGCGACGACTCAGTCGATCTCTTCCTCGACGGCCGGCGTGGGCAGGAGGACCTCTCGGCCCTTCGAACCGATCTGCGGACCGATCATGCCCTCGAGTTCCATCTGCTCAATGATGCGGGCCGCCCGGTTGTAACCGATCTTGAGTCGGCGCTGCACGTACGAGATCGACGCGTTCCGCGTCGTCGCGACGATCTCGACCGCCTGGTCGAACATCTCGTCCACGTCCTCGCCCCGGCTCTCGATCGTCGCGGCCTCCTCGCTGGCCCGCATGAGGTCGTCGTCGAAGACCGGCCTCCCCTGATCCTTCAGGAAGGATACGAGGTCGTGGACCTCGGTCTCGTTCACGAAGGGGCCATGGATCCGCTGCAGGACCGCCGTTCCCGGCGGGAGGAAGAGCATGTCGCCCATGCCCAGCAGATCGTCCGCGCCCTTCTGGTCGAGAATCGTCCGGGAGTCGGTGCCGCTCGAGACCTGGAAGGATACGCGGGCGGGGAAGTTCGCCTTGATGACGCCCGTGAGGACGTCGACGCTGGGTCGCTGGGTCGCGAGGACGAGGTGGATACCCGCGGCGCGGGCCATCTGGGCGAGGCGCTGGAGCGACTCCTCCACTTCCTTGGCGGACGACATCATCAGGTCGGCGAGCTCGTCGATTACGACGACGATGTAGGGCAACTCCTGCCACTCGATCTCTTCCGGCGCGGTCTGACCGGGCTTCAGCTTCAGCTCGAAGGACTCCTCGCCTTCCTCGAGCATCTTGCGCGCCTTCTCGTTGAACTGGTCGATGTTGCGCACGCCGGTCGCGCTCATCATCTGGTAGCGCTCTTCCATCTTGCGAACGACGCCCTGGAGTGCCGCTGCCGCGCGCTTGGGGCTCGTCACCACGTCGGCGATCAGGTGCGGGATGCCGTCGTAGATCGACAGCTCGAGCATCTTGGGGTCGACCATCAGCAGCTTCAGCTCGTTCGGCGTCGCGCGCATCAGCAGCGAGCAGAGGAACGAGTTCAGGAAGACCGACTTGCCCGTGCCCGTCGAACCGGCGACCAGCAGATGGGGCATCTTCGCCAGGTCGGAGGTCACCGAGTTGCCGAAGATGTCCTTGCCCATCGCGACGGCGAGCTTGCCCTTGCTCTTTCGGAAGCTCTCGGACTCGAGGCATTCGCGCAGGTAGACCGTGTCGCGCTGCGGATTCGGGACCTCGATGCCGACGACGGACTTGCCGGGCAGCGGCGCGATGATCCGGATCGAGATCGCGCGGAGGGCCATCGTCAGATCGTCGGTCAGGCCGACGATCTTGTTGACCTTGATGCCCGCGGCGGGCTCGTACTCGTACATGGTGATCACGGGGCCGGGATGGACGCGCACGACGCGCCCCGTCACGCCGAAGTCCTGGAGCTTCTTCTCCAGGATCTTCGAATTCATGAGCAGCGAGTCACGGTCGTAGGTCCGCTCGCCGTCCGGCGGCGCCTCGAAGAGCGCGACGTCGGGCAGCTGGAAGGGGCCGCTCGGCCCGTGCTCGTTGAACTGGAAGGCCTCCTGCTCGGGTTTGCGCGATCGCTTGCGTTCCTCGTCGTGATCGACGATGTCGGGCTCTTCACCGGCGCGCATGCGGCGCGCGGCCGGCGCCGGCTTTTCCTCGGGAGCGGCGAGGACGTCGACGGGGGACGCCGGCTCCTCCTGCTCGCGAACCTCCTCCTCGAAGCTGAACTCGGGCTCGCGTCGCTCCTGCACGCGCTCGCGCCGCGCCTTCTGTTCGCGACGGACCGAGATCTGCGTGATCGCTTCACGCGTCTGCCGCGCGCCGCGACCGACGCCGGCGATCGTCGCCCGCGTCAGGTGGACCGCGAAGTCCATCGCACGACGCAGGGTCCGCATCACCCACTCGCCGAACGCCATCGCCCGTTCGATCGTCCAGACGGCGGCGCGGCCGAGCGCGCCGAGCACGGCGCCGCTCGACACCCCGGAAAGGGAGAGCACGCCGACCGCGAGACCGAGGCCGGTCAGGACCAGTGCGCCGGCGGTGCCGAAGAGCAGCGTGAGCGTGTCCGCCCCGTGCTGGCCGAGCCAGCCCGGCTCGAACCACGGGATCGACTCCGGCGCCAGGGCGTAGAGGAGCGGGGGGAGCAGCGCGACGGTCGGAATCAGCACGAGCGCCCCGATCCAGAAGCGCGACAACAGCCCCGGCAGCCCGAGGCTCATCACGAGTCGGCCGCCGAGGAACGCGCAGGCCGCGACGAGCACGACCGAGCCCGCGCCGAAGCCCTGGAGCAGGCCGCCGGCGAGCGTCGCGCCGACCGGTCCGGCCTGGTTCGAGACCTTGACCAGCGCGCCGATCGGGTCCTCGGGCGCGTAGGTCGCGAGCGCCAACGTCGCGAGCAGCGAGAGCCCGATCAGCACGAGCCCCGCGATCTCCGCCCCCGCCGCGACGAGGACGGGCCCGTCTTCGGACCGCTCTTCGGCCTTCCGCTTGCCCCGCTTCGCGCGCGACTTGGCTGCCGCCTTGGCCATGGTCGTCCCCCCGAACGCCTGCGGTCGATCACCGCGGACGGCGTCGACGATCGGGGGGCCCGAATCCTCGGTTCTCGCGACCGATCGCGGACGGAGACGGGTCGACCCCGGCGGAGCGGGAGCGCGCCTCTGCACTCCTCGGACCCCGTCCGCGTCTCACCTGCCTTCGTCCCGCGCAAGGCCTCCGGACCCTCGTCCGGTGCGTGCGAACCGAGATCTCACCCCCCGGTGAGAACCAGCGTCGCAGGATACCGTGGCCCCCGGTTGGCGAAAAGGGTCCGCCGGCTCCTCCCTTGACGCCTTTCAGCCACGACGAGACACTAGTCCCGGACCCCGAATCCCCTTCCCCCTCGAATCCGTTCGCGGATTCCCCAACCGGTCCCGATGGAGCCCCCACCATGGCAGGTGTCAACAAAGCCATTCTCGTCGGCAATCTCGGACGCGATCCCGAGCTCCGACACACCCCCAACGGCCAGGCCGTCGTGAACTTCACGCTCGCCACGAGCGAGAGCTGGACGGACAAGAGCGGTGAGCGCCAGGAGCGAACCGAGTGGCACCGGATCGTCGTCTGGGGACGCCAGGCGGAGATGTGCAACCAGTATCTCTCCAAGGGCCGCACGGTCTACGTCGAGGGTCGGATCCAGACCCGCGAGTGGGAAGACAAGGACGGCAACAAGCGGTACACGACCGAGATCAACGCCAACAACGTCAACTTCATCGGCCCGCGCACGGACGGCGGCGGGGGAGGCGGCGGAGGCGGCGGAGGCTACTCGGGAGGGGGCGGAGGCGGCGGCATGCGCAACGACGCCCCGATCGATGCCGGCCCGCCGATGGACGACGACATCCCGTTCTGAGCGGCGAATCCGGGCGGAAGGATCGAATCGCGGCCGGTGCGTTCGTTTCTGGCTAGACGCCGTCGTGGGCGCGGAGGTTGCGGACGATCTGGTCGATGCGGCGCCGGTCGTCGGGGGTGAGTTCGTCGAACTCGATCCCCATACCGCCGGGTCGACCGAGGACGGCGGGCGTGACGCGCACGACGCGACCGACGGTCTTCAGCGCTTCGCCGCTTCCCGGCAGGCGGAACTGCATGGTCACTTCCGTGCCGGGGTCGGGGGGCTGGTCGGTCTCGATGAAGAGGCCCCCCTCGTTGATGTCCCGCGTGAACTCCGAGAAGAGCTCGTCGACCGTCGCGTAGTCGATCCGGACGGTGATCGGCGCGCGCTCGGAGCGGCGCCGATCCGGTCGGATCCCGCCTTCCCGGCTGACGTCGGCGTGGGCGTCTTCGGCCTCCATGCTGACTCGGGCCATGTCGCTGTTGCTCCCCGTCGTCGGATCGGGCGGACCGACGCGCACCGGGCGGCCGGCCTTGTCCCATCGACCGATCCGGCCCGCCCGCTTTAGTCCCCGACGTCACATTCCCTCGGGAAAAGCACTCCTCGCTCAGCCGGGCGCCAGCGGCAGCTCACCTGCCTCGCGAAAGCTGAAATGGCCGCCGCGCGCGACGACGACGTGATCGAGCACTTCGATCCCGAGCAACCGCCCCGCGTCCGCGAGCCGACGGGTCACCGCGCGATCCTCGCCGCTCGGCTGCGGATCCCCGCTCGGGTGGTTGTGGACCAGCACCAACGCGGCCGCGGCCGCGCGGATCGCCCCGCGAAAGACCTCGCGCGGGTGCACGAGGCTCGCCGTGAGCGTGCCGACGGAAACCTCTTCTTCGCCGACCAGTCGATGTCGTCCGTCGAGCAGGAGGACGTGGAAGGACTCGCGATCACGCCGTCCGAGCCGCGGCAGAAAGTGGCGCGCGACCGCCTCCGGCCCGCCGATCGGTCGCGCGATCGGAAGGGGCGCCTCGGCCAGTCGCCGGCCG
>JBCCZJ010000139.1:0-10860 GCA_039187915.1 Myxococcota bacterium
CATGGGCATGGCGGAGGCGCTCGATCGCGCGCCCGAGGCGCGCTGGGTGCGCACGGACATGCGCCGGGCCCGAGAGGTCTCGGGCGTCTTGCGTGCGGCGGTGCGGCGCGAGGTCGAGGCGGTCGAGATCGAGGGCCTGGCCGGGTTCTACATGCGGGCGCCCGGAACGGCGAGGGAGGCCCGCGCGTGGGCCGCGCGGCTCGAGTCGGCGGTTGCAGACGAGCTGGGCCTGCCGCTCCGGCTCGGCGTGGCACCGGCCCGCTTCGCGGCGCGGCTCGCGGCGGAGGATGCGGGGGCGTCGGGCGCGCGGATCGTCGAAGCAGATGGATTCGAGGCCTACCTGCTCTCGCTGCCGATCGCGCGTCTGCCGGGCGTCGGTCCGAAGACGGCCGCGCGGCTCGCCGAGCTCGGGGCGGTCGACGTCCCGGGGCTGCGCGCCCTCGGCCTGGAGCGGCTCGACGTTCTGCTCGGCAACCACGGCCGCACCCTGTGGCAGCTGGCCGGCGGCGAGGACCCCAAGCCGCTGCGGGCCCGGCGCCATCCGACCTCGCTCTCCCGGGAGGAGACCCTCGACGGGGACGCGATCGATCGCGCCGGTCTCGAGGCCGCCATCCTGCGCCTCTCGGAGAGCCTGGAGGGCGCGCTGCGGCGCGATGGGCTGTCCGCCGGGCGGATCGCGCTGCGGCTGGCCGGGCCGGGCGAGCGGACGGTGACCCGCAGCCTGAGCCTCGGGGAGGCGGTCTCCGGGGCGTCCGCACTGGCCCGGGCCGGCCAGGCGCTGCTCGGCCGCGTGGATCTCGAGGGCCATCGTTTCCGGCGCGCCGGGCTCGTCCTGAAGGGCCTCGAGGCCGCCGGGACCGAGGACCGGCAGCTCGACCTCTTCTGAGCGCAAGACGTCCGACCGGGCGGCGGGGCCGCCAGGGGCGGATTTCGTCCCGTTGCGACGGAACCGGCCGCTTCCGGCCTGGGCGGGCCTCAAGCCACCTCGCTGCCAGGCCGAAACGCTCCAGTGCACACGGACCCTTCGTGTGCGCCGGAGGGACGCATGTCCGACAGCAGCAGCGGCTCCGAGCGACGCAAATACCACCGCATCGCCACCGACCAGGTCATCTCGTTCGCCGAGGTCGACCGTCCCGAGCAGCTCGCGGTCTCGAAGAACCTGTCGAGCGGCGGAATCTCCTTCGAGGCGGTCGGGATCGAGATCGATCTCGGGGACGTCCTGCGCGTCACGTTCAACGTGGCGGACCAGACCGTCGTCGCGACCGGCACGGTCGTCTGGGCGACGGATACCGATCCGATCACCCAGGAAGTCGGCATCCAGTTCCACGAGATCGACCCCGAAGCGGCGCGCCTGCTCGAAGAGTTCATCGAGCCGGCCCTCGAGCCCGTCGGCCTCTACTAGGCCGGGCCGAATCCGGCTCGATCGCTGAGAGATCGCCGGAGCCTTTCTCCGCAAGCACTCGTTCTGCTGTGGTTTTGCGCACCGGACAGGTGGGGTCTTTCGGCCTTGCTTGACCCCCGGGAGCCCGGGTGCGACCGTCCGGCCCATGGCGGATTTCCACCAGACCGGCGTGATCACGTCGCTCCACCGGCTCGGCGAACCCGACCTCGCCCGTCTCGAGCGCGAGCTCCTTTCCTTCGCGTCGGAGCGCCCGATCGCGCTCGTGCTGCCCTCGCTCTACTCGGAAGTGCACGGGCCCGCCCTCAAGCGGATCGTCGAGGAGCTGTCCCAGGTCCCGTACCTGACCCAGTGCGTGCTGAGCCTGTCCGGCGAGGCGGACCTCCACCAGTATCAGGAGATGCGCGATCTCTTCGACCGCGTGCGCTGCGTCGACGGCGCCCCCGCGACGGTCATCTGGAACCAGGGCCCGCGCATGCAGCATCTCTTCGAGCGTCTGCGCGGCGAGGGGCTCGATCCGGGCGACGAAGGCAAGGGGCGCGCCAACTGGATCGCCTACGGCTACGTCCTCGCGAGCCACCGCTCGCGCGTGGTGGCCACCCACGACTGCGACATCCTCGACTATCGCCGCGACCTGCTCGCGCGCCTCGTCTACCCGACGGCGAGCCCGAACATGGGGTACGAGTTCGCGAAGGGCTACTACAGCCGCGTCTCGGATCGCATGCACGGGCGCGTCACGCGGCTCTTCATGACGCCGCTCATGCGCTCCATGAAGTCGGTGCTCGGGCCGGTCCCGCTGCTCGACTATCTCGAATCCTTCCGATACCCGCTGGCCGGCGAGTGCTCCATGACGACCGAGCTCGCGCGGGCGAACCGCATTCCGGCGGACTGGGGTCTCGAGGTCGGCGTGCTCGCCGAGGTCTATCGCAACTGCTCGCTCAAGCGGGTCTGCCAGGTCGAACTGGTCGAGAACTACGACCACAAACACCAGGCGCTTTCCGAGCACGACGCGAACGCCGGGCTGCACCGGATGGTGCGCGACATCGCCGCGAGCCTGATCCGCAACCTGGCGAGCTACGGCGTCGAGTTCGACTCGGGCTTCCTGAACACGATGATCGCCGCCTACGTGCGGACCGCGCAGGACGCGATCGCCCGCTACAGCGACGACGCGAAGCTGAACGGGCTGCTCTTCGATCGGCACGAGGAAGAGGTCGCGGTCGAGACCTTTTCCGGGGCCCTGCGCGCGGCGGGGCTCGACTTCGTGCGGGATCCGATGGGGGCGCCGCAGATCCCGAACTGGAGCCGCGTCGTCTCGGCGATGCCCGATTTTCTGGACGACCTCGCGCTGGCCGTGCGCGAAGACGCGTTGGAAGCGGCGGCCTGAGCGAGACCTCGACGCACGCGCCGGGAGACGCGGACGACCGCGGACGCACCGCTCTCGCCTTCGCCGCACTCGCGGGGCTCGCGATCGGCGTCCGGGCCCTGGCGGCCACGCGCACGGTCGTCGTGTTCAACGACGCTCCGATCTTCCTGGCGCTCGCCGAGGCGATCGGGGCGGGGCGCTGGGACGCGGTGCTCGCGCATCCCTTCCACCCGGGCTACCCCGCCGCGATCGCGGCCGTGGCCGACGTCTTCGCGGTCGAGCTCGAGAGCGCCGCCGTCGCCGTCTCGATCGCGGGGGGCACGCTGGCGGTGCTCGCCTGTGCCTTCGCCGCACGCCGCGCGTTCGACCCGGGCCTCGGTTGGCTGGTCGGCATCACGGTCGCGCTGCATCCCTGGGCCGTCGACTTCTCGAGCGACGTGATGAGCGACGGGCTCTACGCCGGGCTCTACCTCTCGGGGATCGCGGTCCTGGTCGGGCTGCTCGCGCGCCCCACGCTCGGTCGGGCGGTGGCGTGCGGGGGGCTCTCGGGGGCGGCCTATCTGGTGCGACCGGAAGGGGTGGGGCTCGCGCTGGTCGCGGTGGTCCTGCTCGTCGCGCGCGGCATCCAGTCGCGGGCCCGTCGTCGCGCGACGCTGCTCGCTTCGATCGCGCTGGTGTTGGCGTCGGCCGCCCTGATGGCACCGCTCCTCGTCGCCTTGAGCGACGCCCGGGGCACCTTCACGCTCACGCAGAAGAAGAGCGTGATCGCGCTCGCCGGAGGCGAGAGCGGGGCGGTCGACGTGGCGTCCGACGCGGACTCGCCTGCGGTCGTCGCGGCGCTTCCGCTGCCGCGTTCGTCCGAGAGGGTCGGTGCGCCGGGCGAGCAGCGACCGAGCCGCGATCTGGGCGGCGCGGCCGAGGCGCTCTCGCGTGCGTTGCGCACTTCGCTCGCGAGCTTCCGCTACGAGATCGCGGTCTTCGCCTGCGTCGGATTCTTCGCCCTGCGCCGTCGGCTGGACGTCGTCCGGGAAGCGACCTTCGTGGCCCCGGCACTCGCCTACTGCGTCGTCCTCGTGCTGCTCGTCTGGGGCGCGGGCTACGTCGCGCGAAGACACGCGCTCGCGCCGCTGCTCCCGTTGACCGTCTACGCCGCTTTCGGCTGGCGCACGCTGCACGAAGCCCTCGTCGATCGGTTCGCGGGAGGAAAGGGAGCGCTTCGCGGCGGCTCCGCCGTCGCGTTCGGGCTGCTCGTCGCCCTCGTCGTCGTGTGGGGCGCGCGGGATCTCCGTGATCGTCGGCCGGATCGGCTGCCCGTGCGTCGCGCCGCCGAGTGGCTCGTGGCGAACGAAGGGGAAGGGCGCGTCATCGCGGCCCAGAAGCTTCGCGTCGCGTACTATGCACGCGGCCGTTTCGTTCCGTTGCCGTCCGGAAACGCTGCCCCCATCCGACGGGACCTGCTTGCGCAGGGCGTCGAGTGGCTCGTGATCGACGAGGCGCGCCTCGATCAGCATCGCGGTCTCGCGGCGGGCCTGGGGGATTGGCTCCAGATCGTGCACGTAGAATCCGGAGCGGGTCGGCGCGCACTGGTCCTCGACGTCCGGTGAAGACCCGTTCGTCGCGCGACCGCCGCGTCCGGGCCGCCCTCGGAACGCGCTCGAAATCCGCTCCGGCGCTGCGATTCGAGTGAAGATGCGCCACCCTACGGTTCCCGGGTTTGGGGGACCGGGCGCATGCTCTATCGATACAGCGAAGTCTTTCGGACCCTGATCGGCGTCGCGGACGGAGCGCTCGTCGCCGCGGCCTGGCTGCTGGCCTTCTGGCTTCGTTTCGAGACCGGCCTGCCGGTTCCGCTGGGCGTGCCCGAGACCGATCCCTACGTCTGGGCGCTCGCGGTCATCGTCCCGCTCTTCTTCGTCCTCTTCCAGACCCACGGGCTCTACGAAGCGCGGCGCATGGACTCGCCCCTCGGTGAGGCCTCGGCCGTGATCCGGGCGACGGTCATGGGGCTGCTGCTGCTGACCGCGGCTTCCTTCTTCGCGCGGAGCTACTCCTACTCGCGGGGCGTGCTCGGTCTCTTCGCGGTGCTCGCGCCGACCCTTGTGATCACGCTGCGCTCTTCGATCCGCTTCGGCCTGCGTCGATTGCGCCAGCGCGGCCTGAACCTCCGTTACGTCGTGGTCGTGGGGTCCGGCCCGCTCGCCGAGACGGTGATCACGCGGATCGGTGGCCGTCCGGACGCGGGCCTGCGCGTGCTCGGCGTCGTGTCGGAGGGCGCGATCGGCGGGATGGTGGCGGGCGTGCCCGTGATCGGCGGCCTCGCGGACCTGAAGGCGATCCTCCAGGGCCAGCGGGTCGACCAGCTGATCATCGCGCTCTCCCGGCACGAGTCCGAGGTCTTCGAGAAGGTGACGGCGGAGCTCGCGGACGAGGTCGTGAACGTAAAGGTCGTCCCCGATCTGCTCCACGGGTTCAGCCTGCGGAGCACGGTCGAGAGCCTCGACGGCATCCCCGTCATCGGTCTGCAGGAGACCGCGCTCGCCGGCTGGGGCGCGGTGTCCAAACGGAGCTTCGACGTCGTGGCGAGCGCTGCGCTCCTGCTGGTCGCGTCGCCGCTGCTCGCCGGCCTCGCCGCCGGCGTCTGGGCGAGCTCCGGTCGTCCGGTCTTCTTCGCGCAGCAGCGCATGGGGCACGACGGTCGCGTCTTCGCCATGTGGAAGTTCCGCTCGATGCGCCGGAACGCCGACGCCGAGGGCCCGGCCTGGACGACCCGCGACGACCCGCGACGCACGCGCTTCGGGCGCTGGATGCGCCGCCACAGTCTCGACGAGCTGCCGCAGCTCTGGAACGTGCTCCGCGGCGACATGAGCCTGGTCGGACCGCGTCCCGAACAGCCCGCCTACATCGAGGCGTTCCGTCGCGAGGTCCCGGGATACATGCTCCGCCACAAGGTTCGTGCGGGCATGACGGGGTGGGCCCAGGTCCACGGTTGGCGGGGCGACACGTCCATCCAGGAGCGTGTCGAGCACGACCTCTACTACGTGCAGAAGTGGTCGTTCGGGCTCGACCTCCGCATCCTCCTCATGACGCTGGTCCTCCGCCGCCG
Source organism: Myxococcota bacterium (assembly GCA_039187915.1). Taxonomy (GTDB): domain Bacteria; phylum Myxococcota_A; class UBA9160; order UBA9160; family UBA4427; genus UBA4427. The sequence continues at coordinate 5,866 of JBCCZJ010000139.1, forward strand.
CGGCGAGTGACCGTCTCCTTCTCTGGCTCCGGCTCCCTTTTCCTTTTCCTCTCGCGCCGGCCGGCGTCCGGAGGCCGCGCGGCGCGTCCTCAGGTCCGGGTCCGGCTCAGGAAGCGCGTGGTGACGCCGACGATCCGCTCGAGCGCGTCGATCGGGAGCTCCGGGTAGAGCGGGAGCGCGAGCACTTCCCGCGTCGCGCGTTCGGTCTCGGGCAGCGGCGTCCGCGGCGCGAAAGCGGCGAGGGCTGGCTGCTGGTGGAGGCCGCGGGCGTAGTAGATCTCCGTGGCGATGCCTTCGTCCGCGAGGGCGGCCACGAGGCCGCCGCGGCATTCGGCTTCGACGCGCACGACGTAGCGATGGTAGGTGTGTCGCCCGGGCTCGAGGACCGGCACCGGCGTCTGGAGCGGCAGCGTGCCCTCGCCGATCGGCACGTCGAGCGGCGTCGCGCCCCGCTCCGCGAAGAGGGCGTCGTAGTGGAGCGCGCGCTGCCGCCGCGCCCGGGTCCAGCGTTCGAGATGGCGCAGCTTGATCGAGAGCGCCACGGCCTGCAGGGCATCCATCCGGGAGTTCACGCCGAGCGAGGTATAGACACCCGGCTCGCTTTCGCCGTGGACGCGAAGCGAAGCGAGTCGCCGTCGCAGGTCTTCGTCCGCGGTGACGAGCGCGCCGGCGTCGCCGAGGGCGCCGAGATTCTTGGTCGGGTAGAAGCTGAAGCAGGCGACGCGTGCGCGTCCGCCGACCGGGAACGCGTCCGCGTCGATCGCGCCGATCGACTGGGCAGCGTCCTCGATGATCGGGATGTCGCGGGCTCGACAGTGATCCTCGAGCGGTCCGAGCGTGGCGATGCGGCCGAAGAGATCGGCGGTCAGCACCGCGCGCAGGTTGGGGGTCGCCTCCGCGCGGCGGAGCGCGTCCTCGGGATCCAGGTTGAGCGTCTCGGGATCGATGTCGGCGAAGACCGGCATGGCCCCCGTCCGGACGACCGCGGCGGCGGTCGCGAAGAACGAGAAGGCGGGACAGAGCACGGCGTCACCGGGTCCGACCCCGAGCGCCTGGAGCGCCAGCCAGAGCGCGTCGGTTCCGGAGTTGCACGATACGGCGAAGCGGGTCTCGCACAGCTTCGCGAGCTCCGACTCGAAGGCTGCCACGGGCTCGCCCAGCACGAAGCGCCCGGACGCCATGACCTCCGCGAAGCCCTGGAGCAGCTCCTCCTCGATCTCCGCGTGCTGTGCGGCGAGGTCGATCATCGGAATCCGGTTCTGCATCAGAGCGCATGCCTCATTGCGGGCGGGGCCGGCCGGCCCGCGCGCTGCGCGTCGCCGAGCGCCAGGGCGATCTCGGCGTCGAATGCTCGATCGAATCGGGCGGGGGAGAATCGCTCCGACCAGCGCCTGAGCGCGCGTGGGTCGAAGCGGTGCTCGACCTTCTCGAAGCGCTCGATCGCTTCGCAGAGCGCCGCCGGCGTCTGCTCGTGGAAGAAGACGCCGGTCGCGTCGAGGGGGATCGTCTCGGACGCGCTCTGCGCGCCGAGCGGATCGTGCGGATCGGCGGCTGCCCCGCCCAGCGGGACGACCGTGTCGACGAGACCGCCCCGACCGAGTCCGATCACCGGCCGTCCAGCGGCCTGGGCCTCGACGGCGACGAGGCCGAAATCCTCGTGCTGGGGATAGACGAGGGCGCGCGCTTCGCGGTAGAGCGCGGCGAGCGTCTCGTCGGGGACGCGCCCCACGAAGCGGACGTTGGGCGGTGCGCTTCGCTCGAGCGCCGCGCGTCCGGGGCCGTCGCCCACGACGACGAGCGGTCGCCGGTTTCGTCGAAAGGCTTCGAGGACGAGGTCTTCGCGCTTGTAGGGGACGAAGCTGCCGACGAGCAGGTAGAAGTCGCCGCCGGGCGCGGTCGCGGGTGTGATCCAGCGGGTGTCGACCGGGGGCGCGACGACCCGGGCCTTGCGTCCGTAGTGGCGCGCGATCCGGTCGGCGACGTCCGTCGAGATCGCGACGAAGCGCGTCACGCGATCAGGGCCGCTCGTCCGCACGTCGAACGCGCGCAGACGCCGCACGAGCGGCCGCGCAAGGGTGCGTCGGGCGCCGTGTCCGAGGTAGCTGTCGATGCGGTCCCAGACGTAGCGCATGGGCGTGAAGCAATAGTCGACGTGGGGGACGCCTTCGGGCACCCGCACGCTCTTGGCGACGGCATGGCTCGTCGAGAGGACGAGGTCGTAGCCCGAAAAGTCGAAGCGCTCGATCGCCCACGGGAAGAGCGGTAGGAGCTTGCGGTAGTGACGCGCGCGGCCGGGCAAGCGATCGAGCACGCTCGTATGGATCGTCCTCGCTTCGATCGGCGATGGGACGCTTCCGCGCTCGTGGATCAGCGTGAAGAGATCGGCCTGCGGATGACGCTGCGCCAGATGAAGGAGTACGCGCTCTCCGCCCCGATAGCCGGTCAGCCAGTCGTGTACGAGCGCCACCCTCAACGCGCGCATGCTAGCCCAAACGGCGTCGATCCGAAGCCGACGCGTCGCCCGTCGGTCCCCGGATCCGCATGGCGACGGCCGGTAGGGATGAGCCCGTTTGCCGTCTGCGAGGCGTCAAGCCGAAGTGGGCGTCTCACGCTCAGGCGTTCCCCCCAGCGTGAGCGCGAGGGCTTCGTCGATCGTCTCGACCAGATGGATGCCGAGCGTCTCGCGGACCTCTTCCGGAACTTCTTCCAGGTCCTTCGCATTTCGCTTCGGAATGACGACGGTGTCGATGCCCGCGCGACTCGCGGCGAGCAGCTTTCCCTTGATGCCGCCGACGGGAAGGACCCGTCCGCGCAGCGAGATCTCCCCGGTCATGGCGACGTTGCTCTTCGCGCTCCGATTCGAGAGCAGCGAGACGAGCGCGGTCACCAGCGCCACGCCCGCGGACGGACCGTCCTTGGGCGTCGCGCCCGCCGGCACGTGCAGATGGATCTCGCCGGGAGCGAGGGCTTCGTCGCCGAGGCCGAGCTCCTGGGCGTGGGCGCGGACCCAGGAGAGGGCGGCTTCGGCGGACTCGCGCATCACGTCGCCGAGCTGACCCGTCAGGCGGAGGCGGATGCCCTTGCCGCCGCGGTTGCCGGCGGCCTCGACGAACAGGATGTCGCCACCGTGGGCGGTGACGGCGAGGCCGACCGCGACGCCCGGGATCGACGTTTCCTCGGCGGTCTCCGGCAGGTGCGGGGGCGCACCGAGAGCCTCCCCGACGAATTCGGGATCGACGTCGATGACCGCATCACGATCCTCGGAGATCTTGCGCGCGCACTTTCGCATCAGCGTCGCCACGTTGCGCTCGAGGTTCCGAACGCCGGCTTCCCGCGTGTACTCGACGACGACCTTGTCGATCGCGGCTTCCTGAACGCTCACCTGTTCGGGCTCGAGCCCGTGTGCCTCGAGCTGCCGCGGTACGAGGAACTGCTCGGCGATCACGCGCTTCTCGTTCTCGGTGTAGCCGGAGAGTTCGATGACCTCCATGCGATCGAGGAGGGCGGCCGGGATCGTCGACAGCGTATTGGCGGTCGCGATGAAGAGGACCCGCGACAGGTCGAAGGATGCCTCGATGTAATGGTCCGAGAAGGCGTGGTTCTGCTCGGGGTCGAGCACCTCGAGCAGCGCCGACGAGGGGTCGCCGCGGAAGTCGGAGCCGACCTTGTCGATCTCGTCGAGCAGGAAGACCGGGTTCTTCGAACCGGCGCGCTTCAGGCTCTGGAGGATCCGCCCGGGCATCGAGCCGACGTAGGTCCGGCGATGGCCGCGGATCTCCGCTTCGTCGCGGACGCCACCGAGGCTCGCGCGCGTGAAGTTGCGGCCCATGCAGCGCGCGATCGACTTGCCGAGGCTGGTCTTGCCGACGCCGGGCGGGCCGACGAAGCAGAGGATCGGTGCCTGGGCTTCCGGCGCGAGCTTGCGGACGGAGAGGAACTCGAGGATCCGATCCTTCACCTGCCCCAGCCCATGATGGTCCGCGTCGAGGATCTCGCGCGCTTGATGAAGGTCGAGGTCGTCCTGGGTCTCCGTATTCCACGGAAGGTCGGTCATCCAGTCGAGGTAGGTGCGGATGAGATGGCGATCGGGTGCGTGCTGGGGGAGCGAAGACAGCCTGCGCAGCTCGCGGTCGGCGAGGGTCTCGGCGTCCTCCGGAAGTTCGAGGGCATCGATCTTCTCGCGCAGCTCGTCCACTTCCCGCGCGCCGGCGTCGGTCTCGCCGATCTCCTTCTGGATCTCGCGCATGCGCTGGCGGAGCATCTTCTCGCGGCGCTTGGGATCGGTCTCGCCGCCGGCCTCGTCCGCGAGGTTCCGCTGGGTCTCGGCGATCGTGACCTCCTTCTCGAGGTGCTCCTCGACGAGGGCGAGGCGCGCCTCGGGGTCGGGCTCGGCGAGGATCTCGATCTTCTGTTCGGCGGTGAGCGCGATGTTCGAGGCGACGAGATCTGCGAGGATGCCCGGGGTCGGGATGCCCTGGATGAAGGCCTTCCACTCGTCCGGCATGTCCTCGCGCAGCTCGACGATCCGCTGGGCCAGCATCACGACGCGTCGCCAGGCCGCTTCCAGCTGGGTCGAGGTCTCCTCGGGTTCGACGAGGGGCTGGACCTGGACGCGCAGCGTCGGCTGCCAGGCGACGGTCCGCGTCATGACGGCGCGGGCGAGGCCGACGACCAGGGCCTGCTTGCCCTCCCGGCGGGCGTCGATGATCCGCATGACGCGCACGATCGTGCCGACCTCGTAGAGATCCTCGAGGCCCGGGTCTTCGGTCATCGGATCCCGCTGCGAGAGCACGAGCAGGAACCCGTCCTGCCCTGCCTCGTCGAGTGCGGCGAGCGATCGCTCGCGACCGATCGCGAGCGGCATCGTCACGCCCGGGTAGACGACCACGTCCCGGACCGGGAGCACCGGGAGGACGGCCGGGACCTCGACGATCTCGGAACCGGGCAGCTCCACCACGAGCTGGGCGACGTCGGACGCGGACCCGCTCTCGGCCC
>JBCCZJ010000140.1:0-10860 GCA_039187915.1 Myxococcota bacterium
GGCGTCCAGCGGCTCGCCCGTCACGTAATGAGCGGGGGGCACGGGCATCCGCGCGTCGCGACCGGGCAGCGCCCGGTCCGGGGTGATCATCTCTGCCTTCTTTCCGAAGCCTCCGAAGAGCGCCATGGAGCGTACCTCCGTGTGGGCCGGGAGGGGGACCCGGCGAAAGCGCGAGGATAGCCCTCCGGAACCGCGATGGGTGCGATCGGACGCCGGGTCGGCGACGGGGCCGCGCCCGGAATCGGCCGGAGTCGGGGGGCGCGTGATACGCTCGGCGCCGCTTCGATCGCCGACCGATCGCACCCGCCGAGAGGAACACCGTGCAGCTCGCGACCTGGAACATCAACGGCCTCCGCGCCCGCCTCGACTACATCAAGCTCTGGCTCGCCGAGCGCGAGCCCGACGTCGTCGGCTTCCAGGAGCTGAAGATGGAGGACGAAAAATTCCCTCACGACGAGTTCGAGGCCCTGGGATACACCTGCGTGACCCACGGGCAGAAGAGCTGGAACGGCGTCGCGATCCTCTCGCGCCTGCCGATCGAACACGTCGAATCCGGCCTTCCGGGTCAGGCGGACTTCGGGGCCCGGCTGATCCGCGCGCGGGTCGGCGAGGGCGACGCGGCCGTCGACTTCACGACGCTCTACTGCCCCAACGGCAAGAACCTCGAGCACGACGACTACCCGCGGAAGCTGGCCTGGTTCGACGCGCTCCGGGACTGGGCGAAGGACTTCGTCGATCCGGCGCAGGCCGCGATCCTCTGCGGCGACTTCAACATCGTCCCGACGGCCCTCGACACCTGGGACGAGGCGCGATTCACCGGCGACATCTTCCACACCGACGAGGAACGCACGCGCCTGGCCGCCGTCGTCGACACCGGCCTCCGCGATCTCTATCGCGAACGCGAGCCGGACACGCAGGCGTTCAGCTGGTGGGACTACCGCGGCGGCGCCTTCCACCGCAAGCACGGACTCCGCATCGACTTCCTGCTCGGAACCGACGCCGTCGTCTCGCGTCTCCGCGACGTTGTGATCGACCGGGACTTCCGCAAGAAGAAGGACGGCCTCACCGCGTCGGACCACGCGCCGGTGATCGCCACGCTGGACTGATCCAACCGGCGGCGGGCGCTCGCCGGGGTCCGCTGGCTGCGGGCGGGGTCAGCTGCCGCCGAGGCGCTTGAAGACTTCGTCCGGAGATTCGACGTCGGCGCCACCGCTCACGCGGACCACACCGGTCGCGAGCTGGGTGCAGATCGTGTCGGCGTTCCCGACGCCGCGGGCGGCGAGCTCCACGGGGAGCACCTTCTCGATCACGACGCGCATCTGGTCGGGCTGGACGCTGCCGGCCTCGAGCCCCGCACTCTTGAGCGCGATTCGAACGGTGCCGCGCGCCTCGAGGCGGTCGAGATCCGTCTCTCGCTCCAGCTCTTCACACGTCCAATCGAATGCAGCCGAGTTCGGCACCAGCGCTCACCCCTCGATGGAATCCGGGAGGACTCCCCAGCCGGAAAGGCACGTGTCGTATCGGCACCCGACCGGCAGAAACTTAGGGCGCGGGTGTGACGGAAGTCCGATTCCCCCGGCCGGGATGGGCGTTCCGAGCGAGAGAGAGGATTCGCACCGGGGCGGAAGTCACGCGAGAACGTGCTGAAGCCCGTCTGGATCCGATTCGAAGCGATTTCGCCCCGAAGCCGTCCCCGCCGCGTCCCGCGGGCCTAACCCCGACGCTCGACCAGTGAATCCCGGATGTCGCGCTTCAGGATCTTGCCCGAGGCGTTCCGCGGCAGCGGCGCGTCGAAGACCTCGACGATCGTCGGCACCTTGAACTTCGCGACCTTCGAGGCCACGAACTCCGTCAAGGCGTCCACGTCGATCGACTGCCCCTTCTTGGGCATGACCGCGACCGCGACTTCTTCGCCGAGACGCTCGTGGGGCATGCCGAAGACCGCGGCCTCGTGCACCGCTTCGAACTCGTAGATCACCGCCTCGACCTCGGCGCAGTAGATGTTCTCGCCACCGCGCAGGACCATGTCCTTGGCGCGATCCTCGACGAAGACGAAACCCTCGTCGTCGATCCGCCCCAGATCACCGCTCTTGAGCCAGCCGTCGACGATCGTCTCCGCCGTCGCCTCGGGCTTGTTCCAGTACCCGCGGATCAGGTTCGGTCCGCGGAAGCAGATCTCGCCGACCTCTCCGCGCGGTACCGCGTTCATGTCCTCGTCGAAGCACTCGACCTCGAGGACCGGCACGGCGCGTCCCGAGCTGCGCGGCTTGCGAAGATAGTCGTCCCCGGAGTTCTGGGGTCCGTAGGCGTTCGTCTCGGTCATGCCGTAGCCGAGACCCGGGCGGGCGTTCTTGAAGCTCTTGTCGACGCGACCCACCATCTCGGGCGGCGCCGGCGCCCCGCCCCCGCCGACGGACGCGAGGCTCGACGTGTCGCGGTTCGCGAAGTCGGGACACTCCAGCAGGTCGATGGTCATCGTCGGCACGCCGACGAACTGGGTGACGCGCTCGCGCTCGATGAGTTCGAGCGCCCGCTCCGGCGTCCACTTGTACATGATCACGAGCTTGAAGCCGGTCGCGAAGCAGGACAGCATGACCGGCACGAGCCCCGTCACGTGAAAGAGCGGGACCGCCAGGATGAAGCACGTGTCGAAGGGGCTCGGCTCCTTCGGCGGCTGGGTCATGGCCCCGACCAGCGCGCGGCACGCGAAGGCGCGCAGCCCCGAGAGCACCGCGCGATTCGCCGAGACCGCGCCCTTCGGAAAGCCCGTCGTGCCCGAGGTGTAGAGGATCGTCGCATCGTCCTCGGGACCGACCTCGACGTCCGGCATGGCCGCGCCCGCGCGGAGGACCGCATCGAGCCGATCGACCCCGTCCGGCAGCTCGCCGTCGTGCCGCACGCAGACGCCCTGCACTCCGAAGCGCGCCAGATTCGGCGTCGCCGTGGTGATGCGTTCGATGTCGGCGAGCAGGACCTTGCAGCCGGAATCCTCCAGGCCGTAGGCCATCTCGTCTTCCTTCCACCAGGCGTTCATGCAGACGGCGATGCCGCCGATGCTGGTGATCGCGGCGAACGAGAAGATCCACTCGGGGTAGTTCCGCATGGCGATCGCGACGCGATCGCCCTTCGCGATGCCGTAGCGGTTCACGAGCAGGTCCGCGATCTCGTCGACGCGCGCCATGCTCTCGGCGAACGACCACGTCTCGTCCTCGTAGACGAGGAAGGTCTTGTCGCCGTGGAGCCGCGACGCGTCGAATACCTCGCGCAGGGAAGACGGCAGGTTCTTCCAGAGCTTCATGGGCCGACCGTCGACTTCGCCCTCGGTGATCTCGAAGGGCGAACCCTCTGCGGTGGTCAGGGCGGCGATCGCCTGTTCGAAGCTGGGAAGGTCGGCCATGGCGCGGGGTCCTCGAAGAACGCGTTCGGACGCGCGACTCCCCGCCCGTGGGGGGCACGCGGCGGCGGAAGGTACCCGAAGCGCGCGGCGGGATTCACAGGGCGCACGGCACGCCGGGTCACGTCGCCCGGCCGGATCGCGCCGATCCCGGCGCGAAGGGCGCTCGATTGACGGGCGGCGGGGTTCTTCCCATGCTTGCGCCGCCCGTCCCGCGCGCGAGGCCGCCCCGCAGGCGTCCCCTCCAGCGCGGGGGCTCCCGCCAGGCAGGCTGCCGCAGCGGGACCCGTCGACCCTGGAGAGAGCCGAGCGTGCCCGAACCGATCCGGATCACCGATTTCACCGAACCCGAATACACCGACGCCGCGCTGGCCGGCTTCCAGATGATCGAACAGATCCCCTTCGATCTCTCCGTCGACGGGGTGATCGCCGCGGCGCGGGATCAGCTCGAGCAGGAGGGCGGCTCGCCGCTCTTCGAGGACGAGGCCTGGAACGCGCGCCTCCGCTTCTACCTCGAGTGCGTCGGAGAAGACCCGAACTACACGACGATGGGTCGCTTCAACACGTACAACTCGCTCGTTCGCTACCTCGTCCAGCGCAGCCGGCTCGAGGCGCTCTACGCGGCGCACCCCGAGATCGACGAGCTCGAGATCGAGCGTCCCCTGATCATCGCCGGCCTGCCGCGCTCCGGCACGACGCATCTCCTGAACCTGATCGGCGCCGACCCGCGCCTGCGCGCGCTGCGCCGATGGGAATCCCAGGAGCCGATCCCCTCCGCCGCCGCCCGGGCCGGACGCGTGCCCGACGACCGGATCGCCAACGGACAGGCGGGACTCGATCAGATCGAGCTGGTCATGCCGCTCATGACGAACATGTACGACGTCCCGAACGACGGGATCCACGAGGAGGTCGACCTGCAGCACATGTGCCTGTCGTCGCTCCTGATGGCCGCGGGCCAGCCGGTGACGCGCTGGATGGACGCCTACTTCGAGGAAGACCAGCGCCCGCACTACGCGTTCCTGAAGCGGGCGCTCAAAGCCCTGCAGTTCCTCGAGGCCAGGGAGCGCTGGGTCCTGAAGAGCCCGCAGCACCTGGGTTGTCTCCCCGCGCTCGTCGAGACCTTCCCCGACGCGACCTTCGTCTGCACCCATCGGGATCCGGTCTCGGTCTTCACGTCCTGGGTCACCATGACCGTCTACGCCGCGCGCATGTCGCGCAAGCCGATCCTGCTCGACGAGGTCGTGCCGCACGCCCAGAAGCTCCAGAAGTACCTCCTGGACGGCGTGGTCCGGGATCGCGCCGTCCTCCCGGAGGACCAGACCGAGCACGTGTATTTCCACACGTTCATGGCCGACGACATGGGCACCCTCGAGCGGATCTACGACCGGGCGGGCCTCGGCATGAGCGCCGCCGCGCGCGCAGCGATCGACCACTACATCGAGACCCACCCCCGCGGTCGTCATGGCAAGGTCATCTACGACCTCGAGGGGGACTTCGGTCTCACCCGGGAAGCGATGTACGCGGTCTTCGCCGAGTACATGGAGACTTTCCCCGTCGAGCGCGAGACGCCGAACACCTAGCGCGCGGGACGGTCAGCTCGCGCTGCCCCAGTCCTCCCGCCTGACGGAGCCATATTGTTCGGCCGCGCGCTGGGCGGCGAGCTTCGTCTGGTACCGCGACTGAAGCAGGTCGACCGCGACCAGCACGACGATCGCGAAATAGAAGGTGGCCTTCGAGATCGGCTCGATCGGATAGCCCGCAAGCATCAGATGCGACTCGTGTCCGCCCTCGCCGAGCAAGACGATCGCCACGATCAGCAGGATGAAGAGCCCGAGCACTTCGTACTTGCGGTTGCGCTTGATGAAGTCCGAGACCGAATCCGCCAGGACCAGCATCATGACGCCCGAGATCACGATCGCGGTGGCGAGCACGAAGAAGACGTCGGTGATCGCGAGCGCCGAGAGGATCGAGTCGAAGGAGAAGATCAGGTTCATCGTCACGATCATGGCGATCACCTGCGCCGCGCTCTTCGATTCGCGCTCCGACTCCTCGCCGGCTTCGAGATGCTCGATCGCCAGCAGATGCGAGATCTCCTTGACGGCGGTGTACATCAGGAAGCCGCCGCCCAGCAGGAAGACGATCGTGGCGAAGGTGAACTCGCCTTCGATCACGCCGGTCCAGTGGATCGAGAAGAGCGGCGCGGCGAAGGTCTGGAGGAGCGACATGATCAGGAAGAGGAGCACGACGCGAAGGACGAGCGCGATCGTGATCCCGAGCTTCCGGACGCGCGCCTGGTCCGCGGCCGGCGCGCGCTGGGACTCGATCGAGATGTAGAGCAGGTTGTCGAAACCGAGCACGGCCTGCAGGAAGATCAGGACGCCCAGGTTGAGTGCGTTCTCGAGACTGAAGAGCTCCACGGCATTCCCTCCTCGCGTGGGGAGGCGGGAGTCTACGCAATCCAGGATGCGAACCAGGCCTCGTGTGCGATCTTGGCGCGACCCGGATCCACCGAAGGAAAAGCCGATGAGCCGCGAAGAAGACAACAAGGCGCTGATGCGTCGCTGGTACGACGAGATGTGGGCGAACCTCGATTTCGAGAAGATCCCCGAGCTCGCCGGTCCGACCTACACGCGCCACGACGTCCGCGGCACGCGAGCCGTCACGGCCGAGGAGTACCGCGACGAACTCCTCCCGATCAAGGGCGCCTGGACGATCTCCGACTTCAAGTACTTCCTGATGGCCGAGGGGGACTACGTCACGGCGATCGGTACGTGGAAGATCAACGACCAGATGCAGTGGGACTGGGTCCAGACGTTCCGCGTCGAGGACGGCAGGCTGGTCGAGACCTGGCTGCCGGCGATGGCCACGGAAGGGCGCTGGGCCCTGGACGAGATCCCGGGCTAGGCCCGGGACGAGATCCCAGGCCAGGCGCGCGCGTGGCGCACGCGGACTAGGGCGTGAACCAGATCGGTGACGTCCAGGCCCGCTCCTGCTGCGTCTTCGGGACGGCGTCGCTGCAGCAGCCCGCATAGCCCGGGCCGATCGTCGACGGGTCCGCGCAGTCGACGCCGGCCTGCACGCAGAGGTGTTGCTGCCAGCGGCAGGTCGGGTTCTCGAGTACCCGCGCGTAGTAGAGCGCGCGCTCGCCCGGATCGAAGTCGGGGTCCTGCCAGCGCGTGCAGAGACTGCGCGCACCTTCGCCCTCGGGCCGGCAGGTCGACAGATCGACCGTCGCGTCGTTCGGACCGCCCGCCACGTCGAAGACCCGCTCCCGGGCTTCGTCGTCCTCGGTCCAGGCCTTCACGATCTGGATGCGCTGCAGCGGCGTGCCCGGCCGCGCGGCCGTCCCCGGATCCTGCAGCGCCGACACCAGGAAGGTCGGCGCCGTCGTCCCCTCCGGTCGCTTCTCGAGATCGCCGCCCATCGGCACGCCCTGCGTGTATCCCACGCTCGCGAGATTGCCCGTGGAGCAGGCGTCCTCCGGATAGTCCCAACCGCCGAAGAAGCGCACCTCGGGACGCGTTCCGCTCGTGCCGTAGGTCTCACGCCGCGAGAGCGCTTCGAAGATCGCGTCGCGCGTGTTCTCCTCGGCCCAGACGACGGCCAGACCGCCCGGACTCATCTCGAGGTGATCCGGGATGCCGGCCGGGACGCCGGGGGACGCGACGCGCGAGGCGCCGCCGTGGCCCACGTGGCCGTCTTCGGCGACGAGGCCCGGCGTCCCGAGATGGGTATCGGTGCTCGCGAGGAAGCCGTGCTTCATGGGATTCGTACCGAGTGCGGCCTCCAGCAGGAGGCCCTTCTTCAGGCCTTCACGGACCATGGCCGCGCGCTTCGGAGGGATCTTCGCGCGGCCGATCGCGCCCGACATGTTGTCGTAGGGCAGCTTCTCGAAGCCGCAGGCTTCGTCGGTCGTGTCGCCGCCGAGCAGGCACTCGGAGTCGCCCTTGTGCTGCATGATCTCGATCACGCGCTCGAAGCGGTTCCGCAGGCGGGCGGCCTCCGGATCGAAGGCCATGCCGTGCTCGGACTCGGTCACCATCCGACTCGACTCGAACATGAAGCCGTCGGTCGAGAGATTCGAGTTGTGGGGGATGACGACGGCATCGCAGCCCGGCAGCCCCTGGACGCACTCCGCCTCGAGCAGTTCGAAGAGCCGGTACGCGCTCTTCGTGTCGTAGGAGGACTGGGCGTAGGCGGGGACGAGATGGTTGCGGAAGAGCACGTTGCGGTGGAGGTTGCCGCCGAGCGCGCTCGTCCACTCGTAGCCGATCAGGCTCGTGAAGGTGCAGGCGGCGGTCCGGTCGTAGGCCTCCTCGGCGGCGTCCTGGATGTCCTGCCAGGCGCTGCGCGCGGCGGCGAAGCAGAGCTCGGCGTCGGGACCGCACATCTTGTGGCGCTCACCCGCCTGTGGCCGCGCCAGGAATCCGAGGAGCGGCAGGGGCGCGTTCCGTTTGTTCCAGCAAACGTCGCTGTCGTACTCCGGATGCGCGGCGTCGTGACAGATCCGCACCTCGCCGAGCATCTCGGAATGATCCGAGAGCGCGGTCCAGTCGAGGGGGCGATGGAGCTCGACCGTCCGGCCGCCTTCGCCGCGCTCGTCGAAGGGCTGGATGCCGAGCGCCTCGCCCTTCGCGAAGCGGTAGGCGTCCCGCGGCGTCGCGCGCGTGTCCTGGGTGCTCGCGTCGTGGGAGTAGCTCGTGTGGACGTGGGTATCGCCGAAGAGCGGTCGCCGCAGTGGGTCGTAGGCACGACAGGCCTCGCGCTCCTCGGTGACCGGATAGGGACGATCGGCGGCGGCAAAAGCCGGACCCGCCACGAGGATCGCGACGACGAGGGCGGAGGCGAGGACGAGAGAAGGACGCATGGGCACTCTCCTGCGAAGCGCGAGGGGGATCAGGGATGGAGCGCCGCCCGAACGAATCCGGCGGCCATCGCCTGGATGCGCGCGGCGCGCTCCGGCGAACCGAGGAAGCCGTGGAGCGCGTCCTCGCGATGGAGCGTGACCGGGACGCCTGACGCTTCGAGTCGACGCGCGTAGGCCTCGCCCTGGTCCCGAAGCGGATCGAAGAGCGCCGTCACGATCAGCGCGGGCGGCAGCCCCTCGAGACCCCCGGCGAGCAGCGGGCTCACGTAGGGGTCCCAGCGTTGGCGCGCGTCGGGCACGTAGGCATCGATCATCCGCTCGATTCCGGGCACCGTCAGCACGTAGCCTTCGTAGGCCTCGTCGTACGATTTCCACTCACGCGTCCCGGACAGGTCCGTCGCCGGAACAAGCAGGTACTGGAAGGCGATCGCCGGCCCTCCCTCGTCGCGCATCTTGAGCGCGAGGGCGGCGGCGAGGTTGCCCCCGGCGCTGCCGCCGCCCACGGCGAGCCGCGCGGGATCACCGCCGAGCTCGGCGCCTTTCGCGACCATCCATCGGAGCACGGCCTCGCAGTCCTCGAGCGCCGCGGGATAGGGATGCTCCGGCGCGAGTCGGTAATCGACCGAGACGACGATCGCGGGGACCTGGCCCGCGAAGGCGAGCACGCCCTCGTGGAAGGGAAACCCGTTCCCCATCCACCAGCCGCCGCCGTGGATGTCGAGGTAGAGCGGGAGCGGCTCGGAGCCCCGTGCTTCCGGCGTGTAGATCCGGATCGGGATGTCGCCCCCGGGCCCCGGCACGACGCGATCGGCGTAGGCGACGGAGCCGCTCTCGGGAAAGGGACCCAGCATCGAGCGGGTGACTTCGTTCGCAGACACGCGGGCCTCGGGTGAGAGATCCATGGACGAGGCACCCTGGAGACCGGCGACCTTTGCGACGATCGCGGCCTGCAGATCCAGACGACCGATCGGCGTGAAGGTCCAACTCCACGCCACGGCGGCCAGCGCGCCGACGAGCACACCGAGCGCGATCCCGAGTCGTGTGGCGGTTCGCATCGCGCGTCTCGAACCTTCAGGCCATCTTCGAGATCACGTCGTCGGAGAAGCGCTTGATCCCGTCGATCTTCTGGTCGAGATCGTCGGTCATGCCGTGGTAGAAGATCCAGGGCATGGTCAGGATGTGGTTGACGCCGCCGTCGCCGAGGCGTGCGTACCCGTCGATCCCGGCCGCGTCGGACGCGCTCGCCATCACGTCGCAGTCTTCGCTCTTCCCGAGTTCCTTCCGATGCGCGCGGACCTTGCGGATGCACTCCAGGATCTCGTCCGTCGTCTGCAGGTCGGAGAGCCAGCCGTCGTTCCGCGCCGCACGACGCAGGGCGAAGTCCGAGATGCCCCCGACCCAGATCGGGATCGGCGCCTTCGGGATCGGCGGCGTGAGCTTCAACCGATCGAACTGGTAGAACTCGCCGTCGTGGTCGATCCACTCGCCGCTCCAGGCCTTCTTCATGACCTCGAGCATCTCGTCGCAGCGCGCGCCCCGGCGCGCGAAGTGCTGCCCGACCAGGTCGAACTCCAGGTTCGACCAGCCGACGCCGATCGTGACGGTCACGCGGTCGTTCGAGAGCGCCGCCGCGGTCGCGATCTCCTTGGCCGCCATGAAGGGGTTCCGCATGGGCAGGACGTACACGTTCGTCGTGAAACGGATCCGCTTCGTGACGGTCGCCAGCGCGCCTGCGAGGACCCAGGGCGACGGGAAGTGGGACGTCTCGTCGTAGCGGCGCGTTCCATCTTCCGTGTAGGGATAGGGCGTGTCGAGGGTCTCGGGGTAGACCGCGTGGTCCGACGAGGCGATCGCCTCGTAGCCCGCCTCGTCGGCGGCGCGGGCGATCTCGACGAGATGCTCCGGCGGCTGGAAGGCGGCGGAGATGACGAATTTCATTCGGGTCGGAGCTCCTGATCGTTCGAGGCGGCGCGGGAAGGCGCTTCGGCCGGCGGGTCTCGCCGGGGTCAGCCGCGCAGCCGGACGGGCAGCGTTCGCAGGCCGCGGGCGAAAGCGGGACCGTTGATCGGCAGCGGCCCCTCGGTCGCTCGTTCGAGGTTCGGCCACCTCTCGAGCAGCTTCTCGAAGACGATTCGCAGCTCGAGACGAGCGATGTTCGCGCCCATGCAGAAGTGGGTCCCGATCCCGAACGAGACGTGGGGATTCGGATCCCGCGTGATGTCGAAGGACTGGGGATTCTCGAAGACGTCCTCGTCGCGATTCGCGGCGGCGTACATCAACAGGACCTGGTCCCCCTTCTTGATCGGCACGCCCCGGATCTCGAGGTCCTCGGTCACGGTCCGACTCATGTTCAGAAGCGGCGTGACCCAGCGGATCATCTCTTCGATCGCGAGCGGCAGCCGCTCGGGCTCCCGCTTCAAGAGCTCGAACTGCTCGGGGTGTTCGAGCAGCGCGAGGGTCCCGCCGGCGATCACGTGGCGCGTCGTGTCGGATCCACCGTTCAGGAGCAGCAGCGACTCGGAGGCGATCAGCACGTCTTCCCGCGCCGCGTCGCCCTCTTCGGCGTTCGCGATCATTTTCGAGAACCAGTCGTCGCCGA
>JBCCZJ010000141.1:0-10854 GCA_039187915.1 Myxococcota bacterium
CGGCGCGGTCCCCGAAGTCCGGAGCCACGACCATCTCTTCGTGAAGCTCGAGCCCTTCCACGAGTTCCTGGCCGAGTGGACCCAGAACGACGGGCACGTGCCGGCGGAGACGGCCAACTGGCTGAAGGGCACCTTCCTCGCCGAGGCCCTGCGCGACTGGGACGTCTCCCGTCCGGCTCCCTATTTCGGCTTCGAGATCCCCGACGCCCCGGGCAACTACTTCTACGTCTGGCTGGACGCGCCCGTAGGCTACATCGCCGCGACCAAGCAGTGGTGCGACCAGAACGGCGAGCGACTCGAGGACTGGTGGAAGCATCCGGACACCGAGATCCACCACTTCATCGGGAAGGACATCGCCTACTTCCACACGCTCTTCTGGCCCGCCATGCTGAAGACGGTCGGGTACAACCTGCCGACGGCGGTCCACGTGCACGGCTTCCTGACCGTGAACAACGAGAAGATGAGCAAGCGCAAGGGCACCTTCGTCCTGGCGAGCACCTATCTCGACCACCTCTCGCCCGAGTACCTCCGCTACTACTTCGCGAGCAAGCTGTCCTCGCGCGTCGACGACATCGATCTCTCGCTCGACGAGTTCGTTCAGAAAGTCAACGCGGACCTCGTGGGCAAGGTGGTCAACCTCGCGAGCCGGACCGCGCGCTTCGTGAAGGGACAGGCGCTGCCCGCCTATCCGTCCGCGCTCGACGAGGGGCTCTTCGCTGCCGGCGCCGAGGCCGGCGACGAGATCGCGGCGGCCTACGAGGCCCTCGACACGGGCAAGGCCATGCGGCTGATCATGGGCCTCGCCGATCGGGCGAACGAGTTCGTCGAGTCGAAGGCGCCCTGGGCGCTCAAGAAGGACGAGTCGAAGCAGGAAGAGCTCGCGCAGGTCTGCGCGGTGGCGCTCAACCTGTTCCGTCAGATCACGATCTATCTCGCGCCGGTCGTGCCGCGTTTCGCCGGCGCGTCGTCGACGCTGCTGGGCCTCGAGGGCGAGAGTGCCTGGAGCGATGCCGCGAGGCCGGTCGAAGGCACGACGGTGGGCAAGTTCAAGCATCTGATGGAGCGGGTGGACCCCGAGAAGGTGGCAGCGATGGTCGAAGCGAGCCGCGAGGCGGCGGAAGCGTCCGAGGTCGAAGCGGCGGCGGCGGGCGGGGGCGAGGCCTTCGCCGGCGAGCCGCTCGAGGCCGAGATCACGATCGACGACTTCGCGAAGGTCGACCTGCGCGTGGCCGAGATCGTCGAAGCGAAAGCGGTGCCGAAGGCGAACAAGCTGCTCGAGCTGACGCTCTCCCTCGGTGGAAACGAGCGGCGCACCGTCTTCGCCGGCATCAAGAAGGCGTACGAGCCGGAGCAGCTGGTGGGGAGACGGACGGTCGTCGTCGCGAACCTCGCCCCGCGCAAGATGAAGTTCGGAACGAGCGAGGGCATGGTCCTCGCGGCGGGGCCGGGGGACAGCGAGCTCTTCGTCCTCTCTCCCGACGCCGGCGCGAAGCCCGGCCAGCGGATCCGCTAGATCGTCCGGTCCGGCGCGCGGGACGCTCCGGCGCGCCCCGCGCGCTACCTTCGCGCGATCCGCGCCCGGGGAGCATGACCGATGGCCGAATTCTTCGACGCCCTGACCGACGAACACCAGCGCTTCATCGAGCGCCAGCACGTCTTCTTCGTCGCGACGGCGGCAGCGGACGGTCGCGTGAACCTGTCGCCGAAAGGCGGCCCGTCGGTCGTGGCGCTCGGCCCGGATCGCCTGCTCTGGCTGAACCTCACGGGCAGCGGGAACGAGACCGCGGCCCATCTCCTGGAGCAGAACCGGATCACGCTCATGTGGACCTCGTTCGAGGGGCCCCCGCTCATCCTACGCGTCTACGGCCGGGCGAGCGCGGTCCATCCCGACGACCCGACCTGGGACGACTGCGTGGCGAAGATCCCGGCGTCGCTCGGGGCGCGTCAGTACTTCGAGGTCGCCGTCGAGTCCGTCCAGACGAGCTGCGGCTACCAGACGCCGCTCATGGACTATCGCGAGGATCGCAAGGCGCTCACGAAGTGGGCCGAGAAGAAGGGCGAGGACGGGATCCGCGCCTACTGGTCCGAGAAGAACGCGATCAGCATCGACGGCCTGCCGACCCGGCGCGACTGACGGCGCCGGCCGGACGCGGCTAGCGTCGCAGTCCCAGGCTCAGAACCCGCTGGATCAGGTTCTCGTACGAGATACCGGCTTTGGCGGCGGCGTGGGCGAGCTCCTCGTAGTTCGCGAGCTCGGGATTCGGGTTCGCCTCGAGGAAGTAGAGCTTGCCGTCTTCGGAGAGGCGATAGTCGATCCGGGCGTAGCCTTCGAGGGAGAGCATCCGGTAGATCCGCTTGCTCACGCGCTCGAGCTCCGCGGCGACGCCGTCCGGCAGCTTCTTGGCGCCCTGGATCCGGACGCCGTGCTTCTTCTGGTAGTGGATGTTGTGCTTCAGACTCTCGGTGGCGATCAGGTCCTGGCCGGGCTCGAGCTCGTCGACGATCAGCTCGCGCGGCGGCAGGGCGATCAGCCGTTCGTTGCCGAGGACGCCGACGTAGATCTCCCGGCCCGGGATGAACTGCTCGACGATCGCGTCCGTGCCGATCCGCTCGTGCATGAACCGCACGCGGGTCTCGAGGGCCTCCTGGTCGCGCACGATCGAGGCCTTGGAGATCCCCATCGAGGCCTCCTCGACCAGCGACTTCACGATCAGCGGGAACTCCATCCGTTTCGGCTTGCGGACCCGTCGGTCGCGTCGGACCGTGAAGAAGCGCGGCACCGTGATCCGGTGATACATCGCGACCTTTTTCGAGAGCGCCTTGTCCCGCGCGAGGACGAGCCCGCGCGGGTTGTTGCCCGTGTAGGGAACCCGAAGCAGCTCGAGGAACGCGACGACGTGCTGATCGTAGATTGCTTCGCCCTGGAATTCGTCGAGCAGGTTGAAGACGATGTCCGGCTCCCACTCCTCGACCGCGTGACGGATCGGCAGCACGGCGTCGCGGACGCCGAGCGGGCGGGCCTCGTGGCCGAGCTTGTGCAGGGCCTCCAGGATGTCGCTCTCGGTCTTGATGCGGTGGAACTCGGCTTCGCTCAGCTCTTCGACGTCCTCCGGCGGGACGAGGTCCTCGTGCATGAGCGCCAGTACGCGCAGCTTCTTGCGCCGGGTCTTCTTGCGCCGTTCGCGGCCCTTGTAGGCGGCGCGCTTCTTGTCTTCCGTCATAGCGCGTGCCAATCCCTTCCGCGGTAGAGGAACTCGACGCTCCGCGCGGCGAGCAGGATCGAGAAGTCGACGACCAGCTGGCGCCGAGGGCCGACCGCCCGCAGCTTGAGCTCCCGGGAGCGCGCGATCATCTCGCCCAGCACGACGTCGAGGGAGAGCTCGTGCTTGCCCGTCGAGCGGGCGACCATGCGGCGGATCTCGGTGCGGTGGCTGCGGAGGAACGCGGCCGCCGAGGGCGACCGGGCGCTGCTCTCCTCGATCGGCGTGAAGAGCCGGAAGAGGTCCTGATCGTAGGCGCGGCTCGCGAGTTGGCTGTAGCGCTGTCGCTTGGCGCGGTAGTGGTCGCCGAGGGTCGACTTGATCCGGTGGACCGGGTCGGGCTTCGCCTTCGAGCGGACCGGTGGCTTCTCGCCCGCGAGCTCGTGCATCAGCTCGTCGACGTAGCTGAGCTTCCGGAGCGCGGGCCAGCCCATGTACTTCCGGCGCCAGCGCGAGCCCGGCGTGAGCCAGACGGCGAAGGTCTCGGCGAAGTCCTCGTCGGGATGGCTCTGGGCGTACCAGTTGGGCAGGTGGATGACGTAGCGGCGGCTCCCCGGGTTCGGTCGGTAGTAGTCGGGGTAGGGCTCCGTCGTCGAGCCGAAGAGCTCGCGCCAGCGTTTGCGGCGATGGAGCCGGAAGGCGTGCTGGAGGGCGTGGCCGGCCTCGTGGCGCAGGAGGCGCAGGCACTCTGCGTTGGTGCCTCCCTCCACCTCGAGGATCTGTGCTCGTTCGAGCCGCTTGAGTCGCGGGTGGGCGAGGTAGAACGGGATCGCGATCCCCGGCACGCCGTCCGGCGAATACCATTCCTCGGAGAGCCAGCAGTGGGGCCGCACCCGGAGGTTGCGCGCGTCGAGCTCGCGATAGAGCCGATCGATCAGGACCTCGAGCCCGCTGTCCTCGAGGGTGAGCCCGAGGTCGCAGATCCGCCACTCGAGCAGCTCCTGATTCGTGCACTTCTCCCAGGCGGCGGCGCGCGGCATGGCGAGAGTCTATCCCAGCGACGAATCGGGGCAGGGGGCGTCTCGGGACCGAAAATCCGGCCTCGCGCTCGCCATCCCCGCGGTAGGCTATGGGCCGCGCCGCGCGTCGCCGTGCGATGGGAGAACCCGCCCCTTGAAGATCTCGATCGGATGTCCGCCCGGCCCCCAGGCCGTCGACCTCGCGCGCCATGCCGAAGCGCTCGGCTACGACCGGATCTGGCTCTACGACTCGGCGGCGATCTACGAGGACATCTGGATCCACCTCGCGCGCATCGGCGAGGCGACGGATCGGATCGGACTCGGGACGGCCGTCCTGGTGCCGAACCTCCGGCATCCGATGACCACCGCCTCCGCGATCGCGACGGTCGACCGCCTCGCGCCGGGGCGGCTCGCCTGCGCGGTCGGCACGGGATACACGGCGCGGCTCGTGCTCGGACAGGGCGCGCTGTCGTGGAAGACGACGCGCACGTGGATCGAGCAGGTGAAGGGCCTCCTCGCCGGCGAGGTCGTCGAGATCGACGGTCGCGCCTGCCAGATGATCCATCGACCGGAGCTGGCGAAGGCCCGGCCGATCGACGTCCCGATCCTTCTCTCCGCTTTCGGTCCCCGGGGTCAGGCGATCGCCCAGGAGATCGCGGACGGCTGGATGGGGATGTCGCCGCCGCCTTTCGAGACCGACTGGTCCGTGCAGATGGTGAACGGGACCGTCCTCGCGCCCGGCGAGTCGCCCTCGGCGCCGCGCGTGCTCGACGAAGCCGGCCCGTGGCTCGTGGGCGCCTATCACATGGGCTGGGAGACGAACCCGACGGGTCTGCCGGACATGACGGGCGGGGCGGACTGGCTCGCGCAGATCGAAGGCGAACGCGCCGAGGGCGAGCGCCACCTCGCGGTCCACAGCGGCCACTGCACCCATCTGAACGACGCGGATCGCAAGGCGATCGCCGCCTATGGTGACGCGGTCCCGTGGTGGGGCTGGGTCGGCGAGGCCGACGCGGTGCGCGCGCGCGCCGAGCAGAGCGCGGCGGCCGGGGCCCGCGAGATCCTCTACACGCCGGCCGGGGACGATCTGATCGGCCAGGCCGAGACCTTCTACCGCGCGGTTGAGTCGGTGCAGGGCTGATCGCCCGCCCGCTCGCGATCCACCTCCCAATCGACGAACGAAGATGCTGACCAAGTTCGACGACTATCCGATCCACCAGACGTCGGAGCCCCTCGCGATCGTCGCGACGACGGATCGCCACGCCTACGACCGCTATTGGTTCAACGGCTACCAGGACGACGGCGAGTTCTACTTCGGCATCGGCGCCGCGGTCTATCCGAACCTCGGGATCGTCGACTGCGGCCTGTCGATCGTGCACGACGGCGAGCAGAACTCCTTCCACGGTTCGCGCCGCGCCGGCAAGGAGCGGAGCGAGATCGAAGTCGGCCCGTTCAAGATCGAGATCCTCGAACCCATGATGAGCCTGCGCGTGACGCTCGACGACAACGAGAGCGGTGTGAGCGCGGACCTGCTCTGGATCCCGCGGACGGCCAGCTTCGCCGAGGAGCATCAGCGCTCGAAGCGCATGCCGGAGAACGCGGCGCGCCACATGGAGGCCACGCGCTTCAATCAGTTCGGGAACTGGCAGGGCGAGATCCGCTACAAGGGAAAGACCGTCACGATCGATCCGAAGCGCGTGTTCGGTACCAAGGATCGCTCCTGGGGCATCCGTCCGGTCGGGGACCCCGCGCCGCCCGGCGCTCCGCCCACGCAGGCGCCTGCGATCAACTTCCTCTGGTTCCCGATCCACTGGGAGGATCGCTGCACCCACGCCGGCATGTTCGAGAACGAGCACGGCGTCACGTGGCACTGGGACGGCATGATCATGCCCACCTACGCGTCGCCCGACCTGATCCCGGGCGTCGAGGATCCGGACATGGAACCGCTGGCCGGCGTCGACCATCGGATCCACGAATTCGTGCCGGGGACCCGCCGCGCCCGTCGCGCCCAGGTCTCGCTGAAGCACCTCGACGGCAAGCTGACCGAGATCGAACTCGAGAGCCTGCTCGTGTATCGCATGAAAGGGATCGGATACACGCATCCCGAGTGGGGCCATGGCCGGTGGAAGGGCGAGCTCGCGATCGGCGGGAGCTCCTGGACGATCGACGAGTGCGACGACATGGAATTGTCGAATCAGCACATCCAGTCCGTGATGCGCGCGACCTGCGGTGACCAGCAGGGCATCGGCGTGATGGAGCAGATCCACATGGGGCCGTCCGTGAAGTACGGCTTCAAGGAGTTCCTCGACCCGGCGACCTGAGCCGGTCCGAGCGGAGGGAGGGGCCGATGGCCGAGATTTCCATGCGCCGCGCACACGGGTTCGAGGACCCGACCGACGTGCGGTCGCGGATCGAGGGGCTGGCGGACAAGGTCGCCAGCCGCCTGGGCGGCAGCTGGCAGTGGGACGGCGACGAGGCCGTCTGCGAGGCGCGCGGCGCCAAGGCGCGGGTCGGCTACGACACGGAAGAGATCTCGATCGACGTCTCCCTCCCGCTGATGCTCCGACCGCTCAAGGGCACGCTCGAAGGCAAGATCGAGGAGTACTACGAGCGCTACTTCGGTGCGGGCTGAGCGCGGCCGAAGGCGGAGGCGGTCCCGGCGCCGCGATCGCGGGAGCGCGTCGCGTGGATGACGCGGGGGCCCCGACCGGCACGACCTGGTCCGTCGGCATCGTGAACCACGGCAGCTTCGACGATCTCGAGCGCTGCCTCGCCGCGGTCGCGGCCCAGTCCCGACCGCCGCGGCGCGTCGCCGTGTGGGACACGGGCGCGGACGCGACGGCGATCGCCCGGCTCGCGTCGGCCCATCCGGAGGTCACGTTCGAGGGCGGGACGAACGAGGGGTACGCGGGCGGCGCGAACCGCGTGATCCGCGCGCTCGTCGAGGGCCCGGAGGCGGTGCCCCCGGATTTCGTGCTCGTGCTCAACCCGGACGTCGAGCTCGACGCCGACTTCGCGGCGGTGCTGCTCGCCGCGATCGAGGGCGAGGCGGACGTGGCGATCGCGACCGGCAAGCTCCTGCGGCCGGATCGGCGGACCCTCGACAGCGCCGGGATCGTCTTTCCGCGCCATCGTCGCCCCCGGGACCGCGGCAGCGAGGCGCCCGACGACGGCCGCTTCGACGTCGCCGAGGACGTCGATGCCGCGAGCGGAGCGGCGCTCCTGCTGCGGACCGCCGCGATCGATCGCCTCGCGCTCGACGGCGAGCTCTTCGACGAGAGCTTCTTCGCCTATCACGAAGACACCGATCTCGGCTGGCGGGCCCGGCGTCTGGGCTACCGGGTCCGCTACGTCCCGCGTGCCATGGCCGTCCACGCACGGGGATGGAAGAAGTCGGAACGGAAACGCGTGCCCCTCGCGATCCGCCGGCATTCCTTCAAGAACCACTATCTCCAGGTGGTGAAAAACGAGACTCGCGCCGATCTCTTGCGGAACGCGCCCTGGCTCCTCGGTTGGGAGATCCTTCGCCTCGGATTCACGCTGCTGCGGGATCCGGGTCTCCTCCCGGCCTACGCCCACGCTGCGCGTGCTCTGCCGGACGCGCTCCGCAAACGTCGCCTGGTCGCCGCGCGCGCTTGCGAAGACCCCGGCCCTGGCTGACTCTTCGCGCGTCGTTTCGCACGCGCAGGAATCGCGCGCCACGGGGGTGAGCGATGCCGATGCAGGTCGAGATCGAGGGCACCGAGATCCCGGACGTCCTCGAGGTCCGCACGGGCCGGGTCGGAGACGATCGCGGCTTCTTCGCCGAGACGCATTCCGTCGAGATGTGGCGCCAGGCGGGATTCGAGTCCGCCTTCGTTCAGGACAACCTCTCGAAGTCCCGTCGCGGGACGCTCCGCGGGATGCATTTCCAGATCGCACCGCGCGCGATGGGCAAGCTCGTGCGCTGCCTCCAGGGCGCGATCTTCGACGTGGCCGTCGATCTTCGTGCCGGCTCGTCGACCTACGGGCGCTGGGTCGGGCGCGAGCTCTCCGGCGACGCCGATCTCTCGCTGTGGGTGCCCGTCGGCTTCGCCCACGGCTTCGTCGCGCTCGAGGACGAGACCCTCGTCCACTACAAGTGCACCGACATGCACGCGCCGGAGACCGAGCGCGCGCTCCACTACGCGGATCCCGACGTGGCGATCGCGTGGCCGATCGAGCCGTCGATCGTCACCCAGAAGGACGCCGACGCGCCGCGGCTCGCGGACGTCGAGGCGAAGTTCTAGCTAACGCCGCCAGGAGGGGACGGCGCGCGCGTAGCGCGGGTCGCTCATCCATTCCGTGTCTTCTTCGAAGAAGTGCGGGTGGAGCGCGGCGAGCGCCGCTCCGACGGAGTCGTGCGAGCGGATCCGCTCGAGCAGCGTGCGCCAGATGCGTTCGAGCACGGGGGTCGCTTCGAGGCTGCGCGCGAGCCGGGCGAGCAGGTGGTTGCTCGTGTCACCGTGCGCGAGGTGGACCGTGAAGAGGCCGTCCCAGAGCGGAGCGACGGGGGCCGGCGGTCGCGCTTCGAGCGCCTGGGCAGTGCGCTCCGGGGTCGCCGCGCGGGCGTAGGTCGCCGCGAGTCGCTCCCAGTTCAGCCAGGTCGAGATCAGGAGCGCGTTCCGCGATTCGATCGGATCCCCGAAGTCCGCGTAGGAATCGCAGATCGAGACGAGCCAGCGGCTGTCGAGTTGGTCGAGGGCCAGGTCGAGATGGCCTTCCACGAGTCCGCGCAGACAGCGGAACGTCGGCTCCACGTCGAGACCGCGGCGCAAGTAGAGGGTGAGGGCCAGAACCTGGGGCAGCAGGGACTGCGGGGGGCCGAAGAGCGCGTGGTCGGTGTCGCCCTCGCGATACTGGAAGCCCTCTCGGATTCGCGCGTTGACCCGTGCGTACGTCGCGCGATCGCGGGGCGCCTCGGTCGGCCCGGCCTCGCAGCGGACGTCCCCGTCGCCCGCTCGATCGAACCAGGCGACGAACGCCTCGCGCGTGCGGTCGCGGATCGATTCGACGCGCGCCGCCAGGGCGTCGCGGTCGGTCGCGGACCAGGCGGCGAGGCCTTTCGCGTCGGCGGCGAGTGCGTCCGCCTCACCCGGATCGCGGTCGGGCCAGTCGACCTCGAGCAGGGTGCGGAGCCCGTCGAGCTTGTGCGTGTTCGTACGGAGGAGAACGCTCGGCGTGCCGCCGATCGCCGCCAGCAGCGCGAGGTGGTAGCGCCCGCCGACGAGCAGCTTCGCGCGACCGAGCAGGTGGGCGACGCTCGCATGGCCTCCATCGGGCGGACCACGAAGAAGTCCTCGCCGGGCCAGCGCTCCGCGGCGCGGACGCCGAGACGGGCGTCCTGACCAGCGGAGCCGACGAAGACGACCCGCCAGTCGTGCGCCTGGGCGATCGCGCGCACCGCCTCGAGGTAGGCGTCGACCTCGTCCGCCTGCAGGTTGGCGCTGCCGGTGACGCAGAGGTAGTCGTCGTCGCCGATCGCATCGACGAGCGGACCGTGGGGAATCGGATCGGTCAGGAACGCCGTGTCGGGGACGAGGCGCGCGCCGCGGACGCCGTTCGCCTCGAGCCAGGCAAGCGAAGCCGGCTCGCGGACCCAGACCCGGTCGAGCGCAGCGAGCACGACGCGCAGCGCGCGCGTGAATCCCTGGTCGACCGAGAAGAGCGTCTGATTGAGCGAGAGGACGCGCTTGCCGAAGCCGTGCTTGGCGACCCAGGGCAGGATCAGGAGCCGGTCGGCGCGCAGGAAGTCGGATCCGGTCATGGTGCCCTCGGCCTGGAAGAGCACGACGTCGGCGCGCTCCAGGCGATCCACGAGATGGCGGTACCGCGTCCGGGCCACGTCCAGCAGGAAGCGGCGATCTTCGTTCGTCGGCGCGGGCGTCTCGAGGAGGGTTCGGATCCGTGCCCCGTCGCGCTCGGGGATCGTCCGGTCGAGGGCGTGATGCGGGACGAGCGGAATCACGTCGAGATCGAAGCGCGCGCCTTCGGGCATCGCGCGGTGCATCGCGCGGACCAACTCCCAGCTCGTCGCCCGACAGCCCCAGTTCGGTCGCTCGCCCGTGAAGTTGACGATGCAGACGCGCGTCGACTCTTCGCTCACGTCGGACATCGGGCCCCCCGGCGAACGAATCGCTAGCGCCGACCCGCCGACCCGGGAAAGAGCGCTCCCTCGATCGACTCGACGAATGTGTGGAGGATGAGGAGGTGGGCCTCCTGGATCCGCTCCGCGGTCTTCGCCCAGGGCACGACGATCGGGACGTCGATCTCGGTCGCCGCGTTCCCGCCGCCGCGTCCGAGCAGGCCGATGGTTTCGACGCCGGTCGCGCGGGCGGCCTGCGCGGCGCGCACCACGTTCGGCGAGTTGCCGCTCGTCGAGAGGAGCACGAGCACGTCCCCGGGCCGCCCCTGGGCCTCGATCTGACGCGCGAAGACCTCTTCGAAGCCGAAGTCGTTGGCGATGCAGGTCAGCGTGGCCGGATCGGAGAAGGCGAGGGCGCCGAGCGCGGGGCGAGTCTCACGGAAGCGCCCGCAGAGCTCCTCCGTGAAGTGCATGGCATCGCTCATGCTGCCGCCGTTGCCGCAGGCGAAGACCCGCCCGTCTTCGCGGAGGC
>JBCCZJ010000142.1:0-10777 GCA_039187915.1 Myxococcota bacterium
CCGCCGGCGGATTCTTCGCCAGCTCGAAGCACGCGCTCATGCGCGAGTGGCTCGCCCCCGGCGCCCCGATCGTGAACATCACCTCGCGCGACGGCCTCGGCTACGACGCCGCCGGCGCCAACGCGCAGTCGGTCGAGCAGGTGTTCGAGCGTCTCGACCTCTCGAACGACTCGAAAGCGGTCTACACCGGCGAAGTGAACGGCCTCGGCATCGGCTTCGGCGACGTCATGCTCTACGAGCCGCTGCCCTGAGGCGACGCGCGGAGACCGCGAAGACGCGGCACGGCGGCGTGCTTCGGATCTACGACAGCGCGAGCATCCGCTCGATCGGGACGAGCGCCTGCTTCGCGAGCTCGTCCGGCACGGTGACGGTCGGCCCCTCGTTCACGAGGCAGTCGTAGAGCTTCTCGAGCGTGTTGAGTCGCATGAACGGACACTGATTGCACGCGCAGCTCTCGTCCATGCCCGGCGCCTGGTAGAGCACCTTCTCGGGACACTGCTTCAGGATCGCATGGAAGACGCCGTCCTCGGTCGCCACGATCGCCGGGCGGTCGGGCGAGGCGACGGCGCGGGCGATGATCCCGGTCGTGCTCGCGATGAAGTCGGCCTGGTCGAGGACCGACTGGTCGCATTCCGGGTGGGCCAGGACCTCCGCGTCGGGATGCTGGGCGCGAAGCTTGGCGAGGCCCTTCGCGCTGAAGAGCTCGTGGACGACACACGCACCGGGCCACACGATGAAATCGTCCCGGCCCGTCTCGCGGCCGATCCAGCGGGCCAGGTGCCGATCCGGCGCCAGGATCACCTTCTCGCCCTCGAAGTGCTTGACCATCTCGACGGCGTTCGAGGACGTGCAGATCAGGTCGCTCATCGCCTTCACCCCCGCCGAGGCGTTGATGTAGGTCAGCACCTTGGCGCCGGGGTGTTCGGCGATGAAGGCCTTGAACTCTTCCGGGGGGCAGCCGTCGGCGAGCGAGCAGCCGGCCTCGAGGTCCGGCACGACGACCGGGATGCCGGGGTTCAGGATCGCCGCGGTCTCCGCCATGAAGTGGACGCCGCAGAAGACGATCATCTCGCAATCGATGCCCTGGGCGGCACGGGCGAGGGCCAGCGAGTCGCCGACGACGTCCGCCAGGTCCTGGACCTCGGACTCCTGGTAGAAATGCGCCAGGATCACCGCGCCCTTCTCGCGCTTCAGCTCGAGAATCGCGGCCTCGAGATCGTCCGGTCGATCGACGGTCGGGAGGGTGGTCATGGGTGGGGGCCTCCGGCAGCGGGCGCCGTGCGGTGGATCGAGAGCTTAACCTCCCGCGAGGTGGACGCGCGAATACACCTCGAAGCGCACTCGCCGCGCGCGAGACGCGATCCAGGGCGCCTAGATCGGCTGCACGGGCTGAATCAGCAGGGTCGGCACGCCGTGCACGGGATCGCGCACGGTGCAGACCCGGGTGCCCTCCTTGTGGCCCGTCCGGACCTCGGAGACGTCGAAGCCGTCCCCCGCGAGCCGCGCCTGGACCGCGTCGATGTCCGGCACCTGCCACGCGAGGCCTCCGAAGCGATCGGCCTTCTCGGGGGCGGGATCCGCGGCAGCCCGCGCACCGATCTCGATCGTGAGACCGGCGAGACGGAAGAAGAGCAGTCGCACGCCGCGCTGATCGAAGGTCTTGTCGAGGGCGAGGCGGATCCCGAGACCGTCGCCGTAGAAGGCCCGCGTGTCGTCGGGCGACGGACTCATCACCACGACGTGGTCGAGGCCGTGGATCCTCGTCGCGCGATCCTCGGCCCCGGCGATCGGCCGCGGGTCTGCGCCCAGCAGGCCGGCCTCCGGTTCTTCGTCGACGATCAGCTCGACCGGGAGACCGCGGGAGGCCTGCGGCGCGATCGTGACGCGCGTCCAGGTCCGGTCGGGCCCGTGGCCATCGAGGGCGACCGACCGCAGCGGGCTCCGGGACGCGACGGCGAGCCCCACGGCGGCCAGCGCCTCGTCCGGATCGCCGTCCTCCCAGACCAGCTGGATCCCGGACTGTCCGACGCGCGGGGGGTCCCCCTCGCCTGCTGCGGGCTCGCGCAGCTCGAGCGCCATGTTCGCGAAGACGAAGAAGGCGCTGCGCTGGCCCGCCTCGTTCCGCTCCGTCCGGGCCGGGGCGAAGCCCACCATCCGGCCGTAGTCCGCGACCGCGACGTCGAAGTCGGCGACGTCGACTCGCGCGCTGTGAAGTCGAGTGATCATGCGACCGAACATCGCACGTCTTTTTCGCTATGCCCTCCGCCATGCGCGGAACGCCGGTCTCGTCCGATCCGCTCCCGGGAAACGTCGGCCGTTCGGGTCGCGCGTCGCGACGGCCTACGGCCTCCGCCCGGATCGCCTTCGTGACGGGCCTCCTCGCCGCGACGCTCGCCTGCAGCCCCGACCGACCGAGCCACCCCGATCTGGTCCTCGTGACCCTCGACGCGCTGCCGGCGGCCGCCCTCGCCTGTTTTGGCGGCGTCGCGGGCGCCGGGCCGGGACTCTGCGCCCAGGCGGAGGGCGGCACCCGCTTCGCTTGGGCGGTCAGCGCCGCACGAGGCGAAGCGTCTTCGGCGGCTACGGTCCTTACCGGAGTTCCGCCGCATCGCCATCCCGTCGGCGACGACGGCGCGAGCTTCCTGCCCCACCACTTCGAGACGATCGCCGAGCAGCTCTCCGCGATCGGCTTCCGGACCGCTGCCTTCGTGACGAGCCCCCGCCTCAACCGCACCCGACGCCTCGACCAGGGCTTCGCGTTCTACGACGACCGGCTTCCCGGGCTGTCCGACCGCGATGCCCCCGAGGCCCTGGCTCAGGCGGTCCAGGCGTGGATCGGGCGCGGCCCCGGCCCACGCTTCGTGTGGCTCCACCTGAGCCAGGCCGGCGATCTCGGCGCCGTCGACCGGGCCCTCGCGCGGGTCGACGTGGCGCTCGGCGAGCGACGACGACGCGGCATGCTGATCGCCGGGCTCGCCGGCGACCGCGAGGCCTCGCCTCTCGAGTGGGCGCGCCATCGCGTACCGCTCGTCTGGCGCTCGCCGAACCCCGCGCCCAAGGACGCCCCGGGCGTGTCGTTCCGGCTCGCCGATCTCGAAGACGTGCGGCCCACGCTGCTCGCGGCCGGGGGGCTCGCGGGCGAACCGACCCGCGATCCTTCGGCCCCGCCGCTGGCGGGACGCGACCTCGGGCTGCTCGCGCGGGCGCCGAGGTCGACCGAGGCCGAAGACGAGCGCCGCGTGCTGCTCGGCGGCGGCGGACCGGACGCCGCGGTCGGCCTGGCCACCGCCACCCACGTCTACGCCCGGGCGCGCACCGCCTTCGACGGCAGCGGCGACGCGGTGCCGACCGAGACGCTGGGCCTCTACGACGCTCGATTCCTGCCCCTTCCGCTCCCGGACCCGGTGCGCCATCCTGCGCCGCGCTCGGCCGCGCTCCGCCCCGGGCCTTGGCGCCGGGACGTACTCGCGACCGACAGTCCGGTGCCGTCCCTCGAATTCCATCTTGCCCGCCGCCTCGCCGAGGCGCTGCGGGAGGAAGTGCGATGAGCCCTCCGGACGACCCCGCGATCCCGCAGCTCCCCCGACCGGGCGACGGCGCGCCGAGCGAGGCGAAGCGTCCGCTCGGGACGGCGATCGCGATCGGCCTCGGTCTCGTGATCGGGCTGCTCGTCGTCTTCTTCGGTATCCGTCAGGAGCGCTTCGCGGGCCTGGACGAGGCCGAGATCGAGATCCGGGTGAACGACCTCGCGCCGCGCGTCGGGCGCGACATCCTGGTGCCGACGTACGGCTGGACCCTTCAGGTGGAGCTGCCGGAAGGACTCCCGCCGGCCGTCCGCGAGAGCCTCGCGATCCGGATCCGCGAGGAACGGACCGGCGCCATCATCGAGATCACCGAGCGCTTCCGCTTCGACGGCCTCGTCGGCACCCTCGTCGTGCCGGAGAACCTGAGGCTGATCGAGGGGCTCTTCTCGGTCAGCGCGACCCTGATCGATTCCCAGGAGCGCGTGCTCCAGAGCTTCCGGCGCCTGCGGATCCGGACGTGGCTCGGCGGACCGCCGATCGCATCGCGGCAGGTCGTCCACTTCGACTTCGACGTCGATCGCGACGGCGACGGCCGCACCGACTTCCCCGAAGATCTGCGCGCGCTGGGGCTGCTGGCGCCGGACGCCGAAGACGCCGCGACGCCCTTCGCCGCGGCCATCGCCGAACGCGCGCTCGCGCGCGTCCTTCGCGCCTACGATCGCCGCGACGATCCGAACCGGACGGGGCGGGAGCGCGACCGGGTGTTCGTCCGTTTCGCCCTCGAGGTCGAGGACAGCCCCTACGTGACCCGGATCTGCGTCGGCGGGCGGAACGCGCGCCATCCGGACTCGATCGGCTTCGTGCGCTTCGACTCGGAGAACAAGACCAAGGGCAGCGAGGAATGCGTCGGGACCGCGGAGGACGGCAGCGATGCCGGCCTCTTCCCCGCGGCGTTCTCGATCTACGCGGCCCAGCCGCTCTGGAAGGCGTCCTTCGGCCCCCTGCTCGACGTGCCCTTCGGCGCACGCGAGGACGACGTCGAGCAGCTCGCGACGCCGGACGGCAGCGCCCGCGCCCGCGCGATCGCCACCGCCGTCGAGCGCCTCGGCGATGCGCTCGGAACGGTGATGGCTCACGAGGCGGCACACGGGCTCGGCCTCGTGCCGCCCGGCAAGCCCGGGCTCGGGCTCTTCGCCGGCAGCGACCAGAACGGCGAGGCGTATGCCCACAACCTGACCGTCGACGACCGGATCCCGAACGAGGGCTGGCTGATGAATCCGGGCGGCAGCTTCGACTTCGCGGCGCTCGCCGGTCGCGGCGAGGCCGGCGAGCTGAGGTTCCGTCCGCTCAATTGGGCCTACCTGAAGGATCGCGTCATCCTGCGCGCGCGTTAGTCGGCGCGGGAGACCACCAGGGGGCGCGACCGAAGCGGCGCGCAGGGACCACCAGGGGGCGCGACCGAAGCGGCGCGCAGGGACCACCAGGGGGCGCGACCGAAGCGGCGCGCAGGGACCACCAGGGGGCGCGACCCAAGCGGTGCGCAGGGACCACCAGGCGGCGCGACCGAAGCGGTGCCGCAGCCCGCGCTAGAGATCCCAGAAAAAGTCGGCGTTCGTGAGGGTCTCGCCGGCCTCCTGCGCCTTCGCGGCGCGCTCCTCCGGTGCCAGGAGGTCTTCGCCGCGTTCGATGCGCTCGACGAGCGCCTCGAGGTCGCGCGTCTCGTCCTCCCAGTACGCTTCGGTCCCGAAATGCGGGAATGCGTCCGGGAAGGCCGGATCCTCCCAGCGCTTCGCGATCCAGCCCGCGTAGAACACGAAGCGGAATCCGCGCAGCGGTTCGATCAGCGAGAACGTGCGCGCGTCGAAGTCCCGGAAGGTCCGATAGGCGTCGACCAGCACGCGCCGCTGGCGGTCGGCCTCCGCGTCCCGCCCCGGCACGAGCATCCACACGTCCTGGACCGCCGGCCCCACCACCATGTCGTCGAAGTCGAGGAAGAACCAGCCGTCGGGGCCGTGGAGCAGGTTGCCCGCGTGGCAGTCGCCGTGGATCGGCTGAACGGCCACGCCGCGACTCCGTTCGGTGTAGATCGCCACGAGGCGTTCGACGGCCTCGGCGTAGCGATCGCGGCAGGTCGGCGGCAGCCAGTCCCCGTCCTCGAGCAGCGCGAGGGCCTCGAGCGGGCCGTGCTCCGGGTCGAGGGGACGGCGATGGCGCGCGCCGAGGTCCGCCGCGATCGTATGGATCCGCGCCATCAGCCGACCGAGGACACCGAGCTCGTCGTCGCCGAGCTCGTCGGGCGAGCGCCCGCCCGTTCGCGGCCAGATCGCGAAGTGGACCTCGTCGTCCGTGCGCAGCGTGTCCCCGTCCGGGAACGCGAGCGGCGCACAGACCGGGATCTCGGCCTCGGTCAGCGCGGCCAGCAGCCGGTGTTCGTCGAGGATCGTCTCGCGGGACCAGCGCCCCGGCCGATAGAACTTCGCGACGAGGTGGTTCCCGTCCTCGAGCCGGACGTCGTAGACGCGATTCTCGAGGGCGTTCAGCGCGAAGCAATGGCCCGAGGGGCGATGGCCCGCCGCCTCGACCGCCGCCAGGACGCGCCCGGGCGTGAGCCCCAGGAAAGAAGCGCGCAGTGCGGGTGAAGGCTGACTCATGGTTCGGAGCATACCCCGGCCGCGATTTGCCCCGCAGGAGGGGTTTCGGTAAGTTTTTCGGCTACTTAGGGGTGGTACAACGACCCCATCCGCGGGCCGCGCCGCGCGGGCCCCGCCGGCCCTTCCCCCCTCGCCGCCCCCCTGCCAACGAACGGAGTCCCCCGTGTCCTCGATCGAATCTCGCCCCGAACGCGACCGCCCGTGGATGTTCCGCACCTACTCCGGACACAGCTCCGCGAAGGCCAGCAACGCCCTCTACCGCAGCAATCTGGCCAAGGGCCAGACGGGTCTCTCGGTCGCCTTCGACCTCCCGACCCAGACCGGATACGACTCCGACCACCCGCTCTCCCGCGGTGAGGTCGGCAAGGTGGGCGTCCCCATCTGCCACATCGACGACATGCAGGTCCTCTTCGACGAGATCCCGCTCGAGAAGATGAACACGTCGATGACGATCAATGCGACCGCGGCGTGGCTCCTCTCGCTGTACATCGCGACCGCGGAGCGCCAGGGCACGGACCAGGGCGCCCTGCGCGGCACGACCCAGAACGACATCATCAAGGAGTACCTGTCGCGCGGCACGTTCGTGTTCCCGCCGGAGGCGTCGATGCGCCTGACGAGCGAGATCGTGTCCTACACGGTCGACCACGTGCCCAATTGGAACCCGATGAACGTCTGCTCCTACCACCTGCAGGAAGCGGGGGCGACGCCGGTCCAGGAGATCGCCTACTCGATGGCGAACGCGATCTCGATCCTCGACGTCGTGCGCGCGATGCCGGAGGTCGACGACGACACCCTGTCCCGGGTGTTCGGGCGGATCTCGTTCTTCCTGAACGCGGGGATCCGCTTCGTGGAGGAGATGTGCAAGTGCCGCGCGATGAACCTCCTCTGGGAGGAGATCGGTCGCGAGCGCTACGGCATCACGAACGAGAAGATGCTTCGCCTCCGCTACGGCGTTCAGGTGAACAGCCTCGGGCTGACCGAGGCGCAGCCCGAGAACAACATCATCCGCATCGCCCTCGAGGCGCTGGGCGTCACGCTCAGCAAGAAGGCCCGCACGCGCTCGCTCCAGCTCCCCGCCTGGAACGAGGCCCTCGGCCTTCCGCGTCCCTGGGACCAGCAGCTCTCGCTGCGTACCCAGCAGATCCTCGCGTACGAGACGGATCTGCTCGAGTACGGCGACCTCTTCGACGGTTCGCACGTCGTCGAAGGCAAGACCGCGGCGCTCCTCGAAGAGGCGCGCAACGAGCTCCAGACCGTCCTCGACATGGGCGGCGCGGTGACGGCGGTCGAGAACGCCTACATGAAGCAGAAGCTCGTGGAGAGTCAGACCGAGCGACTGCGCGCGATCGAGAGCGGCGA
This sequence comes from Myxococcota bacterium, assembly GCA_039187915.1. Taxonomy (GTDB): domain Bacteria; phylum Myxococcota_A; class UBA9160; order UBA9160; family UBA4427; genus UBA4427. The sequence goes on from JBCCZJ010000142.1 coordinate 7,535, forward strand.
CATGACGGTCGTCGGCGTGAACGCCTACGAAGAAGCCGTCGACTCGCCGCTGGTCGAAGAGGGCGCGGGCTCGATCCTCAAGGTCGACGAGAGCGCGGAGCGCGACCAGATCGCTTCGCTCGAGGCCTTCCGCAACCGCCGCAACACGGCGGACGCCGAGGCGGCGCTCAAGAATCTCGAAGACGTCATCAAGAACGGCGGCAACATCATGGCGCCCTCGATCGCGGCCGCGAAGGCCGGCGTCACGACCGGCGAATGGTCCCAGGTCCTGCGCGACGTCTTCGGCGAGTACCGCGCGCCGACGGGCGTGGTCGCGGCCCCCGTCGCCGAGGCGAGCGAGGACGTGAGTCAGGTGCGCAAGCGCGTCGACGAGCTCTCCGAGACGCTCGGACGTCGCCTCAAGATCCTCGTCGGCAAGCCCGGCCTCGACGGCCACAGCAACGGCGCCGAGCAGATCGCCGTGAAGGCGAGAGACGTCGGCATGGAGGTCGTCTACGACGGCATCCGCCTCACGCCGCAGGAAATCGTTCAGTCGGCCCAGGACGAGGGCGTGCACGTGATCGGCCTGTCGATCCTGTCCGGCTCCCACTGCGTGCTCGTGACGGACGTCGTCGATCAGCTGAAGGCGGCGGGCATGGGCGCGATCCCGGTCGTCGTCGGCGGGATCATCCCGGACGACGACGCCGAGCAGCTCGAGACCGCTGGCGTTCGCCGCGTCTACACGCCGAAGGACTTCGATCTCACCCGCATCATGGACGAGATCGTCGACGTCGTTGCGGAGTCGAATGCCGGCTGAGCCGCCCGGTGCGCCGACGGATTCCCCCGCCGCGGGGAACCGGGCCGCGCTGGAGGCGGCGCGCAAGCTCGCCGAGCGCGTCTGCGCCGGCGAGCGGGCCGCGATCAGTCAGGCGCTGAACGCCGTCGACGACAACCGCGAGAGCCACCGCGAGACGCGCCTCGCGCTGCTCGACGCGGTGGCCCCCCACGCCCGGGGCGTGCGGATCGGCGTCACCGGCGCGCCGGGCGCCGGCAAGTCGACGCTGCTCGACGCGCTCGTCTCCGGGCTGCGCGCGCGGGGACGTTCCGTCGGCGTGCTCGCCGTCGACCCGTCGAGCCAGCGGACCGGGGGCGCGCTGCTCGGCGACCGCATGCGGCTCAGCTCGACGGCGCGGGACGCGGGCGTCTTCCTCCGCTCGCTCGCCGCGCGCGACCAGCTCGGCGGCCTGTCCGAGGTGACGGGGCCGTCTCTCGACGTCATGGCCGCCGCCCTCGACTACGTCTTCGTCGAGACCGTCGGCGTCGGTCAGTCCGAAGCGCAGGTGATCGACGTGGTCGACACCCTCGTCTTCGTCGCCCAGCCCGCGGCGGGCGATCTGATCCAGTTCATGAAGGCCGGCATCCTGGAATGGCCCGACGTCTTCTTCGTGAACAAGTCGGACCTCGGCGACGTGGCCACCCGGGCCGCCGCGGAGCTCCGCGCAGGCCTCGACCTCGGCCATCGCCGCGACCCCGACCGCGTCCCGCCCGTCCTCCGCGGCTCCGCCCGCGACGACCTGGGGATCGACGGGCTGATCGACGCCCTCGACGAGCACACGGCCTACCTCGCCGGCAAGGGCGACGACGGCGCGCGCCGGCAGGAGGGTCGGGTGGCCCGGGTCGAGCACGCGCTCTCCGCGCGCTACGGACGCTTCGGCCTCGACCAGCTGCGCGGCGGCTCCCTCGCGTCCCGCGTCCGCGATGCCGGCGCCGTATCGGTCGAACGCATCGTCTACGACCTCGGCCGCGAGATCGAGGCCGCGCTGCGCGCCGGGGGATCGACCGGTGGCGCGTGATCCGCTGGCGCCGCCCGGCCGACGCTCCCTCGGTGGACGCGTGCTCAAGACGATCGCCCTCGCGCTCCTGGTCGCCTTCGGCGTGGGCTTCCTGATCGGCACGCTGCTTCGCCGCGAGCTCCAGCAACCCGTGCGCTACATGGGCGCGCGCCCGGCCGCGAGCGCTCCCGCACCGACCGGAGCACCCACGTGATCACCGTCCTCACGAACGCGAACTGCTTCGATACGGACGCCCTGGACTTCGTCGGGGAGCGCACGCTCGTGATCGAGGACGGTCGAATCGTGTCGGTCGACGGCGCGGCGCCGGCGAACGCGGACCGCGTCGTCGATGCGCGGGGACGCTTCGCCCTGCCCGGCCTGATCGACGCCCACGTCCACTTCCGGCTCGTGACCTTCGACTTCCGCAGGATCGCGACCATGACCGAGGTCGAGTTCGGGATCCTGATGGCGCGTCTCGCCCGGGACACCGTCGAGCGCGGCTTCACCTCCGTCCGCGACACCGGCGGCGACGTCGGCGGCCTGATGCGTTCGATCGCCAAGGGCGAGACCCTGGGTCCTCGGATCGTCCGCTCGGGTCAGATGATCTCCCAGACCGGCGGCCACGGAGACGTCGACGGCAGCGCTCGACAGGTGCCGGACTGCGCCTGCCAGATGCGCCACAACGCCCTCGGAATCGTCGCCGACGGGCCCGATGCCGTCCGCAAGGCGGCCCGCCACCTGCTCCGCGAAGGATCGGATTTCCTCAAGATCCACGTGTCGGGCGGTGTCGCGTCCCCGTCCGATCCCCTCGACTGCATTCAGTACACGGACGCCGAAGTCGCCGCCGCCGTCGAAGAGGCCGACCACCGGCGGACCTACGTGACGGCCCACGCCTATCTGCCCGAAGCGATCCAGATGGCCGTGCGCAACGGCGTCCGGGTCATCGAGCACGGCAACCTCCTCGACGACGAGACCGCGAAGACGATGGCGAGCGCGGGCACGGTCCTCGTGCCGACCCTCGTGACCTACCAGGCGATGGCGGACATCGGCCGCGCTCTCGGCCTCCCCGCGACCAACGTCGCGAAGAACGCCGATGTCCTCGAAGCCGGACTGCGCTCGATCGAGATCGCCACCAACGCGGGGCTCGAGATGGGCTACGGGACCGACCTGCTCGGCGAGAGCCAGAACCGACAGAACCAGGAGTTCGCGATCCGCGCGGAGGTCCAGAGCGCGAAGGACCTGCTCGGCTCGATGTTCCAGACGAATCCCCGGCTCCTGCGCCGCGAGGGCGAGATCGGCCGGCTCACGCCGGGCGCGGCCGGTGACGTCGTGCTCGTCGACGCGAACCCCGCCGACGACGTCCGCGTGCTCGCCGATCCGGCCCGACTTCGCACCGTCGTCCAGGCTGGCGCGGTGGTCTGCGAGCGTTAGG
>JBCCZJ010000143.1:0-10769 GCA_039187915.1 Myxococcota bacterium
CGCGCGTTTCGACGTCAGCCGGGTCACCGTCCGGAAGAGCCTCGAGATCCTGAGGGGGGAAGGGCGGATCACTTCGCGGCAGGGCCTCGGTTGGACGGTCTCCGAGGTCCCCGTCGCCCAGCCCCTCGATTCCCTCGTCCCGATCGAGCGACGTCTGGCCGGATCGGGTCGCGCACTGTGCCGTCAGGTGACCGATTTCGGGATCATCGACGCGCCGCCGCCTGCGCTTGAAGTGCTGGGGCCGCGTGTGCTGGAAGTGGGGCGGCTGAACCTCGTCGACGACGAGCCCTTCTCCCACATCACGGTCTGGTGTCGCGAATCGCTGGCCACGGACCTCTCGGAGAAGGACGTCGAGACCACGAGCTTCCTCGAACTCCTCGGTCCGCGCCTGCGCCGGGCCGTCCAGACGATCGGCGCCCAGCCGATGCCCCACGCCGAGGCGAAGCTGCTCCGCGTGCCGGCCGGTAGCCCGGCCCTGCTCGTGCGGAGGACGACCTACGACGGTGACGACCAGCCGCTCTTCATGTCCGAGCAGTGGTTCCCGGGACATCTGACCGAGTTCGTCGCGGAGCTGTCGCCCGACGTCCAGCCGGACACGGAGCTGCGCTTCGTCTCGGAAGCCCGCGACGCGACGTCGGAGTCCTAGGCCCGGGCTAGAAGAAGCCCTGCGGTTCCGTGCTGTAGCTGATCAGCAGGTTCTTCGTCTGCTGGTAGTGGTCGAGCATCATCTTGTGCGTCTCGCGGCCGATGCCGGACTTCTTGTAGCCGCCGAAGGCCGCGTGGGCGGGATAGGCGTGATAGCAGTTCGTCCAGACGCGCCCGGCCTGGATCCCGCGACCCATCCGGTAGGCCCGGTTGATATCCCGCGTCCACACGCCGGCGCCGAGGCCGTAGACCGTGTCGTTCGCGATCCGCAGGGCGTCGGCTTCGTCCGTGAAGGTCGTGAGGGCGAGGGTCGGACCGAAGATCTCCTCCTGGAAGACGCGCATGTCGTTCGTGCCGGTCATCAACGTCGGCTCGAAGTAGAAGCCGCCTTCGAGCGCGCCGCCGAGCCGGGCCCGATCACCGCCGATCAGCATCTTCGCGCCTTCGTTCCGGCCGACGTCCATGTACCCGATGATCTTGTCGAGCTGCTCCTGCGACGCCTGGGCGCCGACCTGCGTCTCGGTGTCGAGCGGATCGCCCTGCTTGATGTCCTGGGCGCGCTTCACGACGAGCTCGACGAAGCGGTCGTAGATCGATTCCTGGATCAGCGCGCGCGACGGGCAGGTGCAGACCTCGCCCTGGTTGAAGAAGCCGAGCAGCAGGCCCTCGACGCACTTGCTGATGAAGCCGTCCTCGTGGTCGAGCACGTCCTCGAAGTAGATGTTGGGCGACTTGCCGCCGAGCTCCACCGTCGACGGAATCAGGTTGTCCGCGGCACACTTCAGGATCTCGTTGCCGACGGCGGTCGACCCCGTGAAGGCGAGCTTCGCGATCCGGGTGCTCCGGGCGAGCGGCGCGCCAGCCTCGGGGCCGAAGCCGTTCACGACGTTCACGACGCCGGGCGGCAGGAGGTCCTGGATCAGCTCCATCAGGAGCAGCACCGTGGCCGGCGTCTGCTCCGCCGGCTTGAGGACCACGCAGTTGCCAGCCGCCAGCGCGGGCGCCAGCTTCCACGCGGCCATCAGGAGCGGGAAGTTCCACGGAATGATCTGGCCGACCACGCCGTAGGGCTCGTGGAAGTGGTAGCTGGCCGTCGTCGCATCGATCTCGGAAGCCGATCCTTCCTGGGCGCGGATGCAGCCGGCGAAGTAGCGGAAGTGGTCCACCACGAGCGGGATGTCGGCGTTCAGGGTTTCCCGAACGGCCTTGCCGTTGTCCCAGGTCTCCGCGACGGCGAGCCGCTCGAGGTTCTGCTCGACGCGATCCGCGATGCGGAGCAGGACGTTCGAGCGCTCCGCGGCGGCCGTGCTGCCCCATTCGTCCCTGGCGGCGTGGGCAGCATCGAGGGCGAGCTCGACGTCCTTCGCAGACGAACGCGGGATCTCGCAGAAGGGCTGCCCCGTCACCGGCGACACGTTGTCGAAGTAGCGGCCCTCGACCGGCGCCTTGAATTCCCCGCCGATGAAGTTCCCGTAGCGCGATTCGAACGAGACGATCGCGCCGTCCTGACCCGGCTGTGCGTACTGCATGACGATGCCCTCCTCGAGGAAGGCGTAGCGTCTCACGACGCGCGCCACCACGCTCGGTGGCCCTGCCGCGGTTCAGCGCGCGCTCGGACGCGAGGGCGCGTCGAACCGGCCGTGCGGTCGTCGGGGAGCGGGCTTCGTCCGTCGCGACGGAGCGTCGGCTACCAGGGGTGGACGCGGACCGGCAGCGTCTTGTAGCCCCTCACGAAGCAGGACCGGACGCGCTCGGGCTCGCCCATCACTTCGATGGTGCGGAAGCGCTTCAGGATCTCCTCCCACAGCACGCGCATCTGCATCTCGGCGATCCGGCTGCCCATGCAGAAGTGGACGCCGAGGCCGAAGGAGAGGTGCTTCTTCGAGTCCTTGCGGTCGATCAGGAACTCGTTCGCGCGGTCGATCGCCGTCTCGTCGCGGTTGGCCGAGACGTACCACATCACGACCTTCTCGCCCTTCTTGATGTGCTTGCCGCCGAGAACGGTGTCGCGGGTGGCCGTGCGGCGCATGTGCGCGAGGGGAGTCTGCCAGCGGATCACCTCGTCCACGAAGCTCGGGATGAGCGACGCGTCGTTGCGCAGCTTTTCGTACTGCTCCGGGTTCTCGTTCAGCGCGAGGACGCCGCCCGAGATCGTGTTCCGGGTCGTGTCGTTGCCGCCCACGATCAGGAGCATGAGCGTTCCGATGTAGGTGATCGGATCGACGGCGGGGTCGATGTCGCTGGTGGCGTCGGCGTTCGCGAGGGCGCTGACGAAGTCCAGGGTGTCCGTCTGCTTGCCGCGCCGTTCGTTCCAGAGCGCGGTGAAGGTCTGCAGGCAATCGAGCATGGCCGCCTCGCGGTCCTGCGTCGTCAGTCCCTCTTGGGCCATCTGCTCGTCGGTGATCGTCGCCATGTCCGACCAGTAGGTGAGCTTGCGGCGCGTCTCCCAGTCGAAGTCGAACATCGTGGCGAGCATCGCCGTCGTCAGCTCGATCGACACGTTGTCGACCCAGTCGAAGGTCTCGCCGACCGGGAGGGACTCGAGGATCGCGATCGCACGCTCGCGCACGATCGGCTCGAGCGCCTTGATGTTGCGCGGCGAGGAGACGGGCTGCGCGACCTTGCGGTGGGCGGTGTGGCGCGGGCCGTCCATGGTGATGAAGCCGGCGTTCTGGGTCAGCGAGTCCTCGGGGATGTCGCCGATCGTGATGTTGGGCTCGGAAGAGAAGGTTTCGGGGTCCTTCTCGACCGTGACGATGTGGTCGTAGGTCGTGACCGACCAGTAGCCGCCGAACTCGCTGTTCGCGCAGTAGTGGACCGGGGACTCGTTGCGCAGGCGCTCGAAGTAGGGCCAGTGCGAGTCGGTGGCCCAGAGCTCGTTGTCGCTCACGTCGATCTGCTCGAGCGGGATCGAGTCCGGGTCGGCGCCGGCCTGGCCCTTCGACGGGAACATCGTTTCGAGGTTCGTGGCTTCGCTCATGTCGATCCTTTCGAGGGGGAGGCCGATTCGGCTCCAGGTTCGGGCGTCGCTAGACGGGACGAGGCTCGCTCAGTCCCAGGAGTCGTTGTGCCATCGCGACGGCGTCGCGTTCCAGTCGATGGGCGGCGTCGTCCGCCCGCGGCGCGTCGGGATGCTCTTCGATCATCGACGGCAAGCTGGCGACCGTATAGAGAATCGCGCCGGCGATCGACGTGAAGAAGAGGTAGGGCTCCGCGTGGACGGGGCGGATCTCGCCCTCGCGCGCGCCTTCCTCGAAGAGCTCGACGACGCGCTCGAGGATTCCGCCGGAGCGTTCGGTCAGCTCGCGCTCGTCGCTGGTCGCCTCGCGCAGCGCGATCGTCGCGATCGTCGGGCGCTCCGCGATCTTGCGCGCGGCGGCCCGCACCAGCTCGACGAGCCGCTCGCGGGGCGGCGCCGGCGCATCGATCGCCGCCTCGATCGCGCCGAGCAGGTCGGCGGTCAGGCTCTCGAGCACGGCGCGGTACAGCTCGCGCTTGTCCGGGTAGTGGTAGAGGATCGTCGAGCCGACCATGCCGATGTCCTTGGCGACGTCGTCGAGCCGCGTCTTGTCGAAGCCCGCGGCGGCGAAGCGCAACTCGGCCGCGGCCAGGATCTGGCGGCGGGTGCGTTCGGCCTTCGAGAGACGGGCGGGAGCGGTGCTGGACACGAGGGGCCTCGACGGTTTCTGAGTGGTTACCCAAAAATGAGTGACGAGTCAAAAACATGACCGCGCTGGCCCCGGGGGGCGCTGCGCGCGCGTTCGCCGGGCAAGGCGGGTCCGAGCGGGCGTGCGGCGCGGACGAAGGCCGCGGGGCGCGGCCCGAGAGGTCTGGGTCGCCCTAGGGCGTCGGCGCGTCGGATCCGTCTTTGTCGAGCGCCGACAGCGCGTCCCGGAGATGGCGATGGAAGTGCACGATCGCGCTCTCGAAGTGGCCGAACGTGAAGTGGTCGTTCGCGCCGCTGTCCATGGTCCGCTGGATGCTCTCCGCGAGCGCGCGGTCCTCCGGCGCCCCGGTGTCGGTCACGAACTGCGCGTCGCGTTTGGCCGTTTCCCGCGCGGCCGGATCGCCGCCGGTGTAGGCGAGCGAGTAGGCGATGTTCCGCGTCCTCCCGGGCGCGATCGGTTCGAGCACGACCAGGATCTTGTGGTGGGAGAGGACCGTGACCAGCGCGTTCGGGAAGAGGTGATAGACGGAGGTGACGCGACCGTCGATGCGACGCTCCGGCGACGGGACGTCGGCCAGCTTCTCGATCCGCCGGAAGGGGAAGGTCACGCGGCTGTGGCGGCCGACGTGTTCGACCACGTTCAGGTTGTCGTAGCCGTAGGGGTAGAAGGTCTCCGGATGACCGAAGCGGATGTGGTAGCCCTCGATCGACCCCTCGAGCGCGACCTTCCAGTTCACGTCGGCCTCGTTGTCGTGGGTCTCGATCAACTCGAGGTCGTCCCCGATCAGGTCCGGGAGCCCCGGCTCTACGGCGTGCTCGATCGGCTGCTCGCTCTGGGTGACGAAGACGATCCCCGCGCGCTCTTCGGCGCGCACGGGCACGAGGCCGTGGGCTTCCTTGTCGAGCCCGGGGAATCCGCGTTCGTGATGGACGCGCGCGAGTCGGCCATCGAGGCCGTAGGTCCAGCCGTGGTAGGGACAGACGAACGCGTGGGTGCAACCCATCCCGCTCGCCACCTCCGCGCCGCGGTGGCGGCAGGCGTTGCGGAAGGCACGGATCCGCCCGTCCCGGCCGCGCACGACGAGCAGCGGCACGCCCGCCGCCTCGCGGGCGACGTAGTCGCCGGCATTCGGCAGGGCCGCCGAGGGGCAGAAGGGGACGGGGAAGCGGCGCAGGACCTCGAGCTCCCGGGCCAGGCGCGTCTCGCTCCGGTAGTGCTCGACCGGCTCGTGCCAGACCTCGTCGCCCTCGTCCGTCGTGCCTTCGCGCACGTGCGAGAGGATCCGCTCGATCACCGCCTCGTCGGTCATGAACTGCTGCATGGGTGTCGCCTGCACGCCTCGTCGGCGTTTCTCCTGGACCGCTGGACCGTAGATCGCGTCCCGCCGACCCGCCAACGCCGTTCCCGCGTTCGGCGGCGGGCGCCGACGAATGGCGTAGGCTGTCGTCGTGCGCGCCGCCGCACGCAACGCGCCGGCAAGGAGAGGAAGATGGAGACGGTCCTGATCACGGGAGCGAACAAGGGAATCGGGCTCGAGCTGGTGCGCGGTTTCGCGGCGTCGGGTCGCCGGGTGATCGCGGGCTGCCGCGCTCCGGGCGAGGCCCAGGCACTCCAGGCGCTCGCGTCGTCGAACGACGCGATCGAGGTCCACGAAGTGCACGTGAGCGACGGCGACTCGGTCGCGAAGCTCGCGGCGCGGATCGGTGAAGGTCCGATCGACGTCCTGATCAACAACGCGGGCATGGCTGGACCGGACTTCCAGAACCAGAGCCTCGGCGACATGGACTACGAAGGCTGGGCGGAGACCTTCGCCGTGAACACGATGGCCCCGCTGCGCGTGCTCCAGACCTTCCGGTCGAACCTCGCGGCGGGGACGAACCCGCGGGCCGTGACGGTCACGAGCCAGATGGGGGCGATCGGTCTCGACATGCCGGTGATGCTCGCGTACTGCTCGTCGAAGGGCGCGGTCAACAAGGTGATGCGGCTGGCGGCGCCGGAGCTCGCGCAGCAGGGGATCGCCGTCGCTCTCCTGCATCCGGGCTTCGTGCAGACGGACATGGGCGGACCGAGCGCGCACATCACGGCGGAGGAGAGCGCCGCGGGGATGATCGCCGTGATCGACGGACTCACGCTCGCCGACTCGCCCTGCTTCAAGACCTGGGAAGGCAAGGACCACGTCTGGTAGGCGGGGCCTCGTTCAGTCCGGGTCGGCGCTCTCGTCGAGCAATCGAGCGACGACCGCTTCGATCTCCGGGATCGCTTCGGCGTCCTTGAAGTCCTTCAGGCGTCGGTAGACGTCGCCCGCGGCGCGGTGGAAGCCGTCGGGCAAGCCGGCAGCCGAGAAGGTGCGTGCGATCTCGTCCATTTCACCGTCGAACCGCCAGGCCTTCGGCGCCGTGATCCGGCCGCCCGCCGAGCGTGCGGCGAGGCCGGGCTGGCTCGTGTCCCACTCGGCCAGCAAGGCGTCCTCGACGCCTTCCTTGCGGGCGAGGGCGCGGATCGCGAGGAGGAGCGCGGCCCCTCCCTTCGTCCAGGCGGCGTAGGCCATCTTCAGCGCGGAGGCGGCACCGACGGGGCCATCGATGACCCGGGCTTCGAGCGCGCTGCCTTCGAAGAGGGCGGCGACCTCGTGGGCGCGTTCCCCCGAGAGGTGGAACCGGGTACTGCCCGGGGCGGCCGGCGGCGGCCCGACGAGGCCGCCGTCGACGAAGGCGAGCCCGCCGGCGGCGCATTCCGCCTCGATCGCGCGGGCCGAAGCGGGCGCGATCGCGTTGCCGTCGACGAAGAGGCCGCCGAAGCGCGCGGCGATCGCTTCCCGCGCGACTTCCTGCGCGTTGGCCGGCGGACAGATGCTGAGCACCACGTCCGCCGACTCGAAGAGCGCGGCGAGCGTTCCGACGTCCGCCATGCCGGCGGCTTCGGCGCGGCGTCGCGTCGCCGCGCTGCGCGTCTCGCCGGCATGGAGCACGTCGTGTTCCCGCTCGCGGAGGCAGCGCGCGACCGCGCTGCCCATGGCGCCCGGGTGGAGCACTCCGATCCGCATCGTTTCCCGCCTCCGCTCCGACCCGGACGACGCGGTCGGCGGACGGAACCTAGCGCTTGTCGACGCTGGGCTCAGGAGATCCGCGTCAGCAGCAGGTTCCAGCGCAGCCGATCGATGCCGTCCGCGCGGAGCCGTTCGACGATCCGGGTTCGGACGCGTTCGCGGACGGCGTCGTCGAGGCGGTCGATCAGTCCGCGGGCGCCCCCGCCGAGGGCGATCGGCCAGAAATCCTCCGGCCGCCGAAGCACGACGTCGTGCTCGCACGCGTCGATCTCGACGTCTTCCGCGCCGGTCGCCTCGGCCAGCGTACGCATGCCCTCTTCGGAGCTCGTCGCGCCGGCGCGCACCGGGTTCGGCGCGTTCGCGCCCGAGGACTCGCCGGTCTCCTCCGCGATGATCTCGCGCAGCAGTCCGGCGGCGGGCGCGAGGGGGGGGCCCCGGAAGGTCGTCAGCACGAGCCGCCCACCCGGTCGGACCAATCGATGGAGTGCCGCCACGCCCTCGCCGGGCGTCTCGAGAAAGAAGATCCCGAGTTGGCAGAGCACGACGTCGAAGCTCGCGTCCGGATGGGGCAGCGCGAGCAGGTCGCCGGCCTCGAAACGGACGTTCGCGAGCGCCTCGGCGCGTTGCTTCTCGCGGGCGAGGTCGAGCATCGCCTCCGACAGGTCGACCCCGACGACTTCGCCCTCGGGACCGACCTGCTTCGCGCCCGGGATCGCCGTCGAGCCCGTGCCGCAGCAGACGTCGAGCACCCGCTCCCCGGGCTGGAGCGCCGCGGCCGCGAGGGTCTGCTCCGCGGTGAACGTCCAGTGGCCCTGCGTCGGGTGGTCGTAGTGATCCGCGGCGCTGTCGAAGGTGGCGCGGACGGCGTCGGACTGTCGTGTGTCGGGGGGCATGGCAACGCTCAGGAGGGGGGGCGAAGGGCGGTCGCTGCACGCGCGTGACGGGCGATCGTCCGGAGCAGCGCGATCGTCTCGCTCTCCTGGTAGACGCCATCGACCGCGTAGCGGCGATTCGCGGAGAGCTTCACGATCACGGTCCGCGTGGCCGGGCTCACGTACACGAACTGGTTGTAGATCCCGATGGCGCTGTAGTCCCCGAGGTCGCCCTCGAGCAGCCACCACTGATAGCCGTAGCCCATGTCGTGGGCGGAGCGGGGATTCGGTCCAGGGACGAGGTGGGGGGCGGTCGCGGTGGTCGACGCCTCGACCCAGTGGGCGGGCAGCACCTGCGTTCCGTGCCAGTCGCCGCCGCGCCGATAGAGCTCGCCGACCTTCGCGAGGTCGCGGGCCGTCGCGTTCAGACCGCCGAGGGCGAGCGGAACCCCGTCGCCGTCGGTCGTCCAGAAGGCTTCGTCTTCGGCGCCGAGCGCTTGCCAGAGCTCGCGCTCCACGTAGGCGGCGAGGGGGACGCCGGTCGCCGCGGGGACGAGCATGCCGAGCGCCATCGTGTCCATGCCCGTGTATCGGTTGCGCGTGCCGGGCTCGGTCTCCGCCACGCAGCCGGCTACGAAATCGTCGAAGGAGCCGCCCGTGAAGATCGTGTGGCCGAAGCGGGTGATGTCCGAATCGGCGTCGGCGTAGTCTTCGTCCCAGCGGATGCCCGACGACATCTGAAGCACGTCTTCGATCGCGACGCCTTCGTAGCCCGAGCCCGCGAGGCGCGGGACGTAGTCCGAGATCGGCTCGTCGACGGACCGGATCGCGCCGTCCCGCCGCGCGAGCCACACCGCCGCGGACACCACGCTCTTCGACACGGAGTGCACGAGCCAGGGGACGTCGGCACCGCCGGTCAGCCAATAGTCCTCGTGGACGATCGCGCCGTCCTGGAGGACGAGGAGGGCGGCGGTGTCCGTGTCGCGCAGGAAGGCCTCGACGTCGAGCGACGCGCCTTCCCAGGCGAACTCCTCGGGCAGCGCGAGGGCCGGGCCGCGCGGGAAGGGCCGCGGGGTGGGCGCGGCCTGCATGGACACGGTCGGATAGAAATCGGCCTGTCGAACGAAGTTCTCGTGCTGCGGCGCGCCCGTGAAGAGCGAGGTCTGGTAGCGCGCACGGGCGAGCCAGGTGAAGGGGGAGAGCGGGCCGGAGCAGCCCAAGAGGGCCACGAGCAGGAGGCCGACCAGGAGTCTCTTCACGAAGTTCCTCGCTTCCCTCGCACACCGGTCCGGAGCGGAACGCGAGGGCGGCAGAGAGACACGATCCGAGGCGACGGGTGCGCCGGCCCGGATCGTTCGTGGGTCAGTCGAGATGATCGCGGAGCGCCGCCAGCACGACCTCGGGGCCGGAGCGCTTCTGGTAGTTCGCCGCGACGTCCATCCACAGCACCTTGCCCGTCGCGTCGACGAGGAGCGAAGTGGGCACCGGCAGGGCTTCGATGTCGTCGTTCGGCGGACCCGAGTGGGCGCCTTCGTTCCGCAGGCCGAAGGCGTCCGTCACGGCCAGGTCGCGATCGGAGAGCATGGTCGCCTGAAGACCGTGGACGCGTCGGCCCGTGCGGATCTGTTCCGGGTGGTCCGTGCTGACCGTGAGGATCTGGACGTCACGCGCGTCGAATTCGCTTCGGAGCTCTTCCCATCGCCGTAACTCGGCGACACAGTAGGGTCACCAGTGGGCGCGGAAGAACTTGATCAGGACCGGGTTCCCGCGCAGCCGCGCGGAGTCGAAGAGCACCCCGTTTTCGTCGACGGCGCTGAAGGCGGGGATCGTGTCGCCGACCCGGATCGCGCCCTCGGGCAGGACCTGCTCGCTGATGCTGAACGTGAAGGTCAGGAAGACGCCGATCAGGATGGCGGGGACCGAGGCGATCCGTCCGAGCCACCCGGCCTTCTTGACCCAGGCGGCGATCCCGAGGCCGATCGCGAGCAGCCAGGTCGCGAGGAAGAGGATCCGGTTGTCCGGCAGGCTCACGTTCTCGGCGCGATTCAACCAGTACGCCATGGAACCGGCTGCGAGGACGAGACCGGCCAGCGCCAGTCGATTGCCCGGGTTGGCGAGTGCGCCCATGTCTTCTCTTCCTTTCGCGATCGGACCTGCGGATCGGATGATCGCCTAATCCGGCGTCGCCGACCAGTTCGTTCTCAGGCGCCCGTTCCTTCTCCGGCCTCGGCGAGCGCTTCGAGCGTCGCCTCGAGGGTGAGCAGCTCGGGCAGCAGCTGCGGTGCGCGGGCGGGATCGGCCGGATAGACCAGGTACATCGGGACCCCCGCGCGACCCCACTCGCCGAGCTCGACCGTGATCGCGTCGTCCCGCCGCGTCCAGTCCGCCTTGAACGACGCGTAGTTCCAACGCTCGAGCTCGTCCTTCACCACGCCGCGCGACAGCACGACGGTCTCGTTCACCTTGCAGGTGATGCACCAGTCGGCCGTGAAGTCGACGAAGACCGGACGCCCTTCGGCGCGGGCGCGCTCGACCGCG
>JBCCZJ010000144.1:0-10733 GCA_039187915.1 Myxococcota bacterium
CGACGATAGCGTCGCGCGGCGTGGAGCCACAACGCGACGGCTGACGAGTTTCGCGTGTGCGCGGGAGCGGCGGGCGACGCTCTCGGCGTGGCTCAGGATCGTCGCTTCGAGCATCGCGCGATCTGTGACGTCGCGATCGAACGTGTTCTCCTCGGAGAGCGACACGGCCTCGCGATGGGGCTCGACCTCGCGCAGGTCCTCGCCCCGCGCGAGGCGTCCGATCGACTCGCCCCAGTCGCCGAGATGGGCGCGCAGGGTCTTCGGGTCCGCGCGCGCGAGATCGCCGATCGTCCGGTAGCCGAAGCCCTCGAGCCGCTCGCCCGCCACCGGCCCGACGCCCCAGATCTTGCGCGCGGAGAGCGGCTCCAGAAATCGTTTCACCGCTTCGGGCGGCACCTCGAGCAGGCCGTCGGGCTTGGCCGCGCCGCTCGCGATCTTGGCGACCATCTTGATCGGGCCGATCCCCACTGAAATCGGGAGCGCTGTCTTCTCCCGCACCTCGCGTCGCAGGCGCTCGCCGACGTCCGAAGGCGGGCCGAGCAGCCGCGCGGTGCCCGAGAGGTCGAGGAAGGCCTCGTCGAGGGACAGCCCCTCGACGCTCGGCGAGTAGCTCCGGAAGATCTCGAAGATGCGGCGCGACTCCGCTGCATAGCGCTTCATGTCACCGGACACGAAGACGAGATCGGGACACAGTCGCTTCGCCTCGACCGACGGCATGGCGGAGCGCACGCCATACTCCCGCGCCTCGTAGCTCGCCGCCGCGACCACGCCCCGATCGCCGGCGCCGCCGACCACGATCGGCCGCCCGCGCAGCTCGGGTCGGTCCCGCTGCTCGACCGACGCGTAGAACGCATCCATGTCCGCGTGGAGCAGACAGCGCGAGGCGGCGTCCCACGCCCCCACGGCTCAGTCCGCGACCGACGCAGCCGGGCGCTCCGGCGCCGACGGCGCGTCGTGGCCCCGCGGCGGCACGGGCGCCGCGAGCGACTCGATCGCCTCCGCCGCGGCGCGCATGCCGATCGTGACGCGTCCTTCGAGGTCCGGCGTCGTGAGCGCGCTGGTCGCGAAGACCAGCCGGGGCGAGCGTTCCGTGCGCGCGTTGAACCGGTCGCGCCGCGCGAGCGCGCCGCGACCCTGGACCGAGATGAGCTCCGGCAGGCGCTCGACGCGCGACGGCCCTTCCGGGAGCGCGCCGAGGGACGAGCCCCGGAACGAGGCGTCGACCTGACGCACGATCTCGGTGTCCGAGCGACTCCAGTAGTCGTCGACGGCCCCGACCTCGAGGGAGATGCGGATCCAGAAGGGATCGCTCGCGTAGGGCTCGGCCGGCGGACCGAGGATCCGCAGATCGCGCATCTCCGGCAGCTCCCCCGGCACGAAGGTCACGCCGGCCAGGCCCCGGAGCAGCCACGCGTCGTCGGTCACGCGGCGATGGATCACGATCGATCGCCGCGGCTCGATCGACTCGAAGTGACCGCGCTCGGCGGGAGAGAGCTTCGGGCAGATGCGCAGGATCTCGCTCGGCGGGAGTGCGATCACGGCCGCGTCCGCCAACGCGCCCCCCGATCTGCCGCCCGAGCGGTACTTGATCCGGACCCCTTCCGCCGTCGGCTCGAGCGCCTCGACGCGCGTCGCGAGCCGCAGCCGGAGCGGGTCCGCCAGCGCCTCGACGAGCGCGACGAGCCCGCCCGCCAGCGGCACGGAGCGCCCCCGTCCCGCGAGCAGGCGCGCGAGCATGGGCACGACGACCGAAGCGGATTCCGCCGACAGGTCGACCCCGGTGCGCGCGAGGAGCGCCGGAGCCAGACGCGTCGTCACCCAGCGCGTCCCGAAGGCGCGGATCGACGCGCGCTGCCACTGGGCGTCGTCCAGGGCGCGCACGGAGTCCGGCGCCTCGAGGCGCGGCGAGCCGAAGGAATCCCAGATCGCGCGCACCAGCGGCTTGCGGTCGCGCCAGCGCGGCGGGCGCCGGAAGACCGCGTCGATCGGACGATCCATGCGCGGTGCGAAGCGCGGAAAGAGGAATTCGCTCCGGCGCAGCGGCGGCGGACGATGGAGCCGGCCGCCCAGCACCAGCGCGTGCTTGCGCTCGAGGAAGGCGTCCCCCGCCGGCTCGAGGCCGAGTCCCGCCACGAGCGCGCGCAGGTTCGCGTCGCCCCAACCGATCTCGCCCACGGCCGGCTCGAGCAGGCCGTGCTCGGTCTCGATCGGACGCAGTCGCCCGCCGACCTTGGCGCCCGCCTCGAAGACCTCCACGTCGTGGCCGGCCCGCACGAGACGCTGTCCACAGACGAGGCCGGCGAGTCCTCCGCCGACGACGACGATCGAAGCCATCAGCCGGGTCCCGGCGCGACCGACCCGCGCGACGGCGGCGGGGCCGGCGCCGCGAAGTCCTGGACGAGACGGATCAGCTCCTTCGGCACGAAGGGCTTGCGGAGGAAATGGCCGCCGATCCGCTGGAGGTCCGCGAGGAGCGCCGTCGGCGGGTCGTCCCCGCTCGCGACGATGAAGCGCGCCGAGGGGCGCTGCGCGACGAACTCCGGCAGGAGCGCCTCCGCGCCGTCACCGCCGGGCAGCGTGACGTCGAGGATCAGCAGATCGATCTCGGACGCGTGCGCCGCGAAGAGAGCGCGGGCCTCCGTGGCGTCCCGGGCCGCCAGGACGCGGGCGCCTGCCTTCTCGAGCACCCGGGTCATGAGCCGGAGGAGCTGGTCCTCGTCGTCCACGATCAGCGCGGTCCGGTCCGTCCCGGCGGTCGTCATCGCAGCGCAAGCCTCGTCGCAGGAAGGGGAACGGGAGCAGGCAGCGAGCCGCCCGTGTCGGGCCCGGAAGAATGAAGCAAGTATACGATTGATCAATGGCGAAAGTGAAGCGAAAGTAGAGGCATGGCTCCCCCCCGAAACCTGGCCGAGGACTACGTCGAACTCCGCACGCGCAGCGCCTTCTCGTTCCTGGAGGCCTGCAGCAACCCCGAGGACCTGATCGAGGCCGCGGCCGAGAAGGGCCACGCGACCCTCGCCCTGGCGGACCGGGACGGGGTCTCCGGCGCCCCCCGCTTCCACAAGGCGGCGCAGCGAGCGGGCCTGCGGGCGCTCGTCGGCGCCGAGGTCTCCGTGGCCTCGGAGCGATCCGGCGATCCCTTCGCCGAACCGGACCGGGCCCTGCTCCTGTGCGAGTCACCGGAGGGCTGGCGGCGCCTGTGCCGGACCCTGACGAAGGCGCACGGCCGAAGGGACAAGGCCCTCGAAGCGCGGGACACCCGGGCGCGGAACCGGATCCGGGTCGACTGGGGCGAACTCGAGGCCGAGGCGGGACACTGGAGTGTGTTGCTGCGCGGCGACGCGCGCCTGACCCCCGCCCTGCTCGACCGGGCGAACCGCGCCTTCGGCGACCGCCTCGCCGTCGACGTGTCGCACGCGCTCGATCGACGCAGCGAACGGATCGGGCGCCGGGCCGCGGACCTGGCGGAGACGCGGCGGGTCCCGATCGTGGCGTCGGGGGACGTGCGGTGTGCCTGGCCCCAGGACCGACGCCTGCTCGACGCGCTGATCTGCCTGCGCGAGCGCAAGACCCTCGACACGGCCGGGCGCCACCTCCCGCCCAACGGCGAGGGCCATCTCCATACCCGCGAAGAGATCGCCCGCCGCTTTCGCGATCGGCCGGAGTGGGTCCGGGGAACTCGCGCGATCGCCGAGCGCTGCGAGTTCACGCTCGAGAACCTCGATTACTGCTTCCCCGCCTTTCCGCTGGACCCCGGCGAGACCCAGATGGGACGCCTGCGCGAGCTGACCCGGATCGGCGCCCGGAACCGCTATGGCGCGCGTCCGGGTTCCCGTGTCCTGAAGCAGCTCGCCTATGAGCTCGACATCATCGAGAAGCTCGACCTCGCCGGCTATTTCCTGATCGTCGAAGACATCTCCTCGTTCGCGCGCGCCCAGCGGATCCTCTGCCAGGGCCGCGGCTCCGCCGCCAACAGCGCCGTGTGTTATGCGCTCGGCATCACCGCCGTCGATCCGGTCGGGATGGATCTGCTCTTCGAACGTTTCCTCTCGGAAGAGCGCGGCGAATGGCCGGACATCGACATCGACCTGCCCTCGGGTCCCCAGCGCGAGAAGGCGATCCAGTACGTCTTCGAGAAGTACGGACGCGCCGGTTCCGCCATGACGGCGAACGTGATCACCTACCGGATCAAGATGGCGGTCCGGGAGATGGGCAAGGTCCTCGGACAGGATCCCGAGGCGATCGGGCGGCTCTCGAAGCTGGTCGCCCGCCTCGACTTCCCCGCGATGCCGAGAGGAAGCGCCGGGGAGCGACGCGCGAACGAAGCCGCCGCCGAGGCACGCGGCGAGGATCCGCAGGCCGAGGTCCAGCAGGAGTTCCTGACTCGCCTGCGGGAGGCGAAGCTCGACCCCGACTCGCCCGACGTACGGCACTGGATCGACCTCGTGCGCGCCGTCCAGGGTCTCCCGCGCCATCTCGGCCAGCACAGCGGCGGCATCGTGATCGCCGCGGGTCGCCTCGACGAGGTCGTCCCGATCGAGCCCGCGACGATGGCCGACCGGCGCATCGTCCAGTGGGACAAGGACGACTGCGCGGACATGGGGATCATCAAGATCGACCTGCTGGGACTGGGCATGCTGGCCGCGCTCGAGCAGACGATTCCGCTGATCGAGCAGCACGAGGACGTCGAGGTCGACCTCGCCCGCCTGCCCCCGGATGACCCGAAGACCTACGCGATGATCCGCCGGGCGGACACGGTCGGCGTGTTCCAGATCGAGAGCCGCGCCCAGATGGCGACGCTCCCGCGGCTCAAGCCGAAGACCTTCTACGACCTCGTGGTCGAGATCGCGATCATCCGCCCGGGACCGATCGTCGGGCAGATGGTCCATCCCTACCTCGACCGCCGGGCCGGGCGCGAGCGGGTCGAGTATCCGCATCCGAGCCTGGAGCCGATCCTCGCGCGCACGCTCGGCGTGCCGCTCTTCCAGGAGCAGCTGCTCCGGATCGCGATGGTCGCGGCGGGCTTCTCCGGCGGAGAGGCCGAGGAGCTGCGGCGCGCCATGGGCTTCAAGCGCTCTGCAGAGCGGATGACGAAGATCGAGGAGCGCCTTCGCGCCGGCATGCGTCGCCAGGGCTTCACCCGCGAAGCAGAAGACCAGATCGTCCTCCACATCACCTCGTTCGCGCTCTACGGCTTCCCCGAGTCCCACTCCGCCTCGTTCGCCCTGCTCGCCTACGCCTCGTCCTACCTGAAATGCCACCACCCGGCGGCCTTCCTGGCCGGTCTGCTGCGCGCCCAACCGATGGGCTTCTACAGCCCGGCCACCCTCGTGAAGGACGCCCAGCGTCACGGCGTCGAGATCCGACCGGTCGACGTGCTCTTCTCGAACGAGCAAGCCGACCTCGAAGAAGGCAGCCCGACGCGTCACCGCCAGCGCGGGGCGCCCGCCGTCCGGATCGGTCTCGACGCCGTCGGCGGACTCAAGGCGACGACCGCCGCGCGGATCGTCACGGCGCGGCGCGGCGGCGGCTTCGAGGACCTCGGGGACTTCGTCCGTCAGGTCGCACCGGATCGGAACGAGCTCGAGGCCCTGGCCGAGCTCGGCGCCCTCGCTCGTCTCCGCGGCGCTTCGAAGGGACGACGCGACGCGCTCTGGCAGGTCGCCGCCCTCGAGCGCGATCCGAACAGTCTCTTCGCCGGGCGCGAGATCGCCCGCGCGAGTGGAAGACAGGACGAAGCGCCTGTCGACCCGAAGCAGGGACCGGGCTCTCCGCTGGAGCCGATGGACGCCCTCGACGAGACCCTCGCCGACTACCGGCTCGCGGGCCTGACGACGGACGTCCATCTGATGGGCCACCTGCGCGAGGGCCTCGAACGGCGCGGCGTCCTGTCCGCGGCCCAGCTGCGGGAGACCCCGGACGGCGCGTGGGTCCGGATCGCCGGCCACGCGATCGTGCGTCAGCGCCCCGGCTCCGCGAAGGGTTTCTGTTTCGTGACCCTCGAGGACGAGACCGGACTCTCGAACGCGGTCCTGACCCCGGACATCGCGAACCGCTTCCGGGTCCCACTCCACCAGGCCTCGCTCCTCGAGGTCGCCGGCCCGATCCAACGCGTCGAAGGCGTGATCCACGTCCGCGCGAAGGAGATCGTCCCGGTCGACCTGAGCGAAGCCCGCCTGCCGTCCCCCGGGCGATCCGCGCCCCCGCGCCGCGACGCCCGGAAGCCGAAGATGCCGCGCTCCCACGACTATCGCTGATGCCCGCGGACGCTCGGCGTCGGGCGTCGCGCCGCGGGTGCCCGACGGCGGGGCTGGGGGTGCCCTGCGGCGGATCCGCAGGCATGCGCTGCGCCTAACGTTCGGCGCGGTAGGCCTCGCGGGTGATCGCCCAGCGTTCGTGATCCCGCCAGGCGCCGCGAATCTTGAGGTAACCCGGGGACAGCCCCTCGAGGCGGAAGCCCAGGCGTTCGACGAGCGCGATCGATCGCGCGTTCTCCGGCTGGATGTTCGCTTCGAGACGATGGAGACCGAGCCGGCCGAAGGCCTCCCGGAGCATGGCGCGCAGCCCTGCCTCCATCCGTCCCGTCCCGCCGTAGGGCACGAATGCGTAGTAGCCGAGGAAGGCCGACTGCGCGGCGCCACGGACGATCTCGTTCGCATTGACGACGCCCGCGAGATCTCCGGTCGCGCGATCCACGATCAACCGCAGCGCGTATCGCGGTTCGCTCTGTCGCGCGATGTTCAATCGGTACATCGCGGTCGTCGTAGGCGGTTCGACGAAGGGATCGTGGAGCGCACGACTCCGCGCGACCGCCTCGACGAAGGCGTGCTCGTGCTTCAGGGACGGCACGACGAGATCGATTTCCGGCAGCGTCCGCCCGCCCGCGTTCATGCGTCCTCGGGCCGGAGCGGACGCGCGGCGAGCTCGGCGCCTCCGCTGACGGGCAGGGTCGCGCCCGTGACGTAGGCGGCACGGTCGGACGCGAGGAAGGCCACCGCTTCGGCGACGTCGGCGGGCCGCCCCATCCGGCCGAGCGGAAAGCGTGCAGCCGCTCGCTCGGACTGCTCGTCGCTGATCGAAGCCATCATGTTCGTTGCGACGGGCCCCGGCGCGACGGCGTTCACGCGGATGCGGTCGGCCGCGAGCTCGAAGGCGAGATCGCGCGTGAAGGCGACGACACCGCCCTTGCTCGCCGCGTAATCGACGTGCGGCACCGTGTACCGGAGCGCGGCGATCGACGCGAGGTTCACGATCGCGCCGGCGGAGGACGCCCGCAGCGCCGGCAGCGCCGCCCGACAGGTCAGGAAGAGCGAGCGGAGATTCACGCGAACCGTCCGGTCCCAGTCGGCGAGGGACATCGCCTCGAAGGACTGGATCTTCACGACGCCGGCGTTGTTCACGAGCACGTCGAGTCCGCCGAGACGGGCGAGCGCCGCGTCCGTCGCCCGCGCCACCGACGCTTCGTCGGAGACGTCGCAGGCCAGCGCGCACGCGTTCCCCCCCGCCGCCTCGATCGCTCCGGCCACCCGCTCGGCGGCGCCCTCGTCGAGATCGACGCAGGCGACCCGGGCGCCTGCGGCCACCAGACGGCGCGCGATCGCTTCGCCGATGCCGGCTCCGGCGCCGGTCACGAAGGCGCTTCGGCCGATGAAGTCCTGCGGCGGCGCGACCGCGTCCGAGCTGCCCACGATCTGCCTCCTCGCCGTCCGATCGGGCGTCCGCCCGCAGCGCGGCGGCAGCATACCGGCAATTCCAGCCGCGAGCGTTCGGGACCGATCAGGGGCCGACACCCTGTGGTAATTTTTCCCACTCACCATCGACGGGCGGCACCCGCCGACCCGCGGCGCGCGCAGGAGCGAGACGGCGACGATGGCTCCCCGATCCAGCCAGAACCCCGAGCCTTCGGGACAGCCCTCCGGTGCGCTGCTCGGCGCCGTCGAGCGCCTGCTCGCTCCCCTCGTGCGCCTCCTCCTCGACCACCAGATCCCTTTCCCGACCCTGGCCGGCCTCCTGAAGCGCATCTACGTCGACGAGGCCGAGCGCGGCTACGCGCTGCCGGACCGGCCCCAGACGATCAGCCGGCTGACCCTCCTGACCGGCATCCACCGCAAGGACGTGAAGCGACTCCAGAGCGAAGCCGCCGATCACACGCCTGCCACGCCGCCGAGCGTCTCACTCGGTGCGCAGCTCGTGCTGCGATGGACCGCGGACCCGGCCTATCGCGACGAGGACGGACGAGCGCGTGCGCTCCCCCGGCTGGCGACGGGGGATGGCAGCCCGAGCTTCGACGGACTCGTGCAGACGGTGACCCAGGACATCCGACCGCGCGCCGTACTCGACGAGTGGCTCCGACTCGGCATCGCCCGCGTCGATGCGAGCGATCGGGTGATCCTCGTCGAAGACGCCTTCATCCCGTCCGAGGGCTTCGAGGAGAAGGCCTACTACCTGGGCCGCAACGTGCGCGACCACCTCGCCGCCGCGCGCCACAACCTGTCCGGCGAGGGCGCGCCGCTGCTCGAGCGCAGCGTCTACTACGCGAATCTCCGCCCGGAATCCGTCGAGGAGCTCCAGGCGCTCGCCCGCGAGGCCGGCGTCGAAGCGCTGCAGCGCGTGAACGAACGCGCCCGCGCCCTCCAGGCCGCGGACGACGGCGAGCCGGACGCTCGACAACGCATGAGCTTCGGCGCCTGGTTCTTCCGTGCGGTCCAGGACGAGGAGGCGCACGAGACGGCGCCCGCGGCCGACGCGGGAGACGGCGATGACTGAACGCCGCCGTCGACTCGCGATCGCGCTCCTCGCCCTGATCGTCTTCGCGCCGAGGCTCGGCGCGGCGGCGGAGAGCTGCGGCCTGCGCCTCGGCGAACCGCTTCACGTCCTCGAACCGGGCGACGACGAAAGCGGCATCGGCGGCACGGGCGTCGCCCCCGAACGGGGTGCGGGCAGGACGCCCGACCGCGGCAGGGAGGACGTCCGCGGCGCACGCGGCGGAGACGACGACGACAGCGGTCTCGGCGGAACCGGACGCGGACCCGACGACAGTGGTCTCGGCGGAACCGGACGCGGCCCCGACGACGGCGGTCCCGGCCGCACCGGACGCGGACCCGACGAGCGGGGCGTGGGTCTCTTCGGTCGCGCCGAGCCGGTGGGAACGACCACGGATCGCGGCGGCCGCGGCGGCGCGCGGGTGTGCGTGAGCGGCCTCGAGGTCGCGATCCCGGAAGGCCTCGCCCTCGAAGCGTCCGACGGCGTCGGAGCCGTCGCGACGACGCGCGGGATCACCGCGGGACAGCTCGTCTTCGTCGAGGCGACCCGCACGATCGACGGCTTCGTCGCGACGCGGATCGTGCTCGCCGGCGACGGCGCAGGTCGACTCGCGGGCCGCACGGACGACGGCGTCTGGCGCATCGACGGGCGAAGACTCCGGATCGGGCCGGGCACCGCTCGCGATGCCTCCCTCGACGAAACCGACCTCGCCGCGGGGCAGTGGATCGCGTTCCAGGCGCAGCTCGGCCCCGACGGGGATCTCGTCGCGACGCGGATCGCACGGAGCGCCGAGGGGCAGACCCGCGCGCCCGACACTTCGCTCGAATCGGCGCTGCCGGAGCGATTGCGCGAAGCGCGGAGCGCCGGCCGAATCGACTACGCGTCGATCGAGGGCTTCTTCGCGCGTGACGGGGCGCGGGCGCGGGTGGGCCGCGTGACCCTCCGCCTTCCGCCGAGGGGCGGAGACGGTCCGCCGCGCGCTCTCCGCGCCGGCGCGCGGGTCCGCGTCGGCGGCCGCATCGACGCCGAAGGCGGACTCCGCGTGATGCCGCCGCGACCGGCCCGCCCGCGAGGGGGCGCGCCGACGACGCCGACCCCGCCACCGCAGGATCGTCCGCCCTCGGCCGACCCGTCGACGCCGCGACCGCCGCAGGCCGTACCGCCGCGCCCGCCTCGGGACGAGGTCCAACCGCCGCCGCGACCCGTGCGACCGAGGGCGCCGCGGGACGTGCCGCGCCCCGCCACGCGACCGAAGGTGCCGACGGTCGATCGCGTCCCGACGCGTTAGGCGGACGAGCGCTCGGCAAGCCTACTGACGCGTCAGGCGGACGAGCGCTCGGCAAGTCTTCCGACGCGGCAGGCGGAGGCGCGCTCGGGGAAGGTCCGGACGTATTCCTCGCGACGCACCCGAGACGAAAAAACGCCGGACGGTCGTCCCGTCCGGCGCCTTCTTCGAGCCGCACCTCACGGCTCCCCGGCGCGCGCCCGCGTTGGCGAGGCAGGCGAAGCGCCGAGCGCGCTGTTCGCGATGTCCGTCAGTAGGTCGCGATCAGCGGGAAGCGCACGCGGTTGCCTTCGTCCCAGGCGTCCGCCTGGATCACGTCGAGGTTCGTGAGCGCGCCGGGCGCGAGCAGGACGGCGCTGGCCGCCACGCGGGCCCGCGACGAGCAGACGGCGCTGCCGATGAAGTCGCCGCCGCTCGAGAAGTCGGACGCGCGCAGGTAGCGCACGCCGCGGGCGGGAATGCGCACGACGCGTCGACCTTCGTAGGCGCCGTCCGCGTCGAAGGCGCGGCAGAAGACGTGGACGACGTCGCCGCTCGCGTTGTTGAAGACGAGCGCCGTGTTGACGGTGTCGGTGTCGCGCTCCATCGCCTCGCGCAAGTCGACGCGCAGCTCCGTCGCACTGCTCGCGGGCCACGCCGTGGAGCTCGTCGCGTTCGGCCGCCTCCGCGTACCGCGCGAGCTCCA
>JBCCZJ010000145.1:0-10728 GCA_039187915.1 Myxococcota bacterium
CCAGGCGGGCCACGCGATGCTGGCCACGATTCGCGACCGTGTTCGCAAGAGGAACGGAGCCGGGCTCGAGCGGGCGACGATCCTCGAGGCGAAGCGGAGCGCGGCCTTCGACACGGACTTCGGGGGCGGGTCCTTCGCGGACCGCCTCGTCGGGCTCGTCGACGACGCCCTCGCGGCCAATCGAGGGCCCCGGGGGATGAAGCTTCTGATCGACTTTGGCTCGAATCGAGGGGTTGATGTCATTGAGGACGAGATCGGCCGTCGGCATCCTCTCCGCATGCCGAATCCGTCCTCGCCCCGCTCGATCGTCATGGTCGTCTATCCGGGCGTCCAGCTGCTCGACGTCGTCGGACCGCTCGAGGTCTTTGCGGCCGCGGACGAGGCCGTGGCGCCCGGCGCGAACGCCGCGCGGGCCTACGCGCTCACGATCGTGGGCTCCGAGCCCGGCGCCGCGCGGGCCTCGTCGGGGCTCTCGATCGGGGTCGATCGGGCCTACGAGGACCTGCCGAGCGAAATCGATACGCTGATCGTCGCGGGCGGCCACGGCACCGCCCGCGCCTTCGTGGATCCGCGCGTGGTGGAAGCCGTTCGTGCCGGCGCGGCGCGCGCCCGCCGGACCTGCTCGGTCTGCACCGGTGCGTTCGTCCTCGCCGCGGCCGGGCTGCTCGACGGCCGGAGGGCGACGACCCACTGGGGGAGCGCCCCGGCGCTGGCCCGACTCTTCCCCACCGTAGACGTCGACCCCGATCCGATCTTCGTGCGGGATGGCGACGTCTGGACGTCGGCGGGCGTGACCGCGGGCATGGACCTCGCGCTGGCGCTCGTCGAGGACGACCTCGGGCGCGAGCTGGCCCTCGAAGTCTCGCGTCGGATGGTCTTCTTCCTGAAGCGGCCCGGCGGCCAGTCCCAGTTCTCGGCGCAGCTCGAGGGGCAGGTGCCGGATCGGGATCCGCTGCGCGCGCTCCAGACCTTCATCGTCGAGCATCCCGCCGAGGACCACGCGGTCGAGCGACTGGCGGCGCGCGTCTCGATGAGCCCGCGGAACTTCTCGCGGGTCTTCGCCAAGCAGGTCGGTCAGTCGCCGGGCCGCTTCGTCGAGCGCGTGCGGGTCGAGGCCGCGCGGCGCCGCCTCGAGGAAACGGTGGGCACCGTCGACGCCGTCGCCTCCGACGTGGGCTTCGGAACGGCGGAGACCATGCGAAGGGCCTTCCTGCGCCAGATCGGCGTCGGTCCGGCGGCCTATCGCGAACGATTCAACGGCACCCCCTAGAGCGGCCTCGCGCCGCGGAGGAACGAGACGATGGCAGGCGAGAAACGAACCCTTGGGATCGTGCTCTTCGATGGCGCCGAAGAGCTCGATTGGGTCGGACCCTTCGAGGTCTTCACGATGGCGCGGGAGGCGTCCGGCGACCGCGGCCCCGCGAGCGGTCTCGAGGTCGTGCTCACGAGCGAGCGCGGCGGGATCGTGACGGGCGCCAAGGGGCTGCGGAACGAGGTCGACATGGCCTTCGCCGACGCGCCCGCCTTCGACGTGTTCCTGATCCCGGGCGGGCAGGGGACCCGGACGGAGATGAAGAATCCGGTGATGCTCGATTTCGTGCGGAAGCAGGCCGAACACGCCGAGTGGATCACGTCCGTCTGCACGGGTTCGATCGTGCTCGACGCCGCCGGCTTGACCGAGGGCCGCAGGATCACGACCCATTGGGGCTACCTGCCGACCCTGCGCGAAGACGCGGCGGGGCGCGCCGAAGTCCTCGAGCGCGTCCGCTATGTGCGCGACGGCAACCTGTTGACCGCGGCGGGGGTCTCGGCGGGGATCGACGCCGCGCTCTGGCTCGTCGGCGAGCTCTACGGCGTGCCCCACGCGCGCGTCACGCAGAAGATGATGGAGTACGACCCGGCGCCGCCCTACGCGGCGGAGGTCTAGGTCGACTCGCCGCCTGCCGGACGCACGAAGGCCGCGACCCCCGGGCTTGCGGTCGCGGCCTCGTGGAGCCCACGGCGCCCGTTTCTGCCGCGCTCGATGCGAGAAGCGCAGCCGTCCCGGGTGGGGGCTCGGGGAAATGCGGGCTCAGACCGTGACGGCCTCCGGCGCGGGTCGACCCTTCGGAACGAACATCGGCGTCGCCGCCTGGTAGTCCTCGTAGCGGCGGCCGAAGGCGGAGACCAGGTCGCGCTCTTCCAGGCGGACGGCGACGAGGATGTAGATCGTGCACGTGCCGGCGAAGAGGAGATGGCCGGTCGTGAGGGTGGGTGTCGCCCAGAGCGTGATGAACCAGCCGACGTAGAGCGGATGGCGCACGTAGCGGTAGAGCGACGGCGTCACGAAATCGTCGCGCCTCGCCGCGCGCCGCCGCAGTTCGTCCCAGACCTGGCGCAGGCCGAAGAGCTCGAAGTGGTCGATCAGCAGCGTCGAGTAGAAGACGGTCGCCAGACCCAGCGCGAAGGCGCCGTAACCGATCGCCTGGCCGATCGTGGACTCGAAACTCCAGATCGTGCCGGGGAGCGGCCGCCAGAAGGCGAAGACCACGATCATCACGACGCACGAGAGAAGGACGTAGGTCGCGCGCTCGATCGGCTCGGGCACGATCCGCGTCCAGACACGCTTGAACGCGGGCCGGGCCATGCCCGAGTGCTGCAGCGCGAAGAGGGCGAGGAGCACGAGGTCGATCGCCACGGCAGTTCCGAGCGATCCGGTCTCGCCTGAGTCGATCGTCTTCGGGACGAACTGGTTCGAGAGGAACCCGGCGGTGTAGAGGAACGTGCCGAAGAAGATCGCGTAGGCGAGGGCGCCATAGAGGAATTGCGCGATGCGCCGCATGAGGAGACTCCCTGATTCCGTGGGGACGCGCCGGCGGCCGCGGGGATCGCGGTGGCTCGATGCGCCTCGTTGGACTCAGTGTCGGGTCTCTCGCGCCTCCGCTCTGTCGGGGGCTTCACACAGGCGACGATTGGGAGGACGGGTCAGGGCTTGCGGAAGCGCAGCGTCATCCGGTCGCTCTCGCCGATCGCGAGGTACGTCTCCCGGTCCTCGTCGCCGAGGGTCAGCGTCGGCGGCAGCGTCCAGACGCCGCGCGCGTAGTTCGCGTCGTCCTTCGGGTTCGCGTTGATCTCGCTCGTCGCTTCGAGCGTGAAGCCCGCCGCCTCGGCGATCGCGATCACGTCCTGCTGCTCGACGTAGCCATTGAACTTCGAGGTGTCCGTCTCCGGGCCGGCGCGATGCTGGACGACGCCGAGGATCCCGCCGGGCTTCAGGACCGCGAAGAACGCCGCGTAGGCGTCTTCGGCGGCGCCGTCCCGGATCAGGCCGTGGGTGTTCCGGAAGTTCAGCACGAGGTCGACGCTCTCGTCGGCGCCGAGCTCGATCCTCGGCGGGTGGAGCACCGCGAGGTCCAGGTCGCCGTACAGCTCGGCTCGCTCGGAGAAGCGGTCGAGCAGCGCCTG
Source organism: Myxococcota bacterium (assembly GCA_039187915.1). GTDB lineage: Bacteria > Myxococcota_A > UBA9160 > UBA9160 > UBA4427 > UBA4427. The sequence continues at coordinate 3,445 of JBCCZJ010000145.1, forward strand.
GTGCGAGCGTGTGACGTAGGCCGGGAGCTCTGCCCGCGAGAGGTCGTAGGAAGCCGCGATGTAGCGGCCGTCCTCTGCGAGCAGCGGCGCGAGGATCTCGGTGTACCAGAGGCCGCCCCCGGGCCGGATCTCGAGCACGGTCATGTCCGGCTCGAACCCGAAGAAGGTGAGGGTCTCGACGGGATGCCGATAGGCGTTTCGCGCGCGGTTCGCTTCGCTGCGGTGGGGGTCGAGGGCGGCGCGTTCGATCGCGGCGGCGACGGGGTCGGGCGCCGCGGCGTCGTTGCCGCCGAGCAGCTGGCAGCCGGACGTCACGATCGCGAGAACGAGGAAGAGAACGGGACCGAAGCGAGACATGCACACCCTCCGCGCCGCGGGACCGGGTCGGGTCGCGGCGAGACCCAGTCTGCCGCATCTCCGCCCGCGCGCGACTAGTACCCGAGATTCGACGCGAGCCACTTCTCGGCCTCGTCGGCGGTCAGGCCCATGCGGCCGGCGTAGTCCTCGATCTGGTCGCGTCCGAGGCGGCCGACCGTGAAGTAGCGGGCGTCGGGATGGGCGAAGTAGAGGCCCGAGACGCTGGCCGCCGGAGTCATCGCGCAGGTCTCCGTCAGCTCGATGCCGATCGACGGCGCATCGAGGAGCGGGAAGAGCGTGCGCTTCGGGAGATGATCCGGGCAGGCGGGGTATCCGAAAGCCGGCCGGATGCCGCGGTAGCGCTCCGCGATCAGGTCCTCGTTCGAGAACGCCTCGTCGGAGCCGTAGCCCCAGTCGCTTCGCGCGCGGGCGTGCAGGAACTCGGCGAACGCCTCCGCGAGTCGATCCGCCAGCGCCTTGACCATGATCGCCCTGTAGTCGTCGTGGTCCTTCTCGAAGCGTGCGGCCAGATCGTCGGCCTCGATGCCGCTCGTGACCGCGAACGCGCCCACGTAGTCCGCGACGCCGTCCTCGCGACGCGCGACGAAGTCGGCCAGCGAACGGTTCGGCTTGCCGTCGGGCGCGACCGCCTGCTGCCGGAGCATCGGGAAGCGTGCGACCTCGCCGGCGAGGTCCTCGTCCGCGAAGAGGACGAGGTCGTCTCCCTCGGCGCGCGCCGGCCAGAAGCCGTAGACGCCGCGGGGCCGGAGCCACTGCTTCTCGATGATCTCGTCGAGGAGCGCGCGCCCGTGCTCGAAGAGCTCGCGGGCGGCCTCGCCGACCTTGGGGTCGTCGAGGATCTTCGGGTACTTGCCCTTCAGGTCCCAGGTCGAGAAGAAGAAGGTCCAGTCGATGAAGGGATCGAGGTCCGCGGCGGTCACGTCGTCGACGACGCGCCGGCCGAGGAAGGCGGGTCTCGCGGGTGCCGCGCCGAAGTCGAGCTTCTGGGCGTTCGCGCGCGCGTCCGCGATCGAGAGCAGCGGCTTTTCCTTGCGTCCCGCGTAGATCGCGCGGAGCTTCTCCTGCTCGGTCCGGTTCTCGTCGGCGAAGGTGTCGCGTCGCTCCTCGGAGAGCAGATCCGAAACGACGCCGACCGAGCGGGAAGCGTCGAGCACGTGCACGACCGGCTTCGAGTAGTTCGGCGCGATCTTGACCGCGGTGTGCTGGCGGCTCGTCGTGGCGCCACCGATCAGCAGCGGCAGCTCGAGACCGCGGCGCTCCATCTCCTTGGCGACGGACGCCATTTCGTCGAGGGACGGGGTGATCAGGCCGGACAGGCCGATCATCTCGGCGCCTTCGGCGATCGCGGTGTCGAGGATCCGGTCGGCCGGGACCATCACGCCGAGGTCGATGACCTCGTAGTTGTTGCAGCCGAGCACCACGCTCACGATGTTCTTGCCGATGTCGTGGACGTCGCCCTTGACCGTCGCCATCAGGATCTTGCCCTGGCTGGAGCCCGCCACCTTTTCGGCCTCGAGGTAGGGCTCGAGGTAGGCGACCGCCTTCTTCATGGAACGCGCGCTCTTCACGACCTGCGGCAGGAACATCTTGCCTGCGCCGAAGAGATCGCCCACGACCCGCATGCCGTCCATCAGTGGACCCTCGATCACCTCGATCGGGCGGCCGAGCTTCTGGCGCGCTTCTTCCGTGTCGTCGTCGATGTAGTCGACGATGCCGTGGACGAGCGCGTGGGAGAGACGTTCTTCGACACTGCCTTCGCGCCACGAGAGATCGATCTCGCGCTTCTTGCCCGCGCCCTTCACGGTTTCCGCGAACTCGACCATCCGCTCGGTCGCGTCCTCGCGGCGATTGAAGAGGATGTCTTCGACGTGCTCGAGCAGGTCCTTCGGGATGTCCTCGTAGAGCTCGAGCTGGCCGGCGTTCACGATGCCCATGTCCATGCCGGCCTGGGTCGCGTGGTAGAGGAACGCCGAGTGGATCGCCTCGCGGACGCGGTTGTTGCCGCGGAACGAGAAGGACAGGTTCGACACGCCGCCGGAGATGTGGACGCCGGGGCAGCGCGCGCGGATCTCCTGGCTCGCCTCGATGAAGTTCTTCGCGTACTCGTCGTGCTCTTCGATGCCGGTCGCGATCGCGAGAATGTTCGGGTCGAAGATGATGTCTTCGGGCGGGAACCCGGCCTCCTTCGTGAGGAGCGCGTAGGAGCGCTCGCAGATCTCGATCTTGCGCGCCGTCGTGTCCGCCTGGCCCTCTTCGTCGAAGGCCATCACCACGACGCCGGCGCCGTATCGGCGGATCAGCCGCGCCTTCTCGAGGAAGTCGGCTTCGCCCTCCTTGAGCGAGATCGAGTTCACGACCGCCTTGCCCTGGACGCAGCGGAGCCCGGCTTCGAGCACGGTCCACTTCGAGCTGTCGATCATGATCGGGATCTTGGCGACTTCGGGCTCGCTCGCGATCAGATTCAGGAAGCGGGTCATCGCCGCCTCGCTGTCGAGCATGCCCTCGTCCATGTTGACGTCGAGCAGGTTGGCGCCACCGCGGACCTGATCGAGGGCGACCTCGAGGGCGGTGTCGTAGTCGTCGGCCTCGATCAGCTTCCGGAACTTCGCCGAGCCGGTCACGTTCGTCCGCTCGCCGATCATCTGGAAGTTCGAGTCCGGACGGATGACCAGGGTCTCGAGCCCGGAGTAGTAGGTCGCGGCTTCCGAGAGGTCCGGGACCGCGCGCGGGGCGACGCCTTCGACGGCTTCGGCGATCGCCTGGATGTGGGGCGGGGTCGTGCCGCAGCAGCCGCCCACGAAGTTCACGAGTCCGCTCGTCGCGAATTCGCCGACGAGGGCACCGGTCGTCTCGGGCGCCTCGTCGTATTCGCCGAACGCGTTCGGCAGGCCGGCGTTCGGGTAGCTCGACACGTAGCAGTCGGCGATCCGCGCGAGCTCGGCGACGTGCGGCCGCATGTCGGTCGCGCCGAGCGAGCAGTTGACGCCGACCGAGAGCGGGTTCGCGTGGGCGACCGAGCGCCAGAATGCATCGACGGTCTGGCCGGAGAGGGTGCGGCCGCTCGCGTCGGTGATCGCGACCGAGATCATGAGGGGGAGGCGGATGCCGCTCGCCTCGAAGGCCTCGTCGATCGCCACGAGGGCGGCCTTCGCGTTCAGCGTGTCGAAGATCGTCTCGACGAGCAGCACGTCGACGTCGCCCTCGATCAGCGCGTCCACCTGCTCGCGATAGGCGCTCTGCAACTCTTCGAAGGTCAGACTGCGGGCGGAGGGATCGTTCACGTCCGGCGAGATCGAGAGCGTCTTCGGCGTCGGCCCGACGGCGCCCGCGACGAAGCGCGGCTTCGACGGCTCCTTCGCGGTCCAGGCGTCGGCGGCCTCGGCCGCGATGCGCGCCGAGGCGAGGTTCAAGTCCCGCACCGTGTACTCGAGGGCGTAGTCCGCCTGCGAGATCGAGTTCGACCCGAACGTATTGGTCTCGACGAGGTCCGCGCCCGCCGCGAAGAAGTCGTCGTGGATCTTGCGGATCACGTCGGGGCGCGTGAGCGAGAGCAGCTCGTTGTCGCCCTTCAGCTCGCTCTCGTGATCGGCGAAGTGCTCGCCGCGGAAGTCCTTCTCCTCGAGCCCGAAGCCCTGGATCATCGACCCCATCGCGCCGTCGAGGACGAGGATCTTCTCGCGCAGCAGCGCGTGCAGGCGTTCGATGCGTTCCGGGCGGGCGGGGCGACTGGACATGGCGGTGGCTCCATTCCCGGCGAAGGTGGCGCGTCGGCGGCGAAGTCGACAACGTCGGTCGGGACCGGGCGAAGGTAACATCAGGACATTCGGATATCCAGATATAGATCTCCAGGCCGCCAGGGGGCGCGCCTTTCGCCCCGTGGGGGATCGCGCGATCCGCCCGGTCGACGCGGGGTGCTCTGTTAGTGTCCGCCGATGCGGATCCACGCGCGGCAGCGAACGCACCGAGGCCTGCTCGAGGCGGCCGCGGCCCCCGGTCTCCATGCGGACCGCTTCGCGCTCGCGCGACGGCCCCGGGGTCGGCGTGCTCGGGGCCAGGGCGCATGGTGACGAGCGCGACCCTCACGCCGGAGGGCGGTGCCCTGCGCGCGCTGCTCGCGGAGCCCGGCGTCGAGGAGATCTGCGAGCTGGGCAGTCGCATCGGCGTGATGGCGTATCACGGAGGCAACCTCGAGCGCACGACCGACGCGGTCGCGCGGGAGGTCGCCGCGCGGACGGGCGCCTCCCAGTATGCGATCGTGCAGCCGCGCCCGATGCGCCACCACATCGCGTCGACCGCGATCGACCCGGCCGAGTCGCCCGCCCTGGCGCGCTTCCTCGATCACGTGGAGGTCGTGCTCACGATCCACGGGTACGGGCGTCGCGCGCTGCGCCACCACCTGCTGCTCGGCGGGGGCAACCGCGCGCTCGCGGCGCACGTGGCGTCCCACCTCCGCGAGATCCTCCCGGCCCGCTACGCCGTGCTCGACGATCTCGAGCGGATCCCGACCGAGTTGCGCGGGCAGCATCCCCGCAATCCCGTCAACCGGCCCCCCGAGCGCGGGGTCCAGATCGAGCTCCCGCCGTCGATCCGTTGGAACTGGCGGGAGTGGGGCTGGTCGGATCACGCCGGCGTCTCGCGCACGATCGCGATCGAGCGTCTGGTCGACGGGCTCGTTCGAGCGGTGGAGGACTGGCCGGCGTCGGGCGCCTGATCGCGCGCCGCCACCGTATCCCCTCGGGATCCGAATTTCTTCGCCGGTTCGCGGTTGCCACCGGAGCGGCGGTGCCCAGGATTCGCGCCATCGCGCGAACGGGGCCCGGGAGCGGCCGCTTCGCGCGCCCCACCGCATTCGGAGTCCGTTCATGACCGCGACCACGCACGCCTTCCAGGCCGAGACGCAGAAGCTCCTCGACCTGATGATCCACTCCCTCTACTCGAACAAGGAGGTCTTCCTCCGCGAGCTGATCTCGAACGCGAGCGACGCCCTCGATCGTCGGCGCTTCGAGGCGGTGTCGAACCCGGAGCTCGCCGCCGACGGCGAGCTCGCGATCGAGCTGACCGCGAACCGCATCGAGCGCACGCTCACGATCTCCGACAACGGGATCGGCATGCGTCGCGAGGAGCTCGTCGAGCACCTCGGTACGATCGCCCGCTCGGGCACCCTCGAATTCCTGAAGCGCGCGGACAAGAGTGACGACGCGAGCCCGGACCTGATCGGGCAGTTCGGCGTCGGTTTCTACGCGAGCTTCATGGTCGCGGACGAGGTCGACGTCGTGAGCCGCCGCGCCGGTGAAGATGCGGCCGCACGCTGGACGTCGAAGGGGGCCGGGGAGTACGCCCTCGACGGCGCGACGCGCGACGAGCCCGGGACGACGATCACGCTCAAGCTGAAGGGCGTCGACGGGGAGGCCGGACTCTCCGACTTCGCGGACGAGTGGATCCTCCGCAACGTCGTGAAGAAGTACTCCGACTTCGTCGCGTACCCGATCAAGCTGACGATCGTCGAGGAGGCCATGGCGCCCGAGCCCGAGGAAGGCGAGGACGTCATCGACGTCACGCCGGGCGAGCCCACCGAGCGCGCGGTCGAGGAGCCGCTCAACTCGATGAAGGCGATCTGGACGCGCCCGGAGTCCGAGGTCGAGGACGGGGACTTCGACGAGTTCTACAAGCACATCACCCACGACTTCCAGGACCCGATGCTCCGGGTCAGCACGTCGATCGAAGGCACGTTCGAAGCGAAGGCGCTCCTCTACGTGCCGAGCAAGGCGCCCTACGACCTCTACCACCGGGAGCGCGCCCACAACGGCGTCCAGCTCTACGTCCGCCGCGTCTTCATCATGGACGAGTGCCGCGAGCTGCTGCCCGAGTGGCTGCGCTTCGTGCGCGGCGTCGTCGACGCGGAGGACCTCTCGCTCAACGTCTCGCGGGAGATGCTCCAGCAGGACAAGCAGATCCAGACGATCCGCAAGCATCTCGTGAAGAAAGTCGCCGACAGTCTGAAGAAGATGTCGAAGGACGACCCCGAGGCCTACCTCTCGTTCTGGGGCGAGTTCGGTCCCGTCGTGAAGGAAGGCCTGCTCGACTGGGAGGAGAAGCGGGATCGGATCTTCGATCTCGTCCTCGCCCCGTCGACCCGTCACGAGACCGACCTCACGAGCCTGTCGGAATACGTCGAGCGGATGCCCGAGGATCAGGAGGCGATCTACTACATCGCCGGTCCGAACCTCGACGTGCTGCGTCGCTCGCCCCACCTCGAGGCGTTCCGGGACCAGGGCGTCGAGGTCGTCTTCCTGACCGATCCCGTCGACGAGGTCTGGGCGAACCAGGGCCCGATCGAATACGCGGGCAAGCCCTTCCGGAGCATCGGCCACGGCGAGGTCGAACTCGGGTCCGACGAGGACAAGGAGAAGGCCAAGGAAGACCTCGAGAAGAAGGAGGAGAGCTTCTCCGACCTGCTGGCGGCGATGCAGGCCTCGATCGACGACACCGTGAAGGAGATTCGCCTCTCGAGTCGACTCAAGCGCTCGGCTTCCTGCCTGGTTCTCGAAGAAGGCGACCTCTCCCCGCAGCTCGAGGCGATGCTCCGTCAGGCGGGACAGGCGATTCCGGATCGCAAGCCGATCCTCGAACTCAACCCGGACCACTCGGTCGTGGCGGCGCTCGGCAAGCGCTTCGAAGCGAATCCGACCGACGCGAGGATCGGCAAATCGGCGAAGCTGTTGCTCGGTCAGGCCATCCTGGCGGAGGGCGGGCAGCTCGACGACCCGACCGGCTTCGCCGAGCTGGTGAACGAGCTGATGGCGGAGACGCTGTAGACGCTCGCGGGTTCCGCGGGCAGCGGGTGGAGACGCTCTAGACGCTCGCCGTCTCGGCGACTTCGCGGAACGTGTCGTTTCCGCACGTTCG
>JBCCZJ010000146.1:0-10707 GCA_039187915.1 Myxococcota bacterium
CACGCGCCCCATCGACCCATCGATCGTCTCCGGCCTCACGCGCCCCATCGACCCATCGATCGTCTCCGGCCTCACGCGCCCCATCGACCCATCGATCGTCTCCGACCTCGCGCGCCCCATCAGACGACCATCCAGGTCACGACGACCAGGACCGTGAGCAGACCGATCAGCGTGTAGCTCTGGGTGCGTCCGTTCTGGACGCGCCGCAGCACGCCCCAGATGGCACCGCGCACGAGCCCCGAGCCGCCCGAGACCACGAAGCGGTCGATCAGCTGGCTCTCGATGCCGCGCGCGAGCGCCCGCTCGGAGAGCCTGCGAATCGGGCGGACGAGCAGGATCTGGTAGGCCCGCTCGATGTAGAACATCTCGCGCATCCAGCGCGTGACGAGCACGATCGACGCCCGCTCGGATTCACCGCGGTATCCCGCGCGGGCGTATCGCGCGGCCGAGAAGGCGAGGCCGAGCACGACGCAGAAGACGACGAGGGCCGCGAGCCAGCCGCGCTCGCTCCCGCCGAGCTCGGGGTCGGGCGAGCCCGGGACGACCCGCGTCAGGAAGAAGCCGACCGTGTCCATCTGTTCGGTCTGCGCGTTGATCACGGTCTGCCAGAACTGGGACGGGCTGAGCAGGCCCCCGATCGCGGCGAGCACGGCGAGGATCGTCAGGCTGTTCTGCTGCCAGCCCGTCGGATCCCGGAGCGGCGAAGCGACGAGGCCGCTCGGCCGGACGCTGCCCCAGAAGATCAGGAAGTAGGCGCGCCCGACCGCGAACGCGAGCACGCCGACGCTCGTGACGACGACGCCGAGCACGAACCCGCTCTCCGGGCGTGCCGAGATCCACAGGAAGGCGACCAGCTCTTCGATCGGGAAGAAGTTCGCGGCTGGCGCGAGCCCGACGAGTCCGAGCCCTCCGATCAGGAAGAGCCAATGGGTGCCGGACAGGCGGCGGCCGAGCCCGCCCATCCGGCGCAGATCCGTCTCGCCGCGCTGCGCGTCGATCACGACGCCCGCGACGAGCAGGAGCAACGACTTCGAAGCGGCGTGGGTCAGCATGAGGAAGGCGGCGGTCGAGTGGGCTCCGACGCCGATCGCGAGCACCGCGAAGCCGAGCAGCGCCGAGGTCGTGAAGGCGAGCAGGCGCGGCAGGTCCCGCTGGTTCGCCGCGGCGAGACTCGCGAGCAGTGCCGTCGCGGACCCCGCCAGGATCAGCGTCCGGAGCGCGCCCGGCGCGCTCTCCAGCAGGAACGCGAAGCGGAGCAGGACGTAGACCCCCGCGACGACGGTCGTGACCGATTGCAGGAGCGCCTGCGCCGCGGCGGGGCCGCCCGTCGACTGCGGCAGCCAGAAGTGCAGCGGGAGCTGCGCGCATTTCGTGAGCGCCGCGAGCACGAGTCCGAAGCCGACGATCTCGAGCAGGAGCGGCGCCTGCGCCGCACCGAACGAGAGCCAGAGCACGCCCTGCCCTTCGAGCAAGCGGAAGGCGGCCTCGATCCCGCGGAAGGTCAGCGCCGGCGCGCCCGCCCGCGACAGGCCGTCGAAGAGCAGGAGCATCGCCGCGAGCAGACCGAGATCTCCCACGCGCCCGACGACGAAGGTGCTCGCGCCGGCGCGCGAGGCGTCCGCGTCCTCGAAGTCGAAGGACGCGAAGAGCTGCGAGGCGATCCCGACGCCCGCCCAGCCGAGGAAGAAGAGGAGCAGGTTGTCCGCGAGCACGAGCACGAGGGTCGAGCCGACCAGGAGATCGAGCATCGCGAAGGTGCGATGGGCCGTCTCGACGTCGACGGCCCCGCTCGTGAAGCCGCCGATCGCGTGCAGATAGACCACGAGGGCGGTCCCGGTCACCGCGAGACAGAAGACCGCCGAGAGCGGATCGAGCTGGAAGGCGAGCTCCGCGCTGAAGCTGCGTGGCCCGACGCCGCCGCCGATCCACGGGCCGACGCTGTCGAGCAGGCGCGCCGCGCCGCCGACACCGACGAGATCGTAGAGACCGATCATGGAGAGACTGAGCGCGGCCAGGATCGCCGAGACCGAGACGGAGAAGACGAGCCGATCGGAGATGCGCGCGCGGACGAGCCCGATCAGGACGCCGTGGACGAGCGCCGCCACCAGCGGCAGGAGCGCGATCCACCGGATCATCGATCCGCCGAAGAACGCGCCGGCCATCGTCAGCTCGTCCATCCGTCTACCCCTCGAGCAGCCCGGCGTCCTGCACGTCGAGCGTGCCTCGTCGCACGACCCGCGCGACGACGATCGCGAGACCGAGCGCGACCTGCAGCAGCCCGACGAGCGCGAACACCACGAGCAGCACGGCGCCCTCGCCGGGCATCGCCTCGCTCGAACGCGCCGTCAACCAGCCGATCCCGACGACCACGACCGAGAGCCAGCCGAAGAGCACGCCGATCAGCATGCCGATCAGGCTGCGACGCCAGAGCAGCCCCAGCATGGCGACCCAGAAGAGCGCGAGCCCCCCCATCACGAGCGCGAGCGACGTCGACGCCACGACTAGCGATTCCTCCCCTCGCCGCGCAGGAGCATCAGCGAGGCCAGCAGCGTCGCCGCGAGCAGGAGCCCGACCAGCGATGCCCCTTCCTGCAGCGAGCCGAAGAAGCGATCGCCGACGAAGACACCGTCCGCAGCGAGTCCGCGCGCGGCGTTCGCCGCCGCGACCGGCGCGAGGTCCGCCTGGGCGAACGCGAGGCCGAGCAGGGCGATCCCCCCGGCGAGGAGCACGAACGAGAGACCGCGCGCGAGCGCCGTCAGCCCGTCGGTTCGCGGCAGATGATCGCGATCGACGTCGACGAGCATCCAGCCGAAGAGCTGCACGAGCGCGAACGCGAGCCCGGTCCCGGCCAGGGCGAACCAGGCCGGGTAGCCCCCGCCCGACTCGATGAGCACGAGGCCGAGCGCGGCGAGCGAAGCGCCCGCGGCGAAGATCGATCGCGTGAGGTTCCGACCGAGCACGACCGAGGCGAACGCGGCGAGACACGCGAAGACGAGGGTGGCGACGAGCAACGGGGTCACGCGCCGACTCCGCCCAGTCCGTCGAGCCAGAGCGCGATCGCGGTCACGAGCAGGAGATTCGCCCAGGCGACCGGGAGGAGCCTGCGCGTCGCGAGCCGCAGCGACCGGTCGTCCCGACTGGCGGCGGTCATTCGCGCGACCCGCGAAGCGAGGAAGAGGACGACCACGAGCTTGCCGACGAACACGCCGACGTGGAGCCCGGTCAAGACCGCCTCGGGCAGGCCGCGACCGAAGAAGGGCGCAGCGAGCTCGACGAGCGCGACCGGATCGAGGAGCGGAAGTCCGCCGGCCCCCAGGAAGAGCGTGACGAAGAGGCCGCCCGCGAAGACGACCGCGAGCCGCGACTCGGCGCGGATCCAGTAGAGCTCCGTCGCGTCGCCGTCGAGACCGAGGCCGGCCACGCCGACGAGCCCCGCGGCGGGCACGTCCGCTCGCGGCGACGACACCCAGAGCGAGATCGCCGCGGCGAAGAGCAGCGCCGTGAGCGGCTGCGTGAAGAGATTCCAGGCCGGGATGGGCCACGCCTCGAGACGCGCGACGACCTCGGGACCGAAGAGCCGTGCGGCGCCCGCGACCGGCCAGAGCATCTGCTGTTGATCGAGCACGAGGTCGTGCAGCCGGAGCGACGCTGCGTCGATCGCGAGCGGCATCGACGCGAGCACGAGCAAAGCGGTTCCGGCGATCGCTCGACTCGCCTGGCGCGCCGAGCCCATGCGCGACCAGGCGCTGCGTTCCGAGAGGCCGGTCGCGATGCGCGCGAAAGCCATCGCCAGCAGCACGAGCAGGATCGCGATCAGTCCGCCCTCGAGATCGAGCAGCAGGAGCGGCGGGCCCCCGGCGCCGCCCCACGTGCCGGCGATCGGCAGCATCGCGAGACCGAGCAGCAGCGCGCCGCAGCCGAGCAGGCGCGACAGACGCCGGAGTCCGCGGCGATGATCGACGACGCGGGTGCGACGACGGACGAGACGGGCGAAGCCGGCCAGCGCGCGCGCGGTCGCGGCGCGCGACGGCGGATGGAGCGGCCCGCCGCCCCAGGGCGCGCGCGGCGGGGCCAGCTCGGGGCGATCCGGTCGCAGGCGCATCCGGCTGCTGCGTTCGAAGGCCGCGACGCTCGCGAGGCCCACGCCCGAGACGATCGACCCGACGAGGATCAGGAGCGCGGTCGTCATTCGGGGCGCCCTCCTCGACCCGCGTGGACGACGACGAGCAGCGTCGGCAGGACCAGCCAGAGCGCCGTCTGGAACACGCCGATCCCGAGCGAGCGGAGCGCGACCGCCGCGGGCACGAGAGCCAGCGCCACGAGCGCCATGAAGAAGGCGCCTAACAAGCCGCGATGGAGCAGCACCGCGTGCCGCGGCGACCGACGCGCCTTCTGCGACACTCCGAACTCGACCTCGTCGACCGGGACGGTGGCGCCGCGCTCGGCCGGCAGCGCGCGCCGAAGTCCGGCCGCCGCCAGCGGCACGGCCGCGAGGAGCGCGAGCGCGATCAGCAGAAAGAGCGACGCGGGCATACGCCCCCGGAAGTCCGATGCGTCTTCGTCTCCGACGCTCGGGCCGAGGGCCTTCGAGCGCGGCGACGTCGACGTCGACCGGACGGGCAGTGGGGGGCGTTCCACAGCCGCCTTCAGCGCACCGCGGAGCCTCGCAAAAATAGACGTAGGTCCCTGAAAAGTCAACGAAATCAGGGATCTTCGTCGACGCTCCGCCGCGCTCCCGAGCCGCTCACCCGGCGGCGCCCCGGGACGCCACGGCGCGGTGGTAAGGTACGCCCCGTGAGCACACCGACCGCCGTGCTGGGCGCGGGCAGCTTCGGCACCTGCCTGGCGAGCCTCGCCGCCCGCGACCACGACGTGAAGATCTGGGCCCGCCGCGCGGACGTGGCGGCGTCGATCAATCGCGACCATCGCAACCCGCGCTACCTGAGCGAGTACGCCCTCCCCGCGAACCTCGAGGCGACGACCGACCTGCGGGACGCCCTCTCCGGCCGCGAGCTCGTGATCCTCGCCGTTCCGAGCCCTTCGCTGCGCGACGTCATGGAGACCGCGGGCCCCTGGATCGAGCCGGGCGCCATCGTCGTCTCCGCGGTCAAGGGGATCGAGTTCGAGACGGGCCTCACGATGCACGGGATCCTCGAGGACGTGCTCGCGGAAGAGCATCATCCCCGGCTCGTCGCGCTCTCCGGGCCGTCGTTCGCTGCGGAGATCGCGCAGCAGAAGCCGACCGTCGTGACCCTCGCCTGCGCCGAGGAGGCCTACGCGATCTCGGTCCAGGCGACGCTCTCGAGCCCCTGGTTCCGCTGCTACACGAACACCGACGTGGTCGGCGTCGAGATCGCAGGGGCGCTCAAGAACGTGATCGCGATCGCGATCGGCATGTGCGACGCCCAGAAGGGGGGCTTCAACGCCCGCGCCGCGTTGATGACGCGCGGCCTCGCGGAGATCACCCGGATCGGGGTCGCCCTCGGTGCGACCCCGGAGACCTTCCTCGGCCTCTCGGGCATGGGAGACCTGCTGTTGACCTGTACCGGCGACCTCTCGCGCAACCGGCGCGTAGGGCTCGGCCTCGGCGAGGGCCGCAAGCTGGAGGAGATCGTCGAGGAGCTCGGCGAGGTGGCCGAGGGCGTCCACACGACCCGCGCCGCGGTCCGCCTGGCGGCCCGGCTCGGGGTCGACGCGCCCATCACGAACCAGGTCCGCGCGGTCCTCGACGGTGAGAAAACGCCGCAGGAGGCGGGGCTCGCGCTCATGACGCGCCAGCTGAAGAGCGAGCGCGACGCGAGCTTCGAGCGCCGCGCGGCGAGCGATTCACTCGAAAGCGAACGCGATCGCAAATGAGCCCGCGCCCCGGCCGAGCCGCACGAGAGCGCCCTGGGCAGCGCCCCGCCGGGGACGCGGCCACTTCCGGTATTCTCGCGCCATGACGACCTCGCCCTCCGCCCGCCTGACCCGGCTCCTCCTGGCGCTGCTGCTCGCCGCGTTCGTGACCGCTTCGTCGACCGGCTGCGCGACCCGCACCGTGCGCCACACGATCTCGAACGAGTATCTGACGGAAGTCGATCTCGTCCGCGAGGTCCGCGGGTTCACGACCGTGGAGCAGGGCTTCGAACATCCGGCGGTCATCTCGCCGACCCGGCTCTCGAACATCCTCCGCGCGCTCGAAATCGAGATGCTGACCGACGAGGGCACGATCCGGCAGCCGGCGATCCACCCGGCGCTCGTGAACCGCGTTTCGAGCAAGCTCTCCGCGGCCCTCGAGCAGGCGGGCCCGGACGAGGAAGTCGCGATCAAGGCCGTGCGCAAGCAGCGCCGGCTCGGCGTCTTCGACTCCAAGTACCTGACGACGCTGCTCGCCTACGTGAAGAACGACCAGCTCTACGTCTCGATCCGGCGCGTCGAATGGCCGCTCCCGACCGGCGCGGAGGTCACGAAGTCGAAGGACGTCATGCCGGATCCGGTGCGCGGGAAGAAGTCCATGGACTTCCGGGTCGTGACCGGCGAGCCGATCTACTTCTCCGGCCCCCAGGACCTCGAGATCGACTGGCGCAATCCCGTCTTCAAGACCGCGTTCCGCCTGCCGGGCACGACCAAGGGACGCAAGCGCAAGCGCGAGGTCCTCGAGAGTTCCCGGATTCCACAGGAAGAGATGGCGGCGAGCGATTCGGTCGGGATCGAAGCGCTGACGCCGGAACAGCTCCGCGCCCTCGCCGACCTCGAAGAGGATCGCCGCGAAGGCCGCATCACCGAGACCGTCTATCAGCGACAGCGACGGCAGCTCCTGCGCAAACGCTGACGCAAGCCCCTCTCCGAGCGCGGACCCGACGCAGGTCCGCCGCTCAATCGAACGAATCGTTCGACCGATACGCCCCTTCTGCGTGTCGGACGCCGTTCGGACCCCGTGTTGCGGTTTCCGGGCGGTCCCCGCGCGGAGTCAGACCGCTACCTTCCGCCGCCCTCGGCGCACTCACCCCTGATCGCCGGGGTCTACCGATGCCCCGAACCGAACGACCTGGAGCCCGACTCGGATGACCACCTACCTGCAGATCCTGGGCATCGCCGTCCTCGCCGTGATCGGCTTCCGGATGCCGAAGGGCAGCTCCGCCCGCTCGCGGGTCTTCACCGTCCTCAAGGCGTGGATCACCGTCTTCGCGTTCTACATGCTCTTCAGCCACGAGATCGACGGCGTGAGCGTGCTCCAGCTGATCATCGATCAGGTGGCGAAGATCGACCCGGTCGTCTTCTGGACCTTCACGCTCATCGCGACCAGCATCAAGGTCGTCGGCATGCTCTCCTCGATGTACCGCTGGATCCTGATGCTGCGCGGCCAGGGGATCGAGCTGCCCTTCCGCCACATCTTCGGCTCCTTCCTGATCGGCCGTTTCATCGGCACCTTCCTCCCCTCGACCGCCGGCCTCGACGGCTACACGCTCTTCGACGCCGCGCGCTTCTCCGGCAAGACGGTCGAGGTGACCGCGGCCAAGTTCGTCGAGAAGGTCTGCGGCTTCTCGGGCGTGTTCCTGACCTTCCTCGTCACCCTTCCCTTCGGCATCGCGATCTTCGGCGACAACGCCACCCTCTTCGCGACGCTCTCGATCCCGATCGCCGCCGGCGTGATCGGCGGCCTGATCACGGTCCTCCTCTTCCCCGGCTTCGTCCAGTGGATTCTCGAGAACGTGCCGCTGCCCGCCAAGGAACGGATCAAGGGGCTCGTCACGCGGATCTCGAACTCCGCGGCCGCCTATCGCGGCCGGCCGACGCTCGTCCTCCAGATCCTCTTCCTCTCGTTCATGGTCCACTTCACGACCGCGGCCATGTACTACTTCACCGCCCTGGCGATCAGCGCCGAAGGCGCCGAGTTCTGGAAAGTCACCTTCGGCTCGTCGATCCAGATCTTCGCGACGGTGATCTCGCCCTTCACGATCGCCGGCGAAGGCATCCGCGAAGCCGCGCAGCTCGTGCTGCTCGGCGAGCTGATCGGTCCGGCGGAAGCGGTCGTCTCGGCCGCCCTCGGCTTCTGGGCCGCGGAAGCGCCGACCCTCTTCGGTTTCTTCTTCTGGTGGGCCCGCGGCGACGACTACCGCCCGGCCTACGCCAAGGTGGATGGCGTCCAGGTCGACTACGAAGCCGCCGCCGCCGCCGCCGCATCCCTCGAAGAAGACGTCGACGTCAACGCGGGCGACGAGGTCGCGACGCCCCTCGCAGAGCGACTCTGGCGGGCCCCCTCCGCCGGCGCCTTCGCCGGCATTCTCGCCGGGATCGTGCTCGGCCTCGGTGAGGCGATCACCATCTACCAGGGCGGCCTCGGCACCGAGAGCCAGGTCTTCTGGTACGGCCCCTTCCTCTGGGCCTCGGTCCTGGGCGGCCTCTCGATCCTGGGCGGCCTCTTCCTGGCGACGCTGCCGATGGACAAGCGCGAGCTCGGCCACTGGGTCTTCCGCCTGGGCTTCGGCGCCTGCCTGATCCCCTTCGGCCTCTTCGTGGTGCTGTTCCGCCTGCGGCGCGACGTGTATCTCGAGCAGATGCCACCGCTGATCGTGATCGCGGCGGTCCTGATCGGCGCCACGCTCCTGCTCGCGCTGATCCTCGGTCCGACGCGCCGCCTGATCGAACCCGTCGCCGAGCGGATCACGAGCCCGATCGCGCCGATCGCGCTCTTCGTGGTCGGCGTCTTCGGCCTGGGTGGCGCCCTCTCCTTCGCCTTCGCCCCCGCGAGCGCCGAACGCGCCGAGCGGAACGGGATCGCCGAAGGCCTCGAGTCGAAGCCGAACGTGATCCTCGTGATGGTCGACACGCTCCGCGCGGACCATCTCTCCTGCTACGGGAGCGACGTCGCGACGCCCAACCTCTGTCGCCTGACCGAAAACGGCACGCTCTACCAGGGATTCTCGCATGCGTCGTGGACGAAGCCGGCGACCGCGTCGCTCGTCACGTCGACGCTGCCCTCGACGCACAACGCCATGTCCAAGCCCTCGACGCTCTCGGAGGATCTCGTGCTGATTCCGGAGGCGCTCCAGGCCGCCGGCTATACGACGGGCGGGATCGTCTCGAACGTGAACCTGGCCGAGAGCTTCGGCTTCGCCCAGGGCTACGACGACTACTACTACCTGGCCCCCGACTACCTGCTGGGCGCCGAGGAGTCGGGCTCGAAGGTCATCATCTATCAGCTGCTCCGCACCCTCGTGCTCGGCGCGCTGGGCGGCGACGACATCCGTTTCAACGACTTCTACCAGGACTCCGAAGTCGTGAACGGCGTCGCGTTCGACTGGATCGACGCGCACAAGGACGAACGCTTCTATCTCTTCCTCCACTACATGGATCCGCACGACCCCTACCTCGAGCACCCGTACAACGGCGTGGGCGTGTCGCGCGCGTCGAACCAGGAACCGGAGCCGGAAGAGGCGGAGCGCCTGAACGCGCTCTATCGGGGCGAGATCGAGTACCTGGACGGCAACTTCGGAAAGCTCCTCGCCAAGCTCGAAGCCGAGGGGCTCTACGAGGACACCGTCATCATCCTGACCGCCGACCACGGCGAAGAATTCCATGACCACGGTGGCTTCTGGCACGGCCTCACCCTCTACGACGAACAGATCCACGTCCCGCTCGTGGTGAAGTGGGCGAACGGCGTCGACGGACCCTCGAACGGAGCCGACTCGGGCATCGCCCGACTGATCGACGTCGGCCCGACGATTCTCGGAACCGCGGGCGTGGCGATCCCGGACACCATGCAGGGCATCGATCTGCGAACGCCCTTCGCCTCGCGTCTGGAGAAGGACCAGCAGGTCTTCTCGGAGGAGGATCACGAGGGCAACGTCCTCTGGTCCCTGCGGACCGAGGACGAGAAGCTGATCGTCGCGAACGCCGGCAACCCCCGGAAGCTGCCGGAGCGCGAGTACTTCGACGTGTCGAGCGATCCGCTCGAGCAGGACCCCTACGAGGACCCGGACGCCGAAGCACACCTCGAGGAGCTCGCCGAGTTCCAACGCCAGGCCGCGCTCGGCGAGGCGGTCCAGGGCGGCGACGTCGAGATGGACCTCCAGACCTGCGAGCGCCTGAAGGCGATCGGCTACGTCGAGGACTGCTCGCACCTCCGTTAGGTCGCTCGCGGATCGGAAAAGCGCCGGCTGGCCGACGGTCCGCCGGCGCGCGATCCTCGCCCCTCTATCTGGAGGATGCAGGATGGCTACCGATCGGAAGACGGCAATCGAAGTCGTCGATCGTCTCTATGCGCTGCGGAGCGAGGGTGACATCGAAGGGCTCGTCGCCCTCATGACCGACGATTTCCGGCTCGAGACGCATGCGCCGACGAGCGTCATGCCCTTCGCCGGGCAGCGAGCCGGGCGCCCGGCGGTGCTCGAGTACTTCGAAGCGCTCGACAAGGACTGGGCGTTCGAGTCGTACGACGTGCGCGAACGGATCGTCGACGGCGATCGCGCCGCGGTCGTCTCCGACATCCGGTTCGTCTACCGCGCGACCGGCAAGGTCCTCGCCGTCCGGAAGGTCGACCTCATCGGCTTGCGGGACGGCCGGATCTGCTCCTTCGACGAACACTTCGACTCCGCCGCGGCGGCCGACTGCCAGACGCCCTGAACGCGATCGACCGGCCCCGCCTAACCGAGTCCCAGCCAGTCCGGAAGCGACGCCATCGAATCGAGCTTCGCCACCGCGCGCGAGAAATCGGCTCCCGCGGTC
>JBCCZJ010000147.1:0-10689 GCA_039187915.1 Myxococcota bacterium
GAGCGCGCGGAAGCGGCCCAGGCCGAGGCGGTCGGCGCCGAGCAGGGGCCCGACCTGCTCGGCGGCGGCGAGCACGTCGGGATCGAACTCGGTCGCGAAGAGCTGCGCGCGCGGTCGGGCGAGCGGACTCAGCCCGAGCTCCGGGGCGAGCTTGTGGAGGTCGGCCACGCGCGGCGCGATCCAGCCGAGGTCGGAGAGCGCCCGGGCGAGGAGCAGGGCTCCCCCGTCCGCATCCGCCGACGCCCGCACGCAGATCAGCTCGCCGCGCTCGCCGATCGCGAGCAGGTCGATCGGGGTCGTGGCGCCGAGGAAGCCTTCCGCGACGACGCGCCATCCCGGTCGCGCGCGCCGCAGCGCCTGACGCAGCGCACGACGCAGCGAACCCGTCTCGATCGGCTCCTGCCATTCGAGCTCAGCCAAGGACCCGGCTCCGCGCGTCTTCGTAGAGGAGGCGGGCCACGTCCATCAGGGCGCGCGCCGCGGGCGACTGGGGATGGGCGAGGCCGACGGGGCGCTGGGCGGCGATCGCGCGATAGACGTGCAGATCGTCGACGAGCAGTCCGTAGGAGATGAGGGGGCGAGCCGACTCGGCCTCGGTCCGCCGCGCGAGGGCATCGTAGGCGTCGCGCGCCTCCGCGATCGACTCGACGCCGTGGAGGGTCACGCCGAGCTCGAGCACCGGATGCCGTGCGTAGAGCGATCGGGCGAGCCCCGCCGTCTCGTCGAGATCCCGCGGCCGGGCGCCCGACAGCAGGAGCATCCAGCGCAGCGGCTCGGCGAGGCGCTCGGTCTCCGTCAACCAGTGGGGCGGGATCCGGACGAACACGATGCCGCCGCGCTTCGCCTGCTGCGCCTGGCGGGTGGCGAGCGCCGTGGCGGTCTCGAGCAGGCTCGCGAGGTCCTTGGCCGGGCAGAAGAGGAGCTCGCAGCCGAGCGGGCCGACGCCGGGTTCCGGCCAGAGCGGTGAGCCGCGGTCGGCGTCCGGCGCGAGCAGGATCGTCGCGGCGCCCAGCCGCGCGGTCTCGACGGCGAGGTTCCAGGCGAGGGCGGCGCGCACGACGTCCCGCTCGCCGATCGGCAGGCCGAGGATCGGGAGTGGCGGCGACGCGGATCCCGGAGCGGGCCGTTGCGGGGGGCGGACCGGAGCGGGCGCTTGCACGGGCGCTGCGGAGAGCGGGGCGTCCGCGCGTTCGCCGTCCGGCCCCTCATCGAGCTCCGGCAGGAAGTAGTGCAAGACGTCGGCGAGATCGCGCGGCAAGGCGTCGTCCTCGAGATTCGTTCCGGTCGGGATCGGCAGCCGAGACGGATCCGACCGGGGGGATCGTCTCGGGCGCAGCGACTAGCGGACGTGCAGGATCGAGTTGGGTTGCCCCGTCGGTCCCGGTGCCGTCTGGGGATTGCTCGGATCCTCCCGCCACTCTCCGTCCACCACGTAGCGGTATTGATAGGTCCCGGGCTCGAGGGTCAGGACCTTCGTCCAGACCCGCTCCTGTCCTTCCGAGGCGATCAGCGACCGCACGCCCCGGTCCGGCACCCAGCCGTTGAAGTCTCCGGCGATCCGCACGTCTCCGGCCACGTCGTCCCGGAAGCGGACGACGACTTCGCGGGGCGTCGTGCCGAGTTCGAACGTCTCCTCTTCCTCTTCGAGGCTCGCCGGTCGCGGCGCGAGCTGGTCCGGCGGCGAAGCGGCGAGCTCGAGGGCGACGGAGGCGTAGTCGAGGGCGCCGTTGGCGCTCGGAGCGTAGAGCGAGATCGGCAGGCCCTGCCGCGCCGCTTCCCGCAGCTTCACGTTCAAGCGGATCACCGAGTCGAAGCAGAGCTCCTTGAAGAGCTCGCGGATGTCGCCCAGCGTCTGCCGCGCATAGCGCGTCCGCCCGTCGTAGAGCGTCGGCAGCACGCGGACGTTGAGCTCGTGGCCGATCCGATCCGTGAGGAGGCTGATCGTCTCGAGCAGCTTCTGGACGCCGTCGATCGCGAAGAAGCTCGTCTCGAGGGGGACGATGACCTCGCTGGCGGCGCGCAGGGCGTTGAAGGTGAGCAGGCCGACGTTCGGCGGACAGTCGATCAAGACGTAGTCGTAGAGGGGCGGCAGCGTGTCGATCGCCGCGGCGAGGCGCTCGGTCCGCGCGTCGTGGCGTTCGGTGGCGAGCTTCTGCTCGAGGGCGGAGAGCACGATGCTCGACGGTGCGATGTCGATCTGGTCGGAGACGTCGATGATCACCGAGTCCATGCGTCCCGCGCCGGCCGGTTCGACCAGGACCTCGTAGAGGTTCGCGTCGAGATCGTCGGGCTCGAGGCCGACGGCGAGCGTCGCATGGGCCTGTGGATCCATGTCGACGATCAGGACGCGATGACCGTCCGCGGCGAGGGCGCCGGCGAGGTTGACCGTCGTCGTGGTCTTCCCGCAGCCGCCTTTCTGATTCACGATCGCAATGACACGCATGACGTCCCCCCCGAAACGTTCCACCGCCCTTCCTGCTGCCTGGGCGGCCTGCGATTGTCGTCGCCGGACTCGCGTCCGACTTCCCTTACGGATCCCCCCGATCCAGAGGGCTCGCAGTCAGAGGGGCTGGCGAGCGCTCAGCCGGTCCGACTCCAATTCTGGTTCCGGCCCTTGCTGGCCGGCTGTGCCGTGCGCGGTCCGGGTCGGGCCGGCAGGCCCGCATCCTCGACCTCGTCGACCGCGCTCGCGGTCGTGCGCGCCAGGCCCGTCTCGGCCAGCGCGTCGCTTCCGTTCGCCGGCGCGTCGCTTCCGTTCGCCAGCGCGTCGCTCCCGTTCGCCTGCGCGCGGTAGCGGGACACTTCCCGCTCGAAGTCCGCGACCTCGAAGACCCACTCCTGGCCGGTGATCGCCTCGAAGACGGTGTCGTCTTGGAAGACCAACACGACGTCGCCGGTCGCGACGAGGACGAGCTCCGAGAGCGGCCGTCCCACCTGCGGCAACAGCGCCTGCAGCGCGCGGACGCTCTTGCGGATCTTCTGGACGGAGACGCCGGCGTCGATCAGACGCTTGGTCGCCTTGAGCGCCACCAGGTCGTCGAAGCTGTAGCGATGGTGTCCGCCGGGCGTTCGTTCCGAGGGTTCGATCAATCCGGTCTTCGCCCAGTACTGGAGCTGCCTCCGGGAGAGGTCGAGCAGATCCACGACCTCGCGGGTCTTGAACTGCGATCGGACCACTTCCGACGATTCCCGTGTTCGACTCGACTGCGACACCTGTCCCCCACTTGGCCCGGTTCCCGGGCTGCCGTGTCTCTGCGATGGAGACGACGGCTTCCGATCTGCCTCTTCGCGCGCTGCGCGAAGCCTGCTCCGCTCTGGCCTGCGACCTGTCTCCCGGGCGTCGCCGCCTAACAGCGTCGGCGCCGGGCATGCGCGGCCGGCCTCCCTGGGAGCTCCGGCCCGCTCGAACCAACTCGGTCCGTCCGGCCTGGGCCGGTTCCCGTCCGGGGCCAGGCCTCGGGCGGGCGGGTCGAGATCGGGGGGTGCGAATCTGCTCGACTGCCCCGGGGGTTGCCCGGCGGCGTTCGAGAACAACTAGATTAAATGGAGGGCACCGGCGCAAGTCAAGCCAAAAGCCGGGCGATTTGTCGCGATGAGGGTGAAAAAGTCTTCCCTGCTCAGGCGTGTCCCCTAGGCGTCGCGCGACGGGATCTCCCCTCGTGCGAAGCGCTTCCCCCCGCTGGTAAGGTCGCAGCGTGTCGCAACTCCCGGACAAGCCTGCTCGCTCGGACGAGAACCCGGCGGCGACGTCCGCTTCCGCGGCGGCCGACCCGCGGGGGTCGCTCTCCCGCTTCGCCGGCCGGGAGGCCAGCGCGCCCGAGGAGGAGGACGCCGAGGAGGAGGCCCTCTCGAGCCGTCCGCGCCTGCGGGTCGCCGACGGGGAGGCGCTGCGCCCCTTCATGCGCGGGATCCTCGTCCACTCGCTGCTCGATCGCGGGCTCGCCTTCGAGGACGCCTACGAGGTCGCCCAGGAGGCGGCCCATCGACTGCGCGGCCGCAGCGAGGTGGGCCGTGAGGAGCTGCGCTCCCTGGTCGAGGAGCTGACCGAGGCCGCCGCGCGGCAAGGGGCGGGCTCACCGGCGCTCAGCTTCGATGCCGTCGTGGAAGTCCTCGGGAAGGACGGGCGGCGCCCCTTCAACCAGGGGCGGCTCCAACAGAGCCTGCTCGCGGCGGCCCTGCGTCCGAGCCGGGCGTTCGAGATCGTGCTCGAGATCGAACGCGACCTGCGTGAGGGGGGCGAGGCGAAGGTCAGCCGGGACGCCCTGCGCGATCGGGTGGCGGCGCTGCTGCGCGATCGGGTCTCCGCCTCGACCGCGGACCGCTATCTCGGCTGGCGCTCGTTCCAGGCCGAGGACGAACGGCCGCTGATCCTGCTGCTGGGCGGCACGACCGGCGTCGGCAAGTCGACGCTCGCCCTCGAGGTCGCCCGCCGTTTCTCGATCGGCCGGCTGCTCTCGACCGATTCGATCCGGGACGTCATGCGCGTCATGCTCTCCGACGATCTCGTCCCGACGCTGCACGTGTCGTCCTTCGAAGCGCACACGCGCCTCGTGAATCCGCCGCGCGACGGGACGGACGCCGTGATCGAGGGGTTCCTCGAGCAGTCCCGGACCGTCTCCGTCGGCGTCCGGGCCGTCATCGAGCGGGCGATCGCCGAGGGCACGAGCATCGTCCTCGACGGCGTCAGTCTGGTCCCGGGGCTCTTCGACCCGCTGGAGTGGCGCGACCGCGCGCACGTCTTCTTCCTGCTGGTCGCGGACGAGGATCGCGAGTCGCTGCAGGGCCATCTCGTCGCCCGCGCACACGGCCGCGGCGCCCGCGCCTCCGAGCGCTACGTGCGCAACTTCCAGGGCATCTTCACGATCCAGGAGGATCTGCTGGAGCGCGCCCAGCATCACGCGGTGCCCGTCGTCGACGTCCAGGACCTCGACGGCGCCGCGCGCACGGTCGTGAAGCACGTCGTCGACCGTCTGGTCGAACGTCGCCGGGCGGAGGCGGGCGCCTGATCGGGCGGTCCGTCGGCTGGCCGAGCGGCCGCTCGCGGGGTCCGTGACCGCAGGTAGGGCCTCGAGCGGCTTTTCGGGGGCACGTCCAGTAGAGTCCAGACGTCGGCGGTCCGCCACGCCTCGGCCCGCAGCCGTCGCGCCTCCGGCCTCCGCGCCGCGCCCGTCCCCGACACGGGTCGCCTCGCCGGCCCCGCATCCCTCCACGATCGAGAACCGTTCCATGGGTCGTTCCCTCAAATACGAGATCCCCGGCGTCGACCCGCGCGTCGCGCTCGACGAATGGGTCGGCAAGGGGTGGGGCGGCGTCTTCGGCGCGGCGGCCGACGGCGAGCGCCGCTCGCGGGTTCTCGAGATCGGCTTCGGTCGCGGCGAATTCCTGCTCGACCTGGCGGCGAGTGCGCCGGGCGTGGAGTTCGTGGGCGTCGAGGTGTCCTTCAAGCGGACGCTCAAGATGGCGCGCAAGGTCGCGCGCGCGGTCCTTCCGAACATCCGCCTCGTCGAGGCGCGTGCAGAGGACGCGATCCGGAGCGTGCCCGAGCCGGGCAGCCTCGGCGCGATCTGGATCAACTTCTCCGATCCGTGGCCGAAGACGCGCCACGCCCATCGCCGGGTGATCCAGCCCGCGTTCGTCGCCGCGGCGGCTGCCGCCCTGTCGCCGGGCGGACATCTGTACGTGGCGACCGACGACGTGCCCTACGCCCACCAGATGGACGAGGTGCTGTCGGCGGCACCGGAACTCCGGAACGCCTACGCGCCCTGGCCCTTCGTCGGCGAGGTGAAGGGGCGCAGGCAGACCGGGTACGAAGTGCAGTGGCGGGAAGAGGGGCGGCCGATGCACTTCTTCGCCTACCAGCGTCCCGGCACGGAGTCGGCGGATGGCTGAGTCGCTCGCGCCGACCCACGCGACCCGCCGGCCGAACCTGAAGGATCACGGTCGCGCGTCCCTGCGCGCGCTCTTCAAGGAGCGGGGTTGGCCGGCGTATCGCGCCGATCAGATCGCCACCTGGTTCTACCAGCAGGACGTCGACGACCTCGACGCCATGTCGAACCTGCCGCAGGCGATCCGCGGCGCCCTCGCCACCGAATTCGACACCCGCGCTCTCGAGGTCGTCGAGACCCAGCGCTCCGTCGACGGCACGCAGAAGCTCCTGCTCGGCGCGTTCGACGGCGCGCGGATCGAGGCGGTGCTGATTCCCGAGGAGCGGAGGAACACGCTCTGCGTCTCGACCCAGGTCGGCTGCCCACTCACCTGCGACTTCTGTGCGACGGGCGCGCTCGGCTTCACGCGCAACCTGTCGACCGCCGAGATCGTCGACCAGGTGCTGCACGCGCGGCGCCAGATGGCGCCGGACACCGCGCTCACCAACCTCGTCTTCATGGGCATGGGCGAGCCGCTGCTGAACCTGCCGGCGGTCTCCGAGGCGATCCGGATCCTGACCGATCCGAAGGGCTTCGCGCTCGCGCCGCGGCGCGTGACGGTCTCGACGGCCGGGTTGTTGCCGCAGATCGGGCCGCTGCTCGAGGTCGCCCCGATCCACCTCGCCGTCAGCCTGCACGCGACGACCGACGAGGTCCGCGACGTGCTCGTTCCGCTGAACAAGCGCTTCCCGATCGCGGAGCTCCTCGGCACGCTCCGCGAAGAGCCACGGCTCCATCGCCGCCGCCCCGTCTTCTTCGAGTACACCCTGATGAAGGGCGTGAACGACTCGGTCGAGGACGCGAAGCGACTGCCCGGGTTGCTGCGCGGGATCCCGTCGAAGGTGAACATCATCCCGATGAACCCCCACGACGACGCGCCCTACGAACCCCCGGAGCCCGCCGTCGTCGACCGCTTCACCGCGGCACTCCACGAAGGCGGCGTGCGCGTCACGCTGCGCCGGGATCGCGGGCGCGACATCGACGCCGCCTGCGGCCAGCTCGCGAACCGGCAGCGCGCGGTCGGCTGAGGCCGGAAGGCGGCGCCGCGCCGGCAGGCGAGCGGCAACGCGCGGGTCCCCGAGCCCGTGCTCGCGGCCACCCACGCCGAGGCGCGACCGAAAGGGTGCGTGGTGCCGGACGGCCCCGTGAATCCAATCAAGCACACCCCGGGGAAGGCCGATGGGCACTCGAGGACGGCGGCGGGGCGCCGTCCAGGTGAGGGGACATGCTCTACGCATTCGGGGACATCCACGGCGAGCTCGAGAAGCTCGAAGAGCTGCTCGAGCTGACGCCGCTGCAGCCCGGGGACCGGCTCGTCTTCCTCGGCGACTACATCGATCGCGGTCCGGACTCGCGCGGCGTGATCGATCGTCTGATCGCGCTGTCGCAGGAGTTCGAGTGCGTGTTCCTGCTCGGCAACCACGAGTCGATGTTCCTCGACTTCCTCGGCTGGACCGACGACGCCTACTTCGGTGGCGACGCCTTCCTGTTGAACGGCGGCGATCGCACCCTCGCGGGCTACGGCTACTTCGATCGCGAGGAGACCAGCCGCGAGAGCTTCCGGCTCCCGAAGGCCCACGAGGACTTCCTGCTCGGCCTTCGCCTGTCCCACCTCGAGGGCGACTACCTCTTCGTGCACGCCGGCATCTCGCAGGACCACCTGCGCTCCGGCGACCTGTCCTACGCGCTGCGCAAGAGTCGGCCCGAGGACATCCTCTGGAACCGCACCTCGGGCGAGCTCCCGCACGATCTCGGGATCACCATGGTCTACGGCCACACGCCCAACGAGGACTTCGGCGTGCGATGGAACGCGCCGTTCTCGATCGGCGTGGACACGGGCGCCGTGTACGGCGGACCGCTGACCGCGATCCGTCTCCCGGACGAGACGATCTTCCAGGCCTAGTCGACGATCGACGCCGGGCGGCGCGAGCTAGCCGCGGCCGGGGGCGCTCGCGACGGCACTCGCCGAGTCCGAGTTGCGCTGGCGCAGCTTCGGGATCGTGAGCTTCATGCCCTTCGACAGGGCGTCGAGATCCACGTCCGGGTTGTACTGCCGGAGCAGCCAGATCGGCACGTCGTAGCGGCGGGTCGACAGGATCCACAGGGAATCGCCGCGACCGACGCGATGGGTGACGGTGCCTTCGATCTCCCACTCCGCGAAGAAGTCCTCCTGGAGCGATCGGTGGTATTCGACGCGGATGCGTTCGAAGGCCTCGGGGGCGACGTCGGAGAAGTCGAGGCGCAGCCGCTGCTGCACGACGACCGGCTCCCCGAAGCGCAGGCCGTTGATCTCGCGCAGTCGGCTCGCGCGCAGGCCGAGCCACTCCGCGAAGTGTCCGAGGGTCTCGCCGGTCTGGACGAGGATCGTGCCGTTGCTCGCGACGGTGTAGTCGGTCGGATCGGCGAGCAGGCCCGGGGAGGGCTCCGTCGGGCTCTCGTCCGCGGCCGGAACGTCGCTCTCGGGCGCCGGATCGTCGGTCGCGGCGAAGTCCGTCGCTTCCGGCGCGAGCTCGGCGGTGCGGGCCGGCGAGAGGGCGGCCGCGGCGTCGGGGTGTGCCTGCTGCTGCGGGCGCGCGCTGGCGACGAGGGGCTGCGCCGGGACGCGGAGCTTCTGACCCGGATGGATGCGGTTTCGGCTGCGCAGGTCGTTCAGGGCGACGAGGTCGCCGACGCCGATGCCGTGGCGGCGCGCGATCTCGGTCAGGTTGTCGCCGCGGCGGACGGTGTAGGTCCCGGTCTCCCCGACGGCGATGATCCCGCCGCGCGAGACGCGCAGCTGCTGGCCGGCGTGGATGCGATTGCGGCTCCGCAGATCGTTCAGGGCGACGAGGTCGGCGACGGTGATGCCGAAGTTGCTCGCGATCTTCGAGAGGTTGTCGCCGCGGCGCACGGTGTAGAAGCCGTTCTCGGGCAGGGCGGCGGGGGCGTCGGCGCTCTTCTTCGAAGGCGTGTACGACGCGGTGCGGGTCGGCGCACGCGACGGGCTGCCGTCGGTCGGGAGCTTGATCTTCTGGCCGATGCGGATGCGATGCTTGCTGCGCAGGCCGTTCAATGCGACCAGCTCGGACATTCGGACGCCGTGGCGGCGCGCGATCGTCGAGAGGGTGTCGCCGCGGCGGACGGTGTAGGTCGTGTCGCGCGTCTGCCGGGCGTATTGCTGGCCGACGGGGAGACTCGCGATGCCCTGCGCGAGCGGCTTCGGCAGGGCGGCGCGCGGGACCTTGATCGAGAAGCCCTTCGGAATCCGCTTGGCGCCCTTCCAGACGGTCGGGCGGAGAGCCGGGTTGGCCTGCTCGAGGGTCCGGCGGTCGACGCCGATGGCGTTCGCGAGGTCGCTCGCCTTCGCGTAGTAGGGCAGATCGACCGAGTCGTAGGCGATCGGCCGGTCGAGGACGAGCGGGCCGAAGTAGAACTCGGGGTTGCTCGCGACGGCGCTCGCGGCGAGGAACTCGACGTAGAAATTCCGGCTCGCGAAGCCGAAGGTCCGCGACTTGTACTTGCGGACGATGGTCGTGATGTCCTTCGTCCCGAGCTTGCGGGCGGCGCGGCGCATGCCGGCGGCGCCGTGGTTGTAGGCGGTGATCGCGAGAGGCCAGGAGCCCGTGACGCGACGGTTCTGCTCGAGGAGCCGCGCCGCGGCGATCGACGCGCGATAGGGATCGAGGCGCTCGTCGACGACGTGGTCGACCTGCATGAAGCGGCGCCCGGTCGAACGCGTGAACTGCCAGAGGCCGGCGGCACCCACCCGCGAGTAGACGTTCGGCGTGTAGGAGGACTCGACGTGCGGCAGGTTCGCGATCTCGAGCGGTAGATTCATGTCCCGGAGCGTCGAGAGGATGTGCGGCCTGTACGCGCCCGAGCGGATCACGCCGGCGCGGAACTTGTTGGCCTGGCCCAGCTGGAAGCGCACGCGGCTCGCGCTCTTTCTCAGGGTGCCGTTCGAGACGTCGTCCGGGAAGAGGGCGAGGACGCGCTTCTCTTCGTTGGACAGACCCGACCGCTTGCCCTTCGCGAGCCTCAGCAGGATCTGCTTGAAGTGCTTCTTGCGCTTCTCGGTGTGACGCTCCCGCGCGCGACGCGACGCGCCGGTCGGGATCTTCGCGACCTCGTAGACGATGCCGAGGTCGCGGCTGTCGTGGATCAGCCCGGCGTCGGTTCCGACCTCGCTGTAGATCCGTTTCCAGAAGGCGACGTCCTTCTCGAGGGCCGCGGGTCGCGGGAAATCCTTCGGCGCGGACATCGCCGGCGGCGCGATCAGCAGGAGTGCCGCGATCGTGAGCGCCGAGAGGGCGAGCACGGCGGTCGAAACGATCCGGTCGAGATCGAACGTGAGGATCGGACCGGAATAAGTGGGGCGAAATTCCAACAATCGCTTCATGAACGACTCCCTCCGCCCTTCATCCATCGGCAACTCACCGGCAGATTCGGAGTAGAAAGCGTCGTTTCCCCGCTGGAATCCGTCGAAATCCCTCCTCGGCACGCGCGTCGAGGGCGGACGGTCAGCATCCGTCAGTTCTGGCGTCGGCCTCGCGTCGCTCGCGACGGAGCGGGCGGGACCGGATCGGGGGGATTCGATCGTCGTCGCGGGGCCGCCTCCGCGAGGCCTTCGAAGCGGACCCCTGGATCCGTTCAGGTGCCTCGAAGGGCGGCGCGGTTCCCACGCGTTGCGGGCGCGCCGCTCGGACCTTCGATCTTCGAAGTGAAGACGGAAGAAGGAGGAACGTCGCGCGCGCCGGGAGAGGTTACTTCTTCTTTTTCTTCTTGC
>JBCCZJ010000148.1:0-10680 GCA_039187915.1 Myxococcota bacterium
GCGCGAACGCCATCGCCCGCGTCCGATCGCGTCTCGACGCGCGGGAGGCGGAAGCAGAACACGGCCCCGCCGAGCGCGGACGGCTCCGCGTCGAGCGAAACGTCTCCATTCATCTCCTGGGCGAGCCTTCGAGCGTTCGCGAGTCCGAGCCCCGTCCCCTCTCCCGGTGGCTTCGTCGTGAAGAAGGGGTCGAAGATCCGCCCCGGATCCGCCAGCCGGACGCCTTCCCCGGAGTCCTCGACCCGCACTTCGACCGAATCGAAACGGGCGTCGGGCAGCGCGTCTGCCCCGTCCTCCGCACGCCGAACGGCGACGCTGCACCGGACGGAGAGACGAACCCGTCGCGTGGGCGCGTCTTCCAGGGCAGCGGCCGCGTTGATCGCCAGATTCAACAGGATCTGCGACGCGTGGCTCGCGTCGCCCAGGGCGAGTCCGACCCCGTCCTCGACTTCGACGTCGAACGCGATGTCCGCGTACTGCTTCTGGGCCGTCACGAGCTCCGCTGCCTGTCGCGCGATCGCGCCGACCTCGATCGGCCCGTGGCTCACCTGCGGCGGACGCGAGAAATCGAGCAGCTGGCGCAGGATGACCCGAACGCGCTCGCCCTGATCGG
Source organism: Myxococcota bacterium (assembly GCA_039187915.1). Lineage (GTDB taxonomy): Bacteria > Myxococcota_A > UBA9160 > UBA9160 > UBA4427 > UBA4427. Next base: position 614 of record JBCCZJ010000148.1, read on the forward strand.
CGGCCTTGTCGAGACAGCGCCGGGATTCCGGCGAGAGGCCCTCGTCGCGGCCGGCCACCTCCAGGAAGGCGAGCAGCGCCGCCATCGGATTGCCGACCTCGTGCGCCACCCCCGCGGCGAGGCTGCCGACCATCGCCAGCCGCTCTGCGCGATCGAGTCCTTCGCGCGCCTGGGAGAGCGTCGCGTTCGTCGTCCGGAGATCGTGTACGGCCTTCTCGAGCGCACCGGTGCGCGCGCGCAGCGCCGTCTGCATGTCGTTGAAGGCTCGACCGAGCGCTTCGATCTCGCCCGCGCCCTCGATCGGTACATCGTCCTGGATCTCCGAGGCGCCGATCGCGCGGGCCGCCGCCGCCAATCGATGCAGCGGCCCGACGACACGTCTCCGCAGGATCGTGACGCCGAGCAGCGCGAAGATCATCACGTCCGCGACGAGCAGCAGCGCGAGGACCCGGCCCGAGACCGGCGCATCGATCCGCCCGCCGAGCGCCCCGCCGGTCTTCTCCCGGAGCGCCACGAAGCGGATCGGATCCCACGGCGCGCCCGACTGGACGACCGCCTCGCCGGAAGCCAGGGCCTCCCGGGCGAGTGCGTGGGTCAGCGGATCGAGCTCGTCCACGGGCGCGTTCAGCCCGATCGGCCGCCCATCCCGGTCGAAGCGCCACCAACGTCCGGACTCGAGGGGGTCGAGCTCGAACACGAGCTCCTGGCTGATCGACACGAAGCCACGACCGAGCAGGTCGTGCAGCGCGCCGATCCGAGCGCTCGACACCTCGAGAAAGACGCCCGCGAGCAGGCCGGTCCCGGTGATCATCACCAGGGCCAGGGAGAGCAGCACCTCCGCCTGCACGCCCTTCCGCAGCGCCATCCTCAGTCTTCTCGCCGCGGATCCTCGATCCCGAGCTTCTCGAGGCGGTAGCGGAAGGATCGGAACGAGATGCCGAGCAGACGCGCCGCCTGCTTCTTGACGCCCTTCGACTGAACGAGCGCCTCTTCGAGGAGCGTCCGCTCGTAGTCCGCGACGAGAGTCTCGAGGTCGACGCCCTCCGCGGTCACCCGCGGCGTGGTCGGGCTGACGCTCGGCTGCAGGACGGTGGGCGGCAGCAGCTCGGGACCGATCACCGGACCGCGCGCGAGGGCGACGGCCCGCTCGATCAGGTTCTCGAGCTCGCGCACGTTGCCCGGGAAGGCGTAGGACGCGAGCAGGTCGTAGGCCTCCCCGTCCATGCCCTCGACCTCCTTGCCGAGCTCCTCCGAAAAGCGGCGGATGAAGTGCTGCGCGAGGAGCGGGATGTCCTCCTCCCGCTCTCGGAGCGGCGGGAGCTGGAGCTGGATCACGTTCAGGCGGTAGTAGACGTCCTCTCGGAAGCGCCCCTCCGCGACCTCCTCTTCGAGTCGGCGGTTCGTCGCGGAGACGATCCGGACGTCGATCTTCCGGTCGACCGTATCTCCCACCCGGCGGATGCTCTTCTCCTGCAGCGCACGGAGGAGCTTGACCTGCAGCGGCTGCGACAGCTCGCCGATCTCGTCGAGAAAGAGCGTGCCGCCGGTGGCGGCCTCGAAGAGACCTTCCTTGGTCTGGACCGCGCCGGTGAAGGCGCCCTTCACGTGTCCGAAGAGCTCGCTCTCGAGCAGGTTCTCGGGAATCGCACCGCAGTTGATCGCGACGAAGGGCTCGTTCGCGCGCGCGCTCTGCTCGTGGATCGCGCGGGCGACGAGCTCCTTACCCGTACCGCTCTCTCCGGACACGAGCACGTTCGTCTTCGTCTCGGCGACCTGGGCGATCAGGTCGAAGACCTCCTGCATGACCCGGCTCGAGCCCAGGATGTTCCGGTCACGGGACTGGCTGCGGAGTTCCTGCCGAAGACGCTCGTTCTCGTTCGAGAGGAGCTTCTTCTCGAGCGCCTTCTCGATCACGATGCTGAGTTCGTCGACCTTGAAGGGCTTGGTCAGGTAGTCGTAGGCGCCTTCCTTCATGGCCGAGATCGCGCTGTCCGTCGACCCGAAGGCAGTCACGACGATCGAGACGGTCTCGGGCGAGATCTCTCGTGCGGCGAGGATCAGATCGAGCCCGGTCTTCTCCGGCATCTGCATGTCGGTGATGACGAGATCGATGTCCTCGGTCTCGAGGTGGGCGATCGCCGTGTCGACGTCGCTGGCGGTCGAGACGGCGTAGCCCTCGCGACGCAGGAAGATCTCGAGGAACTCCCGCATGCTCTGCTCGTCGTCGACGACGAGGATGCTGGCCTTCACGTCCTCGCTCATGCCGCCTCCGCACCGGCGAGCGTCACGCGGAAGCACGTCCCCTCGCCCGGCCGGCTGGTGACCGTGATCGCGCCGCCGTGCTGTTCCACCAATCGCTGCACCGTCGAGAGCCCCAATCCGGTTCCGTCTTCCTTCGTCGTGAAGAAGGGCTCGAAGATCTGTTCCTGGACCTCGGGCGTGAGCCCCGGACCCGTGTCTTCGACCTCGAGCACGGCGGACCAGTCGGCGTTCGAAGCCGGCCCGAGTCCCCCGCTCTCCTCGTTACGGCCCGTCGGATCGGGGACTTGAGCGGGGCCCTGCACCCGCGCTGCCTCCGCCTCCGAGCGACGGAGACGCACCGCGAGTCGACGCGGCGTCGTCTGCTGCGCCATCGCTTCGATCGCGTTGTTCCAGAGATTCCAGACGATCGCTTCCAGCTGGGACGGATCGCCGACCACGTGGACGTGATCGGCGAGCGAGAGCGCGACCTCGGCGCCGCCTTCTCCGGCCTGGCTCCGGCCCATCTCGGCCACGTCGGCCACGAGCGACGATAGATCGACCCGCTCCGGCTTCGTCGGCGACGGGCGCGAGTAGCGGAGGAAGTCGGAGATCAACCCGTTCAGTCGGTCGACTTCCCGCACGACGATGCCCATCAGGCGGCCGTGCTCCGGGTCCCGACCGGACGCGTCCGGCCCGGCCTGGAGGATCTGTACGCTGCCCGAGATCGACGCCAGTGGATTCCGGATCTCGTGGGCCATGCGCGCGGCCATCTCGCCGACCGCGGCCAGCCGCTCCGAGCGCCGGAGGTCCTGTTCCATGGCGACGACGCCGGTCACGTCCTGGAAGATCACGACGTGACCGACCTGTTCGCCCTCTTCGTCGTTCAAGCCCGAGGCGGCCAGTCCGAGGAAGAGGTCTTCCCCGCGGACGTTGCGATAGCCGAGGCGTCCCCGACCGCCGCGCGCGTCGTCTCGTGCCTCGCGCCCTTCCCCCGCGACGACCGCCGGCGCGCCCGGGATCACGTCCTCGAGGGGCCGACCGGAGGCTTCCGCGGCCTCCATACCCGTGATGCGCTCCGCCTCCGGATTGAACGAGGTGACCCGCCCCGCGACGTCGGTCGTGAGCAGGCCGCTGCCGATGCTCTCCACGGTGCGGAGGTGGAGATCCCGCAGCCGCCGCAGGTCGTGGGTCCGCCGGTCGAGCGCCGCCCCCGTCGCCCGCAGCTCGGCGGAGAGCGTGTTGGCGAGCATGCCGAGGACGACGAGGGCCCCCGCATAGAAGCCCCAGTAGGCGACGAGGAGCGCGAGAGGACGGCCGCTTTCCTCGGTGGCGCTGCCGGGCAGCAGGCCGAGCTGCGTGCCGAAGAGCACCACGCCGTACCCGCCGACGGCCAGCGCGCACGAGAGCGCGACGCCTCCGCGGTCCAGGAAGAGCGCGCCGTAGAGCACGACCAGCGCATAGAGAAACGTGAAGAAGGACTCGCCGCCGCCGGAGAAGTAGACGAGCGCAGTCACGATCGTCACGTCGATCCCGACCTGCAGCGTCGCGAAGCGTGCCGGCTCGGCCGTTCGGTGGACCATCGAGGCCGAGACGATGGTGGCCACGAAAGCGGCGATCACCGTCCAGTAGACGCCCCAGATCCCGGAGTGGGAGCTGCCGCCCTCCATCCGATCGATCGCGACCGCCAGGCCGAGGGAAAGCCCGGCCAGCAGAAGACGTCCGCCGATCAGATAGCCGAGACCCGTGCGCTCCCGGTCGATGCTCGTCGCCGCGGCGAGGCCCACCCCTCGTGCCCCCTGCCCGGTCCCGCTCGGAGCCCCGCTCCGACGCGGGATCAGGTGATCGTGTCGGCGATCGTGAAGATCGGCAGGTACATCGCGATCAGGATCGTGCCGATCGAACCGCCCATGAAGACCATCATGATCGGCTCGAGCATGGCGGTCAGGCCGCCGACCGCCGCGTCGACCTCCTCGTCGTAGAAGTCGGCGATCTTGGTCAGCATAGCCTCCATCGAGCCCGTCTCTTCGCCGACCGCCACCATCTGGACCATCATGCCCGGGAAGACCTTCGAGCCCTGCAGCGGCTCCGCGATCGTCTTGCCCTCGGAGATCGCCTGGCGCGTCATCTGGAGCTCTTCCTCGATGATCATGTTGCCGGCCGTCTTGGCGACGATGTCGAGACCGTCGAGGATCGGGACGCCCGACGAGATCATCGTGCCGAGGGTCCGCGTGAAGCGCGCGACCGCGACCTTCTTGATGATGTTCCCGAAGATCGGCATGTTGAGCATGATGTTGTCGGTCTGGTACCGGAACGCGAGGCTGCGGCTTCGCGCCTGCTGGTACGACACGACGACGACCGTGACCGCGCCCATCATGTAGTGGATGTAGGACTGCAGGAAGTTCGACAGGCTGATCACCGACTGTGTCGGGCCAGGCAGCGTGCCGCCGAAGTCCGCGAACATCTGCTCGAAGACCGGGATCACCTTCACGAGCAGGAGCACGATACAGGCGATCGCGATCACGGAGACCGTGGCCGGGTAGACCATGGCGCCCTTCAGCTGCTTCCGGAGCTTCTCCTGCTTCTCGAGCTGAACGGCCAGCCGATTCAGGATCGTATCCAGGATGCCGCCGACCTCGCCGGCCGCGACCAGATTCACGAAGAGGTCGTCGAACACCTTCGGATGCTTCGCCAGCGAGTCCGCGAAGGTCAGACCCGATTCGACGTCGCTCCGGACCGCGCGCAGGGTGTTCTTGAACGTGATGTTCTCCTGCTGCTCCGAGAGGATCTGCAGGCACTGGACCAGCGGAAGACCCGCGTCGACCATCACGGCGAACTGCCGCGTGAACACGACCAGGTCGTTGATCTTGACCTTCGGCGCGAGCGCCGGGATCAGCTCCGCGATGTCCTTCGGCTTCTCCTTCACCTTGTCGGGGATCATCCCCATGTTCTTCAGGTGAAGCGCAGCCGCCTCGGGCGAAGCCGCCTCGAGTTCGCCCTTCTTCTTGTCGCCGGCGCGGTTCTTTCCGTTCCAGACATAGATCGGCATCGTTCAGTCTCCCACGATCGCGGTCTCGCCCGCGAGCGGAATCGTCTTGCTTGCGGCCCTAGCCGGACCGGCGGCCTCCGGCGCCCGAAATCGCATCGGGCCCCTTGGTGATCAGCGACTGCAGCTCGTCGATGTCGGGGCTTCGGCCCTTGGCCACCTCCGGATCGACGATGCGCCGCTGCACGAGCGAGGCGAGGCACTGGTTCATCGTCTGCATCCCGGACTTGCCCTGACCGACCTGCATGGACGAGTAGATCTGGTGGATCTTGTCGTCGCGCATGAGCGCGCGGATCGCCGCGTTCGGCACCATGACCTCGAGCGCGAGCGCACGGCCCGGTCCGTTCGCCCGCGGCAGCAGCGTCTGGCACATGACCGCCTCCAGCACGAAGGAGAGCTGCTGGCGGATCTGCGACTGCTGATAGGGCGGGAAGACGTCCACGATCCGGTTGATCGTCTGGACCGCGGAGTTCGTGTGGAGCGTGGCGAACGCGAGGTGGCCCGTCTCCGCGACCGTGAGCGCCGCCTCGATCGTCTCGAGGTCCCGCAGCTCGCCGATCAGGACGACGTCCGGGTCCTGCCGCAAGATGTACTTGAGGGCGTCCTTGAACGACGCGCTGTCGGAGCCGATCTCGCGCTGGTTCACGATGCAGCCCTTGTGGGGATGCAGGTATTCGATCGGATCCTCGATCGTGACGATGTGCTCGTTGCGACCCGTGTTGATGCTGTCGATGATCGACGCGAGGGTCGTCGACTTCCCCGAACCCGTCGGGCCGGTCACCAGGATCAGGCCGCGCGGCTTCTTGGCGAGCTCGGCGACGACGGGCGGCACGCCCAGCTCCTCGAAGGTGAGGATCTTGAAGGGAATCGCGCGGAAGGCGCCGGCGACGTTGCCGCGCTGGATGAAAACGTTGCCGCGAAAGCGCGAGAGCTTCTGGACGGAGAACGAGAGATCGAGCTCGTTCGTCTCCTCGAAGCGATGCTTCTGCGCGTCGGTCAGGACCGAGTAGCAGAGCTGCTTGGTCTCCTGGGGAGACAGAGGCGGCATCTTCAACGGATGCAGTTTGCCGTCGATTCGCAGCTGCGGGGGCGATCCCGTGGTGATGTGAAGGTCCGAAGCGCCCTTCTCGATCATCGCCTTCAGGAGCTGGTGCATGTTCGCCAAGACGAAACCCTCTCTCTAAATCCGTGCCCGGACGGGCCTAGGCCGCATCCGAGGCGCTGACCCGGAACACTTCCGAGATCGTCGTGACGCCTTCGAGCATCTTGTTGAGCGCGCTGCGCCGGAGCGTGACCATTCCGCCGCGGATCGCTTCGCGCTTGATCTCTGCGCCCGAGGCGCCGTTCAACACGAACTCCTTGAGCGAGTCGGTCATGACCATGACCTCGTAGATCGCGACCCGACCCTTGAAGCCGGTGTCCGAGCAGTTCGCGCAGCCGGCGCCCTTCTTGGCGCGGTAGGACTTGACCTCCTCGTCCGAGAGACCGGCATCCTTCACCTGCTCCATGTCGACTTCCGGGTCGTCCGTGACGCACTCGGAGCAGATCCGTCGCGCGAGACGCTGGGCGACGATGCAGTTGACCGCGCTCGAGACCAGGAAGGGCTCGATGCCCATGTTCAGGAGTCGGTTGATCGTCGAGGGCGCGTCGTTCGTATGCAGGGTCGAGAGGACCATGTGGCCCGTGAGCGCCGCCTTGACCGAGATCTCGGCGGTCTCGAAGTCACGAATCTCACCGACCATGATGATGTCGGGGTCCTGGCGCAGGAAGGAACGAAGCGCGGCCGCGAAGTTCAGGCCGATGTCTTCGTGCATCTGGACCTGGTTGATGCCGCCGAGGTTGAATTCGACCGGATCCTCCGCGGTCGACAGGTTCTCGCTCGTCTGGTTCAGCTCCGAGAGCGCCGAGTAGAGCGTCGTCGTCTTACCGGAACCCGTCGGGCCGGTCACGAGCACCATGCCGAAGGGCTGGTGGATGGAGTCCTTGAAGTCGTCGAGCTGGGGCTCCTCGAAGCCGAGCTTCGTCATGTCGAGCTGAAGATTGCTCTTGTCGAGCAAGCGGAGCACGATCTTCTCGCCGAAGAGCGTCGGCAGGACCGAGACACGGAAGTCCATCTCGCGTCCCTTGCCCATCTTCAGCTTGATGCGGCCATCCTGCGGAAGACGTCGCTCGGCGATGTCGAGCTCCGACATGATCTTGATGCGCGAGGTCAGCGCGTTCTTGAGCTTCAGCGGCGGCTTCATCACCTCGTAGAGCACGCCATCGATGCGGTACCGGACCCGGAAGCTCTTCTCGTAGGGCTCGATGTGGATATCCGAGCAGTTCTTCTTGATGGCGTCGGTGAGGATCAGGTTGACCAGCTTGACGACCGGGGCGTCCTCCGCCTCACGGGCCAGCGCGCCGGCATCCTCTTCTTCCTCGCCCGAGACGAAGTCGATGCCCTCGTCGTCGAAGCCGGCCATCACGTCGTCGAGGAGGTCTTCCTCGGGCTCCGCGTAGTAGGTCTCGATCGCCTGGCGGATCGCGTCCTCGGACGCGACGACGGGCTGGATGTTGTACCCGGTCAGGAACTTGATGTCGTCGAGGGCGAAGATGTTCGACGGATCGGCGGTGGCCAGGATCAGCGTGGAGCCGGCGCGGTTCACCGGGACGACGCCGTGCTTGTTCGCGACGTCCTCGGGAATCAGTGCGAGGACTTCCGGCTCGATCTCGAAATCGTCGAGGTTGATCGACGGCACGCCGTACTGCTTGGCGACGAACTCCGTGAGCTCGTCCTCGTCCATGAAGCCGAGGGCGGTGATCTGCGCGCCGAGGCGCTGACCCTTCGTCGCTGCTTCTTCACGGGCCTTGAGCAACTGCTCCGACGAGAGCAGGTTCTCCTTGACCAGCAGCTCTCCGATGCGCTCGTTCAACGGTTCCCCTCCACCGCTCGCGCCGAGGGCACTCGCGGGACGCCAAGCGCCCGTCCTGCCGTCGCAAAACGGTCGCAATCTCGCCGAGTTATCGGCGCGCGAACGCGGGGACTTGAACCCTCGCCGCAGCGCGGCCTGGGGGTTGCTGAGGAAGGCTTGTGATGGGGGATACACCCTACGAGCGCAGGGGTTCGGCGCGGGGCCACGAGGCGTTCCGGCCCTCGGGTGTCACCCGCAGACGCCGAGCTAAATGCCCGCCGGCGGGATCGAATCCGGGAGCGAGCCGCGGCGCGAGGCTCAGCGGGTCAGGCGGACCCGGGCCTCGTCGACGTCCCTGGCGATCTGCGCCTTCAGCCCGTCCACGGACGCGAAGCGCTGCTCGCCGCGCAGCCTTCCCTCGAAGGTGAGATCGACCTCGACGCCGTAGAGATCTCCGTCGAAATCGATCACGTGCGCCTCGGCCACCAGGTCCCGGCCATCGTGGAAGGTCGGCCGATAGCCCACGTTGGTGACGGCCGGGAGCGTCTTGCCCTCCCAGACGCCGCCGCCGCGCAGGCATCGCAGGCGCCCGTAGTAGACGCCCGGCGCCGGCAGGATCTCGGTCTCCGGCGCCAGATTGGCGGTCGGAAAGCCGATCGTCCGGCCGCGTCGGTCGCCCTCCGTCACCTCGCCGCGAGCCACGAAGGGGCGCCCGAGCAGCTCCGCCGCCTCCTCGACCTCGCCCTCCGCCAGCAGCTGACGGACTCGAGTCGAGTTCACGTCCCGACCCTCGACCGACACCTCGGGGATGACCGTGACCGAAAAGCCCAGATGCGGCCCGCGCTCCGTCAGCATGCGCATCGAGCCCTCGCGGTCCTTCCCGAAGTGGAAGTCGTACCCGACGTAGACTTCGGACGGGCCGATCGAAGCATGGAGGTAGTGCTCGATGAAGCGTTCCGGGCTGATCCTGGCGAAGGCGAGGTCGAAGGGCTCCGCGATCACGACGTCGAGCCCGTGCGAGGCCAGGGTCTCCATCCGCTGATCGAAGGTCTCGAGCAGGCGGAGGTCGAGGTCCGGGTGCAGCACGCGTCGCGGGTGGGGCTCGAAGGTGTAGAGCACGGATTCGCCGTCGAGCGCCTTCGCGCGCTCGGTCACGGTCTGGAGGATCGCCTGATGACCGCGGTGGACGCCGTCGAAATTCCCGATCGTGACGACGGGCCGCGTGAGCCTGCGGCCGAGCTCCGAAATGCCCCGATAGATTTCCAACGATCGCTCCGTATCCGATGATGGGCTCGTGGCCGCCGCGCGCGCGTTCCGCGGGGCGTCGACGTCCGCCCGACCCGCGCTAGCATCGCTCCGTGCGGATCCTGACGCACTACTTCGCCACGCGCTTTCTCGGTCTCTTCGTGATGGTGCTCGCCGCGGCCCTGCTGGTGCTCGCGATGCTCGAACTCGTCCTGAGCCTGGATGACGTCTCGGGCTGGCAGGGACCGTCGAGCGACACCGCCTCGGGCGGCCTCGCCTCGTTCTTCGCGGCGGTCCGACACCTCGGCCTGCGACTCACTTCCTACTACCTGGCAGACGTCCTTCCCATCGCGAGTTTCATCGCCGCGTTCGCCGTATTCGCCCTCTCCGGTCGCGCGATGGAACTCGTGGCGGTCGAGGCCGGCGGCATTCGCCCCGCTCGGGTCGTCCTGCCCGTCCTGTCGACGGCCCTGATCCTATCGCTTGCCTCGGCGCTTCTCCACGAGACCCTGATCCTGCGCGCGGACCGCGTCTGGTCTCGCGCCGAGGGGGACGTGCCGATCGAGACGGAAATCGACTTCGCCCGCCGCGCCTTCTGGTTCCAGAAAGGCCCCCTGATCACCAACGTGGGCTACGCCGACCCCGAA
>JBCCZJ010000149.1:0-10675 GCA_039187915.1 Myxococcota bacterium
CCGAAACCGGGCGGGACGCGGACGCTGTGCGCCGGCCGGGTTCAGGCGTCGGTGCGGTCGATCCCCGTCGAGCGGATCTCGTTGCGCAGCGCGTCGCCCCGCGCGAACCGCGCGAGGTTGTCGAGGAAGAGCGCGCCGAGACGCTCCGCGCCGAGCGGCGAATAGCCGGCGTCGTGGGGCGTCAGCACGCAGTTGTCGAGGCTCCAGAGCGGAGAGTCCGCGGGTAGCGGCTCCTCCGAGACGACGTCGAGGGTCGCTCCCCGGATCGCCCGCGAGCGGAGCGCCTCGATCAGGGCCGGCTCGTCGACGACGCCGCCCCGCGCGACGTTGACGAGGACCGCGTCCTCGCGCATGGCCGCGAGCTCCCGTGCACTGATCATGCCGCGGGTCTCGTCGTTGTAGGGCATGCAGAGAACGACGTAATCGCTCTCGGCGAGCAGCGACGGCAATCCGTCGAGCGTCACAAAACGATCCAGGTCCGGATCGTCGCAGGGCGAACGCCGGCAGCCGATCGTGCGCATGCCGAAGGCCTTCGCGATCCGTGCGGTCGCCTGGCCGATCCCGCCGTAGCCGACGATGCCGATCGTACGGGCACCGAGGTCGCCGCTGTAGATCGTCTCCCAGCGATGCTCGGCCTGCTGGTGCAGGTGGCGGGCGACTTCACGCTCCCAGTGGAGCACGTAGGTGAAGATGTACTGCGCGATCGGCTCCCCGTGGATGCCCGAGGCGTTGGTGAGCCGCACGCCGCGAGAGAGGAGTGTCTCCCAGACCGGGTGATCGATCCCGGCACCGGGTCCCTGCATCCATCGCAGCGAAGGCTCGCCGAAGAGCGGCATGAGCGCGCGCATGGACGGCTTGTACCGCGAGGCGCTCACGCAGAAGTAGACGACCTCGCAGCCTGCGGGATCTCCCTCGAATCGTCCTTCGACGTCGAGGACGACCACCTCGGGCGTCACCTCGGTGTCGGCGAGGGTCCGCACGACTTCGTCACGCAGCACCGCCGCGCGTTCTCCGGTCACGACGATCTTCATCGGGGCCTCGTCCTCCGCGGGTCAACCCGCCGGCTTCACCTGGATCGGGGAGGACCACGCGCGCTCCTGGATCGTCTTCGGGAAATCGGAGCGCGGCTCGGCACCGGCCCGAACGGCGTCCCAGGTCGACCAGCGACAGGTCGGGTTCTCGAGCACCCGTACGTAGTAGAAGGCCCGCTGGGCCGGGTCGAAGTCGGGATCCGTCCAGACCGCCGAGAGCTCGGCGTCGCCCACGTCCGTCGTGATCGAGCAGTCGTCCAGATCGACCTTCGCGCCGTTGTCGGGACAGCGTCGCGTCTCGGGATCCGGCGCGAGCCCGTCGGAGCAGGCGACGTCGTTCACGACTTCGAAGGTTCGTCCGTCCTGCTCCCATCCCTTGATGATCTGCAGCCGCTGCAGCGGGGCCGAGAGTGGATCCTGCGCGGCCCAGACGAGGAAGCGCGGTGCGCTCGACGGGCCGATCTCGAGGTCGGCGCCCATGGGCACCCCGCCGGCGTAGCCGAGCGCCGCCATGTCCGCGGCCCGGTCCATGCCGGGCGCGATGCCGTCGCCGGCGAAGAAGCGCACGGGAATCCGCGGTCCGGACGTCGCGAAGGTCTCCTTGCGCCGGAAGGCGTCGTAGATCGATTCGCGGGTGTTCTCCTCGGACCAGACCGCCGCCAGTCCCGAGGCGCCGTAGGTGATGGAGGCGCTGTTCTGGTAGGGCTGCCCGTCCACCTCGGTGACCAGATCGTTCGCGACCATCTTCGTGACCGTCGACTCGACGAAGGAGAGCGGGACCGAACCGCGGAGCTCCGCCGTCGAGTCGAGCAGGCCGATTTTCGCGAAGTAGTCGGACTCGTCGTCGGAGATCGCCGCCGTGTGGGTGTCGCTCGCACCCACGAGACCGAACTCGTAGGGGTTGGTCGCCCCGCCGGCCTCGAGCTGGAGCCCGCGGCGAAGCGCGTCCCGCACGTAGCTCCCGGGCGGCGCCGAAGGAAGCATGGTGGCCACGCGGAAGGGCGCGATCTCGAAGCCGGCCCACTCGTCCGTGTCGGACAGGGTCGGATGGGTCTCGGACGTCCCCTTCACCTGGGTGATCTCGACGAGCGGCTCGTTCCGCATGCGCTGCTCGCCGTAGGCATCGTCCAGGGGATTCCCCGCCCAATCGACGAGCTTGAACATCTGTCCATTCGAGCCGTTCGAGTTGTGCGGAATCGCGAGGCTCTCGACGCCGAGCGCGCGCAGCGCGTCCATCCAGTCCCAGAGCCCCTCCGGATTCTGGGAGTGGAAGCGGGAGAACGGGATCGCCGGGAGCTTCTCGGTCCCCCGGAAGATCACGTTGCGATGGAGATTCCCCATGTCGTCCGTCGACGAGGTGTACTCGTAGGCCGCGAAGGTCGTGAAGCGGCCGGGCACGTAGAAGCGGTCGGCAGCCTCGACGGTGTCGGCCCAGGCCGAGCGAACGAGCCCGTTCACCAGCTCGCGGTCGAGCCGACCGTCGGCGACGGCGGCGACCATCTTGGGCAGCAGCCCCGAGAAGGCGGCGATGCGCTGGGGGACGCTGGTCAGGTTGATGTTGTCCGGCGCGTTCAGGTCGTGAAGCCCTTCGGAGAAGTCGAACTTCGAGAGCTCGCTCGTCGTGTCCGCCGCCGAGCGCGCCGCGCCCATGAACATGGCGTGGTCGGTCACCGCGTAGAAGTCGAGGGGCTGGCGCAGCTGGACGTCGAAGCCGCCCGGATGGCGGATCACCTCGCCGCGGGCATAGCGATAGGCGTCGGCGGGCGTGGCGACGGTGCCGAAGGCGAAGGCGTCGAACGAATAGGTCGTGTGGACGTGGAGGTCGCCGAAGTAGGCGTTCCGATCCGGGTTCGGCCCGGCCGTCTCCCGCTCGACCAGCACGTAGTCGGGCTCGAAGATGTCCTGGGTCGGGAAGCGGATCGACGGGACGTCGGAATCCCCTTCCTCCGACGACCAGACCTCCTCGTCGCTCGAGCAGGCGAGCGCGACGGGGACGAGAAGAAGCGCGAGGACGAGACGAAGACGGTGCGGCACGATTCGGCCCTTTCAGCATGACACGCGGGCGCGCCGGATCGGCGCGCGACGGACACGATAGAGCGCGCGTCCGATCGGGGCAGCTTCCGGCGCACCTCGAGGACCGGATTTCGAAGCGCACAGACGGACCCGGCGGACCCGTCTCGGCCCGCTCCCGGGACCGAGCGTTCGGATATGATCGAGCGGAGACTGCCGTCCCACACGAGGTCCCCATGCCGAACCACGATCGCCGCGACGACATCGGTCTACTCGACCGCTTCTTCTACCTCGATCCCTGGGAGCGCTTCCGCTGGATGCGGGACCAGGCGCCGGTCTACTGGGACCCCACGGCCGACGGCGGCCTCTGGGGTGTGACCCGCTACGCCGACATCATGGCCGTGGCGAAGGACCCCGAGACCTTCTGCTCGGGCAAGAGCTCGCGACCCGAGCGGGACAGCTGGATCCCGTCGATGATCAATCTCGACGAGCCGCTGCACAAGCGACGACGCTCGATCGTGAATCGCGGCTTCACGCCGCGTCGAGTCAAGGATCAAGAGGCGAAGCTCCGCGCCCTGACCGTCGGCTTGATCGACGACGTGATCGAGCGCGGCGAATGCGATTTCGTCCGGGACATCGCGCGCTGGATCCCGATGGTCGCGATCGGCGACATGCTGGGCGTCGAGCCCGAGGATCGGGAGCAGCTCCTCTTGTGGAGCGACTGGATGCTCGGCGGCGGAGAGATCGCCGAGGTGATGGACGACGAGGAGCGCCGCGAAAAGCAGCGCACCTACAGTCAGGGCTACTTCGAATACCAGGCCAAGGTCATCGCCGACCGCAAGGCGAACCCGCGTGATGATCTCGTCAGCCTGCTCGTCACCGGCGAGGTCGAGGGCGAACGGCTCACCGACGAGGAGATCCTGCAGGAGAGCCTGCTGATCCTGATCGGCGGCGACGAGACCACGCGCCACGTCATGACGGGCGGTCTCGAGCAGCTCATGTTGAATCCCGACGCCATGCGAAAGCTGCAGGACGACCCGTCGAAGATCGAGGTCGCCGTCGAAGAGATGCTCCGCTGGGTCTCTCCGATCGTGAACATGAACCGGACGGTGACCCGGGACACGGAGCTCCACGGCGAGAAGCTCTCCGAGGGCGATCGCGTGCTGCTGCTCTATCCCGCCGGCAACCGCGACGAGCGCGCCTTCGAAGATCCGGACGTCTTCGACGTCGAGCGTTGGCCGAATCGCCACGTCGCCTTCGGCGGCTACGGCGTCCACCACTGTCTGGGCGCGAGCCTCGCCCGGCTCGAGCTGAAGATCCTCTTCGAGGAGGTGCTCGACCGGATGCCCGACATCCACTTCGCGAGCGAGGCGCCGCTCGAGCGACGCCCGAACAACTTCATCACCGGGATCGAGGCGTTCCCGGTGAGCTTCAGCCCCGGCAAGCGGAGCGACGCCTGAGCCCATCGCCGGCGCGGCGACGGACGGGCTAACCGCGCTTCGCGATGATCTCCTCGATCCCGTCGATCTCGGCCATCGAGGCGGTCGCCGTGTTGAGCCAGCACTCTTCGACACCGGCCTCTTCGTAGGCGTCGAGGCTCTGCATGATGGCGTCCGGGGTCGAGCGATCGCACATGCCCGCCATCGCCTTCGCCGGCCCTTCACCCAGGACCTTGATGTACTTGTAGACGTAGTTCTTCAGGTTCTCGTCCGCGTTCGGGCCGCTCGCGCACCAGAAGCCGGCCACGCGCTCCGGCGCGCGGTCGCGGCCCGCCTTCTCCCACGCTTCGACGACGCGCGCCTGCTGGGCCTTCATCTCGTCCCCCACGCCGTTGCCGGACCACGAGTAGACGCCATCCGCCCACTTCGCCGCGCGGGCCGTCGCCTTCGGGCCGATCACGCCCGCCAGGATCGGCGGCCCGCCGGGCTTCACCAGCGCCGGGCCGATCGGTTCGCCGCCCTCGACGGGGATCTCGCCGGCCCAGACGCTTCGGATCTGGGCGACCTGCTCGTCCATCCTCGCGTATCGCCGCACGGGCTCCTTCTCCATGCAGTGATAGTCCCAGACGCGGCCGCCGATCCCCACCGTGATCGAAACGCGACCCCCGGCGAGCAGGTCGAGCGTCGCCGCGTGCTTCGCGACCTTGACCGCGGGATGCATGGGCAGGACATAGAGGGTCGGCACGATCCGCACTCGCGAGGTCACCGCCGCCGCCGCACCCATCAACGCCATCATGTCGACGCTCGTCCCGACCATCCGCTCGCCGCAGGAGAGCGTCGAGAAGGGCCCCGCGTCGACGCGCTCGAACCATGCGAGGGTGGTCTCGCGATCGAGCGAAGCCTGGGTGTAGGGAAAGCAGAGTCCGATCTTCATGGCCATCGTGGCGTCCTCCGGAAACGGGACGCGCGAGGTCACGCCGCCCGAGCCGCGGACTCTAACACGACGATCGGACCCGCTGGTGCCTCAACCGATCAGGTCGAAGCCCGCGATCGTCTCCCGATAGCGCGCGTCGACGTCGTCTTTCTGGAAGACGTGGGTCGGGATCACGAAGGCCCCGGCGCGCAGCCCGCGGAGCGCGATCGCCGCTGCCTCTTCGGACGGGATGTAGGCCGCCACGAGCTCCTGGACCGCCTTCGGGTCGACCTTCGAGAAATCGAGCGGCGGCGGATCGCCCAGCGAAGCCGGCCGCGCGGAAGTCGAGTTCTCGGCGAGGCCGCTCGTGACGGGGCCGGGGCAGAGGACCGAGACGCCGTGCCCCTGCGGGCCCAGCTCGGCACGGAGCGCTTCCGCGATCGCGAGCACCGCGTGCTTGGTCATCGTGTAGACGTGCATCGGTACGGGACGCAGGTAGTTCGGAAGCGAGAGGCTGTGCTCGGAGCCGGTCAGCAGGAAAGTTCCCGTCCGTCCGCTCTCCGCGAGCCGGCGCGCCTGCGGCCGCACCGCGTGGAGCACGCCGTGCACGTTGACGCCGAAGCAGAAATCGAACTCCTCGCGTGGAATCTCGAGCAGCGAGCCGAAGAGCGCGACCCCGGCGTTCGCGCAGAGCAGGTCGACCGTGCCGAGCGTTTCCCACGCTTGATCCACCACCGACTCGACCGCCGCCGCGTCCGTCACGTCGCAGATCGCACTCGGGCAGCCGAGCCGATCGGCGGTCGCCTGGAGCTTCTCCGCGTGGATGTCGCCCAGGAAGACCTTCGCACCCGCCGAGAGCAGCGCCTCGGCGAGGGCCGCGCCGATTCCGTCCGCACCGCCCGTGATCAGCGCCGTCCTGTCCGTGAAGTCGTCGATGCCAGCCATGTCGGAGGTCCTCTCTTCCGGTGGCGGGCGAGCGTATCACGCACGGGCGCCCCGCCACGGCACCGCGCGTTCCGCCATGGCGGTTCCGCGTCCGACGGTCCGGCCGCCGCGCGCTCCGATCAGAGGGCGCGCACGCGACCCGAGCGCGCGAGACCGCCGAGCGCCGCCGAGGCCAGCAGGACGAGGGCGATGCAGGCCAGAAAGCCCGGGCGGTAGTCACCGAAGCGCCGATGCGCCTCGGCGAGGACGACGGGGCCGAGCGCCCCGCCCGGTACGAAGGCCAGCATCATCAGGCCGTAGACCCGCGCGAAGCTCTGCGTACCGAAGGCATCGGCGACGGAGAGCGGCAGGAAGACGTCCCGGGACGCGGTGGAGAATCCGAAGGCGATGCTGAAGAGCGTCAGGATCACCGGACTCGCCGCGAAGGGAACGAGCATCAGGCTCGTCGCGAGCAGGCCCGTGTTCGCGAGGAAGGCGAAGCGGGGCCGCACGAGCTGGCCCACGACGCCCGCGCCGAGCTTCGCCGCGATCCCGGCGCCGGCCGCGAGGCTGAGCGCTCCGTAGGCCTCCTGCTTCGTGTAACCGAGGTCGGTCAGGTAGAGCACGAACTGATCGAAGAGTCCGAGCTGGACCAGCGCATAACAGAAGAGCGCATAGAAGAGCACCCAGAACTCGCGGCGACGCAGGATCTCGCCGTACCCGAGCTCGGCCCCGGACCTCGCCGCCCCGTCCGCGCCGGAAGACGCCTCCCCGGGATCGACCCCTTCCTCCTCCGCCTCCCCTTCTCCGGGGCGAGGATCCCGGACCAGCGCGAAGGCGACCGGCAGGATGACCGCCAGCCCTCCTAGCCCGACGGCGAGCGCCGTGTCGCGCCAGCCCGCCTGCTCGATCGCGAGACCGATCGCCGCGAGGAAGGCGATCGTCCCGACGTTCGAGCCGGCCATCGCGAAGCCGAGCGCGAGGCTACGGCGCCGCGCGAACCACCGGGTGACGACGCTCCCGATCGAGACGTCGCCGAGGCCCGCATTGGCGAGCGCCAGGATCATCATGGCGCCGTAGAACTGCACGATCGTCCCCATCGTCGCGAAGGCCACGACGCTCACACCGAGACACAGGAGCGAGGCGACGATCACCGGACGGACACCGAAGCGGGCGCAGGCGGCGCCCACGAAGGCCTGCCCGACGGACGAGACCACGAGCATCGGCGCCGTACCGCTCGCCCACAGCGTCCGACTCCATCCGAGGTCCTCGATCACCTCGCCCGACAGCGCGCGCGTCGCGTAGAAGAAGCCCGCGCCCATCTGACAGAGCAGGCAGCCGAGGACGACGAGCGCGGCGCGAAGCGTCATGCCGACGCGGCGCCGAGCGCGATCTCGTTCTCGATCGGCGCGCCCGCCGCGTGCGCGCGCAGGTTGCGCGCGAAGAGCGAGAGCAGGCGTGCGTCGTAGGCGTCGGGCGGAATCGACGAGTGGGGCGAGAGGTGGAGGTTCGGCGCGTCCCAGAGGGGATCGTCCGCGGGGAGCGGCTCGGTCCGCGTCACGTCGAGGATCGCCGCGCCGAGCCGGCCGGACTGCAGCGCGGCGACGAGGGCCGCTTCGTCGACGAGCGCGCCGCGAGCGACGTTGCAGAGGACCGCGCCCGGCTTCATGGCGGCGAACGCGTTCCGATCGAGCAGGTCCGCGGTCTCGTCCGTCGCGGGCGCGCACAAGACGACGACGTCGGCGCGAGCCAGGAGCGTGTCCAGGCCGTCGGGGCCGTGCAGCTCGTCCACCAGCGGCGAAGCGTCTCCCGACTGCGCGGAGCGGCGGATCGCGATCGTCGGCATGTCGAAGGCCCGCGCGAGACGCGCGACCGCCGTGCCGATCGCGCCGAGGCCGACGATGCCGAGCGTCTTGCCCGCGAGGGTGCGGCCGCCGGGGCGATGGAAGGCACGCGCCCGCTGCATCGCCTCGAGGTCGCGCACGTTCCGGTAGACCTCGACCAGGCGACCGAAAACGAACTCGGCGATCGCCGGGGCGCCGACGCCGGCGGCGTTCGCGAGCCGGACGCCGCGCGCGGCGAGGGCTTCGAGAGGAAACTGCTCGAGCCCGGCGCTGTAGGCCTGCACGAGCTTCAGGTTCGGCATGGCGTCGATCCACTCGACCGGGAGGTCGAGGGTGCACACGACTTCGGCCTCGGACCAGGCGGCCCGCACGGCGGCGTCGGGCTCGGGCGCCTCCGCAAGGAGGGCCGGCGGAACCGGCGGCGAAGAACGCGCCTTGCGGAGCTTCACGCTCTCCCTTAGAGGCAGTGCGCGCAGGTCGAGCGGACGCCCGGTCTCGCCCGCGACCGCGCGTACGAGCGCCAGGTCGGGCGGCGCGGGATGATGGATGCAGGCGACGAGCGGATCGGCGCTCATGCGCCGCCTTCGCCGCGTCCCGTCCCCGCGAATCCGCCACCGGGCCGGGCGAGCAGGCTCGCATCGATCTCGTCGACGGTCCGCGCGCCGCAGAGCGCCATCGCGCGTTCGACCTCGTCCTGGAAGCCGCGCATCACGCCTTCGACGCCCGCCTGCCCCGCCACGATCAATCCCCACATGACCGGTCGGCCGACGAAGACCGCCCGGGCCCCGAGCGCGAGTGCCTTGACCGCGTGCTGTCCGCGGCGGATCCCGCCGTCGACGTAGACCTCGGCCCGCCCGTCCACCCCCGCGACCACCTCCGCCAGCGCGTCCGCCGTCGCGATCGCCCCGTCGAGCTGGCGCCCGCCATGGTTCGAGACGACGACCCCAGCGGCGCCGGCGTCGACGCAGGCTCGGGCGTCGTCGCCCCGCAAGACCCCCTTCACGACCAGCGGGATCGGCGCGCGCTCGACGAACCAGGCGACGTCGTCGAAGGTGAGCGCGTGGTCGAAGAGCTCGTTCGGATCCTCCACCTGGCCGTCCGCCTGCAGGAACTGCCAGCGATTGCGCGCGTCCCTCCGCCGGTTGCCCTGCCGGGCGACGTCGACGGTGATCACCGCGGCCTTGTAGCCCTGCTCCGCGCTCCGCGCGATCGCCTCGACGCTTCGCGCGCGATCGGCCAGGACGTAGACCTGCAGCCATTTCGGCGCGGCGCCGGGCACGGCCGCCACGTCCTTGGCGGATCCCGCGCCGAAGAGGCCCATGCAGAAGAGCGTGTCCGTCGCCGCGCAGCCGCGCGCCGTGGCCGCGGGCCCCGCCTCGTGCGCCGCGTGCTGCATCGCCATCGGCGCCACCCCGACCGGGCTCGCGATCCTTTCTCCGAGCACGGTCGTCGCGGTGTCGATCGCGCGCACGTCGCGCAGGACGCGCGGGCGCAGACGGAGACGTCCCCAAGCGGCCTCGTTCTCGTCGAGGGTGCGCTCGTCCTCCGCGCCCCCGGCCACGTAATCGTAGAAGGAGGCGTCGATCTTCGACCTCGCCTCGGCTTCGAGGTCCGGGAGGTCCACCGGCCTAACGCGCGGTCAGCCGCAGGAGGAAGATCTCGGCGATGTTCTCGTTGCGCGGACGGTTCCCGTATTTGCCTTCGTACTTGTCGGCGAAGCGCGCGAATTCGTCCGCGTCCGTCACGCGGCTCGACTGCAGCTCGTAGATCTTCTCCTCGATCTTGATCCGCAGGCGCGGATCCGCCTCCAGGTGTTCCACCCACGCGGCGCGGTTCGCGCCCGCGTGCAGGTAGAGCGCGCCGTCGAGCTCGAGGACCCAGATGTTGACGGAGTAGGGATCGGCCGGATTCGTCTCGATCTGGATCGTCGAGATCTCGTCCGTGAAGGACCAGTCGGCCGGGACCGGCGCCACGTCGCCCTCGAGAGCGCCGCCGGGAAAAAGGAAGAAGGGACCACTGCAGCCCGTCGCGAAGAACGCGAGGGTGAGCCCAACGAGAAGCGATCGGGTTCGGGACATCGGAGCTCCGTTTCCGCGGCGTGACGCGCGCGGCGATACGATAGCGACCCGCTGCGGCACGGCGGCCCGGACCGCGACTCCCCTATGCTGGCCGCCATGCACCCGCCCGCCTCCGAGACGCCCCGCGGATCCGTGTCGATCGGCCTCCTGCTGGCCTACGCCGCGCCCATGGTCCCGATCAACTTCTCGCTCGTGCTCTTCATGTCCTACATCAGCAACTACGCGATCGACGTGCTGCTGGTGCCGCCGACGGCGATGGGCATGATCTTCATGGCCGGACGCCTCTGGGACGGCGTGACCGACCCGGTCGCCGGGATCTGGAGCGATCGTACGGAGCATCGCCTCGGGCGCAGGCGACCGTGGATCCTCGCCTCCGCGATCCCGATCGCGTTCTTCGGCTGGATGTCCTGGTCACCGCCCGGCGACCTTGGCGAGA